>CAYRXM010000055.1:0-28906 GCA_964428175.1 uncultured Anaerolineae bacterium
ATAATGAGCGGTGACTGGAGTTCAGACGTGTGCTCTTCCGATCTCGTCATCGGCCCTTCGGGCATCACACACATACATGGACCGTAACGGGCGATCAGGTCGTTCAACGTCGCCTCGATGTTGTGACAAGGCGTCATCATCGCCATGCGAATGTCGTCGTCGCTGAGACCGCCGGCATAGACGTAAACGTCGGCGTGCAGGCAGAGTTTGGCATGCAGGAAAGCCTCCCACTGGTCGTGCATGCGAAAACCGGGCGCGAGTACGCGGTCGAGCAGGGCCTGCGGCGAGGCGGCCTCCTGGAGCAGCTTTTTGTAATTGCCGAACTCGGGCACACCGTCCCAGCATTCGCTGGCGATGAGGATGGCTCCGCCGGGTCGCGTCACCTGCGCCGCCGCCGAGATGCCCTTGACCGACTGGTAGAGGTTGAGGTCGAGCGGATAGCCCGAGTTGGTGGTCAGTACCACGTCAAAAGGCGCATCGACAGGGATCAGCGCCGCCGCCTTGACCCGCTCGATCCCGGCCCGGTGCGCCGCGATCAGGTCGCCGGCAAACACGCCGGCGATTTCCTTGTTGCGGTTGAGGGTGACGTTGAACAGAAAATCGGGGCGGGTCATTTGGGCCACCTCGAGCATTTCTTCCCAGATCGCGTTGCCGTGGGTGACGCCCCATGTCGCCGTTGGCGCGGAAAGCATCGGCCCATTGTGGTTGTCGAGGATGATCTCCATCCCGGCGACGCCGGGCAGCACAGCTTTCGGCCCGCCGCTGAACCCGGCAAAGATGTGCGGTTCGATGAACCCGGTCAGGATTTTGACATCAGCATCCAGGTAGGCGCGGTTGATCCACACCTCGTGCCCATAGCTCGACCGGCCCAGGTTGACCATCGCCGCCTTGTCGGTTGCATCGTGCTGGACGATGCGGTAGCCGTCGACGATGGCATCGCCGAGCATGGCGCGCAGTTCGGCGTCGGTGCTGGGGCGATGCGTGCCCAGCGCGTTGATCAGCAAAACGTCTTGGGCGGCTACACCGCACGCCGCGAGTTCATCGAGCAGCAGGGGCAGCATGCGCTCGCGCGGCTGCGGGCGGGTCAGGTCGCTGAATACGATGGCGACTGTTTTTCCCGGCGAGACCAGCGCCGAAAGCGGCGGGCTGTCGATGGGCTGGCGCAGCGCCTCGCGCATGGCCCCGGTCTCGTCGGGCAGGCCGGGGACGAAACGCGGCTCGATGACGGTGATTTGGGCATTGGCAGGCAGGGCCACGTCCAGGCCATTTCTTCCATAAGCCAGATGTACGTTCATCGTTTCTCCTGTCCAGGTGTTTGAATGGGCGTATTGTACACTGGTTCAAATCCGGTCGCAAACCTTGAAATATGTTCTGGGGCGTTCTTGGGCCGGTTCTTTGATTTCGACAGGCTCAATCAAAGAACCGGCCTCATACACTCGGAAATGTTTGACAAACCTCAATCGTTGGTCTATAATATCGGCTATAGAGGTATTTGACTCGGTTGTCGCACTCTGAGAACCGAGTTTTCTTGTCAGAATGCTACCAGGCCACGAAAGGATGTGCATGGCTAAATCTAGAGAACCGACGAGCAGCAAGGACAAGCTCGAAGTCGAAGGCACAGTTGTCGAGACGCTGCCCGGCACCCAATTCCGCGTCGAGTTAGATAACGGGCACGTGATCCTGGCTTACCCGGCGGGCAAAATGCGTCGCTATTACATCAAGATTCTACTCGGCGACCGGGTACGGCTGGAAATGTCGCCTTATGACCTGGATCGCGGGCGGATCACTTATCGCTACAAGCGGCGATTGGCGCGCGACGAGGTTGAACAATAAACTTGCAGGACAGGAATCTCGCATGAGCAATCCACAATCTTCAGGACGCCCCAGGCGGCGTTCCCGCCGACGTTCTAAAAACGAGAAATCCGCTGCCGCGCCGGTCAATCAGGCGACAGTTACGGTGCAGAAAAATGACAATAGCGGCCAGCGCAAAACAAATCAACAAGCTTTGCCAGACGTATTTATTTACACTTATACTATCTATAAAGACGCCGGATGACTCGGCGATTCTCGCCGAGGCGATTTCCGTCGAGTCATTTCAAGGACTATATAGACTGACAAAACCAGCTCGTCGTGTGACCTCGTCCACGATGAGCGTTTTGTGTATGGGCAATTTGGGATTTGGGCGGATGGCTTCCATCCGGCGGTGAATATTCAAATGAATCAAGGGCGTATCAGTCGAATCATCGGCCCGGTCATCGACGTCCGGTTCAGCAGCGGCGATCTGCCGCCCGTGTTGGGCGCACTCACTATCGCTACCCCGACGGGTGAGCGCATCGTCGAGGTCCACGAGCACCTCGATCAGCGCACCGTGCGCGGCATCGTGATGAGTTCGACGGTTGGATTGACGCGCGGGATGCGCGTGATCGACACCGGCACGCAGATCACCGTACCGGTGGGGCCGGGCATACGCGGACGCATGTTTGATGCGTTGGGGCGCACCATCGACGGGCTGGACGAACTGGGTGATGTCAGCCAGACCCCTATCCATCGCCCGCCGCCCGCTTTTACCGCGCAAAGCCCGGCCATCGAAATTTTTGTCACCGGACTCAAGGTGATCGATCTGCTGGCCCCGTACGTACGCGGCGGCAAGGTGGGGCTGCTGGGCGGCGCGGGCGTGGGCAAGACTTTTTTGATCATGGAGCTGATCCGCCACACCTCGACCGAGCACCGGGGCATCTCGGTCTTTGCCGGCGTGGGCGAACGCACCCGCGAGGGCAACGACCTGTACCTGGAAATGCAGCGATCCGGTGTGATCGACGATGCAGTGCTCATTTTCGGGCAGATGAACGAACCGCCCGGCGCACGCTTTCGCGCTGCGCTCACCGCTCTGACTATGGCCGAGTACTTTCGCGATGTCGAGGGACGCGACGTGCTGCTGTTCATCGACAACGTGTTTCGCTATGTGCAGGCCGGCTCGGAGGTTTCGGCGCTGTTGGGCCGGCTGCCCAGCGCCGTCGGCTACCAGCCTACCTTGATCAGCGAGATGGGCAAGCTCCAGGAGCGCATCGTCTCGACCAATCGCGGCGCGATCACCTCGGTGCAGGCCATTTACGTGCCCGCCGATGATCTGACCGACCCCGCGCCGGCGGCCACATTCTCTCACCTCGACGCGACCGTCGTCCTCTCGCGCACCCTGGCCAGCCAGGGGTTTTACCCTGCCGTCGAGCCGCTCGATTCCTCGTCGCGCATCCTCGATCCCTACCTGGTGGGCAAAGAACATTACCAGGTGGCCATGCGGGTCAGGGAGATTTTGTCGCGCTATAAAGAACTGCGCGACGTGATCGCCATCCTCGGTGTAGAAGAACTGGCCCAAGAAGATCGCCTGATGGTCAAGCGCGCGCGGCGCATCCAGCGCTTTTTGACCCAGCCCTTTTTTGTCGGTGAAGAATTTACCGGCATCGAGGGCAAGTTTGTGCCATTGGAAGAAACCATTCGCGGTTTTGGAGAAATCGTCGAGGGGCGGCACGATGACCTGCCCGAATCGGCCTTTTACATGGCCGGCGACATCGACGATGTCGTCCAAAAAGCACGCGCACTGGCCTAGGTTTGAAATGTCGGAAAGCAAGCCGGTTATGCAATTGGTGGTGCTCACCCCCGACCGGATCGTGCTGGACACCCCGGTCACGTCGCTGCGCTTCCAGCAGCAAGACGGGTGGCGCGGCGTGCTGCCAGGACACACGCCCTATATCACGCGGCTGGTCAACGGCATCTTGATGTATCGCACGCCTGAGAACCAGTCGCCACACTATATTGCGCTCTATGGCGGCACGCTGGAGATCAAGCGCGACCGGGTGGTGGTCTTGACTGCCGCCGCTGAGCCGGGCCGCGACTTGCAGGCACTGGCGATCAAACTGTTGGAGCGCCAGGCCGAGGCAGACGCACTGGCTTTTGAAGCGCACATCGAGCTGACCAAGATGCGCGCCATGCTGGCCCACGTGCTGACCGGCCTGCCTGCGCCGCCGGACTTGATTCGATGAGCGCAAACGAGCCGCCGGAAAAGAGGTCGTATCGCACTTTTTGGAAACTGGTGGCGACGCTGTCCTCGTTGGGCTGGAGTATGGTCTTGCCAATCGTCGGTGGGGCGCTGCTGGGGCACTATCTGGACAAATTGACCGGCGGCGGCGTCGAGTGGACGGTGAGTCTGCTCTTTGTCGGCGTGGCCCTGGCCTTATACAATTTGTATCATATTTTGTTCAAAGAGACGATCAAGTAGCACAAGAGTCTCATTGTCGAAACGGCAGGCAAGTCAGATGGAAATCGAAAAAGAATTGGTTCCGGCTATCGTTTTTCAATGGGGGCCGGTGCAACTGACCAGCACGGTGATTTATACCTGGATCGTGATGGCTCTCGTTTCGGCGGTCTTTATTCTGCTGGGGCGCACCCTCAAGATGCGGCCTTCGCGCTTTCAAAACGCGCTCGAGTGGCTCGTCGAATCCATCGACAACCTGATCCGCGACATGATCCCGGAGCAGCCGCGCCTGTTTTTGCCCTTTGTGGGCACGCTGGCGGTGTTCATCACCGCCTGCAACCTGGCCGGGTTGATCCCCGGCCTCAAATCGCCGACCACAGATTTGAACACGCCGCTGGCGCTGGCCATCGTCGTTTTTTTCTCGGTGCATTATTACGGCATCCGCATCAAGGGGCTGGCGGGACATTTCAAGCACTATGTGCAGCCGGTCTTTTTCATGCTGCCCATCGAGATTGCCGGCGAACTGGCGCGCACCATGTCGCTGACCTTTCGTTTGTTCGGCAACATTTTGGGCGAAGAGATCGTCATCGCCGTGCTGTTCTTGATTCTGCGACCGTTTGTCGCCATCCCGATGATGATGTTTAGCATTTTTACCGGCGTCATTCAAGCCTATGTTTTCTCGCTGCTAACCGTCGTTTACATTTCCGGCGCTGTCGAAGCGCATCACAATTAATATTGGAACTGAGGAGGAGATTCAAATGGATTGGGCCACATTTCCGTGGGACAAAGCATTTATCATGTTGACCGTGCTGATTTCCGGCGTCGGCATTGTGGTGGGGATCATGGTGCCGGCCATCGGACAGATGGTGGTTGCCAGCAAGGCACTCAACGCCATCGCCCGCCAGCCCGAAGCGAGCGACGCGGTCAACCGCCTGGTCTTGATCGCCCTGGCCCTGATCGAGTCACTGGCGATTTACGTGTTGGCCGTGATTCTGATCTTGCTGTTCGCCAACCCCCTGCGCGAGTTTATCTTGCACGCTGTTGAATAGTCCCGACAAGGGTATCATGACTGTGGGGTGAAACCATGATCGACATCAACTGGAGTACGCTGGTTTTCCAGATCGTCAACTTTGTGGTGATGATTTTGATTCTGGTCCGCTTTTTCTTCAAGCCGGTGGTCAAGGCGCTGGACGAGCGGGCCAGGCGCGTCACCAGTGCGCTCGACGAGGCCGCGCGCCGCGAGCAAGAGGCCGAGGCCATGCACGCGGAATACGAGATCAAGCTGTCCGAAGCCAACGAACTGGTGATCCAGATGAAGCAGCAAGCCCAAGAAGACCTGGAAAAGACCAAACAGCAGTTCATCGCCCAGGCGCAAAAAGAAATCGAGCAGATGCGCAACAAGGCCCACGACGAGATCGAGAACGCGCGTCGCCAGGCCGTTCACCAGCACCGGCTGGAGCTGGGCAACCTGATCACCACGCTCAGCGCACGGCTGATCGGCGAGGCCGGCGGAGACAGCTTTCAACAGGCCGCGCTGCACGAGTTTGTCGCCCGGCTCGACGCCCTTGCTGCCGACACGTATCGAGAGCGATTTGGCAGCATCGACGAAGAGACAATCACCGTCCAGTTTGTCACCGCCGGGCCGGCAGAATCTGACGAGATCGAGCGGGTCAGGGCCAGAATCGAAGCGTTGACCGACCACCCGGTGCAGGTGCGGCACAAGGTCAATCCGGCGCTGGTCGCCGGGGCGACCTTGCGTTTCGGTGACACGATGATCGACGGCAGCCTTGAAGGGCAGCTCGACGGTTTGCGCGCCCAATACATCCGCGAATTGGAACAAAGCATAGCATGAGCGAACCCAACAACCCCCTGGAAACGTCCGGTGCGCTGGCCGATTTCCAGGCTATGGCCCAGGAATATCGCTACGAAATCCAGGCCCAGGAACTGGAGGCATCGCTGCACACCGAAGACAATGTCTCCCGCCTGGAGCGGTTGATCCAGGAGCGACATTTTCGCGTCGAGGCCAAAAAGGTCGGCATTGTGCAGCACGTTGGCGATGGCATCGCCATCGTCTCCGGCCTGCAAGAGGCTATGGTCGATGAGCTGCTGCTGTTTCCAAACGGCGTCTATGGTATGGCACTTAGCCTGGAAGAAAACACCATCGGCTGCGTGCTGCTGGGCCAGCAGGAAGGCATCCTGGCCGGCGACCTGGTGCAGAGCACCGGGCGCGTGGTCGAGGTGCCGGTTGGAGCGGCGCTGACCGGGCGGGTGGTCAACGCGCTGGGCCAGCCGCTCGATGGCGGCGCACCGATCAAGACCGACCGCTACCGCCCGGTCGAGAGCGACGCGCCGATGGTCATCGATCGGCAGCCGGTGCAAGAGCCGCTGCAAACCGGGATCAAAACCATCGACGCGGTTATTCCGCTCGGTCGCGGCCAGCGCGAACTGATCATCGGCGACCGGCAGATCGGCAAAACGGCCATCGCCGTCGACACGGTGATCAACCAACGGCACGGCGACGTGCGCTGCATTTACGTGTGCATCGGCCAAAAGATGAGCGCCGTCGCACGGATGGTCGAAACACTGCGCCAGAACGGCGCGATGGACTATACCACGGTAATCGTCGCCAGCGCCGACGAACCGGCGGTGATGCTCTACCTGGCCCCCTATGCCGGGTGCGCCCTGGCCGAGGAAAGCATGTACAACGGCGACCACGCGCTGGTCGTCTATGACGACCTGAGCAAGCATGCTATGGCCTACCGGGAGTTGTCGCTGCTGCTGCGCCGCCCGCCGGGGCGCGAGGCGTATCCGGGCGACATTTTTTACCTGCACTCGCGTCTGCTGGAACGATCCGGCAAACTGAACAGCACCCTCGGCGGCGGATCGAGCACCGCCCTGCCCATCGTCGAAACCCAGGCCGGCAATATGTCGGCCTATATTCCCACCAACCTGATCTCGATCACCGACGGACAAATCTATCTCTCACCATCGCTCTTTCAGCAAGACCTCAAACCGGCCATCGACGTGGGGCTGTCCGTTTCGCGCGTCGGGGGAGCGGCGCAAAGCCGGGCCATGCGCGCCGTATCGCGTCATCTCAAGCTGGACCTTTCGCAGTACCTCGAACTGCAAATCTTTGCCCGCTTTGGCACCGAACTCGACCCGGACACACGGCAAAAACTGGAACGCGGTCAGCGCGTGCGCCAGGTGCTCCGCCAGCCGCAGTACCGACCGCTGGCGCTGTCCCGGCAGGTGGCGATCATTTACGCGGCAAGCGAAGGCCTGCTGGACGAACTGCCTGTCGAGCAGATTGCGGATTTTGAAGGGTATTTGTCCGGCTATATGGAGGCGCACCACAAAGCGCTGATGGAGGAACTTGAACGTGGGCAGTGGTCGCGTTCTGCCCGCGACGAACTGCCGCCGGCGGTGCAAGACTGCCTGACTGCATTCAAGCGCCAGGCAAACGAGGAGTCTGTGGCCGATGGCTGACATGGGTGAAATTCAAGCACGGCTGCACAACCTGGACACCATCGATCACCTGATCCGCTCGATGCGCGCCATGTCGGCGATCCGCTGGCGCAAGGCGCGCGGCAGCCTGGAAGCCGCACAGCGCTATGCGGCCTGCGTACAAGAACAGCTCAACCTGGCGGTCAACTATCCGAGCGACCTGATCAGCCGCGTCATGCGGCCGCAGACGCAGCCGGAGGGAAAAGTAGGGCTGATCGTCGTCGCCTCCGATCACGGGTTGTGCGGCGCGTTCAACTCGGTCTTGTTCTCTGCCGCCGATCAATACATCGAACGCTGGCAGGACGAGGGCCAGGACGTCAGCGTGATCGCCCTGGGCGAGTTTGCCCGCCAGCACTATTGCACGATGCGGCAATGCCACCTGATCTGGGCGCATCGCTTCCCGCTGACACACGCCGTCTCGTTCATCGAAACCAGAGACATCTGGACCAAGATTCAAGACCTTTACCAGGGCGAGGAACTGGAACAACTTTACCTGATCTATAACTATTTCATCTCTTTTGGCAGCTACAAGCAGCGCCTGGTGCGGCTGATGCCGCCGGAACTGAAACCGCTGTCGCTGGAGCGAGAACAGCTCCCCCTGCTGGGCAGCGATGCCGCCCTCCTGCAAGAATTTTTGCTCTTGGAACATCTGGCGCTGCAACTGTACCTGGGCCTAGTCGAGTCGATGGTGAGCGAGCAGGGGGCGCGCCTGCAGGCGATGGACGCGGCCAAGTCCAACATCGACGAGCGCACTGCCGACCTCAACCGCACCTATCACCACGCTCGCCAGGGCAAGATTACCGAAGAGATGCTGGAAATCGCATCGGGAGCAAACGTGCTTTCGAGCTGACCTGCCACTCGCAGCCGACCCATTTCTCAATTCAGGAGCACCCAAATGCAAGCTCAAGACATTATGCGTTCCGAAGTACAATGTGTCTCCGAAACCGCCACTTTGCGCGAGCTTAGCCATACCTTTCGCCGCTATGGCGTCACGACGCTGGCCGTTGTCGACGAGCAAAGCCACCTGGTCGGTATGGTCAACGAAGAAGACCTGCTTCGAAGTATGATGCCCAGCTATGCCGAACTGCACGACAATCTGAATTACATGCAAGATTTCGAGTACCTGGAAGACCGCGCACACGAGGTTGCCGGCTTGCCGGTGCGCGACATTATGATTCGGGGAACGATCAGCGTACCGCCGAATGCGCCCTTGATCAGACTTGTGTCGCTGTTTCTGCTCAAATCATACTCGCACATTCCGGTGGTCGAACGGGGAAAAATCGTCGGCGTCGTCACGCGCACCGACATTTGTGAGTTGATGTTCAATTAGCGGCCTGACCGGCCTCAACAGAACACCAAAAGCCCATGCCATCAAGATGGCATGGGCTTTTTTATCGATTCGAGCGCCGGGCGCGCGTCAATGTTAACGCTTGGTATACTGCGGAGCCTTACGCGCGCGCTTGAGGCCCGGCTTTTTGCGCTCTTTGATGCGCGGATCGCGGGTCAAAAAACCGCCTTTGCGCAGCGCGATATGCAGTTCAGGATCGCTCTTGAGCAGCGCGCGGGCCACGCCCAGGCGAATCGCATCGGTTTGCCCGGAAACACCCCCGCCGCGGACATGCACGCTGACAAAGAACTTGCCAGCCAGACCGGTCACCTCGAGGGGTTCCAGTGCTGTGTTCATATCGCCAAAGCGAGAGAAATATTCTTCAGCGGAACGATCGTTGACCTGGATGGCGCCAACCTGGCCATCGGTGTACAAACGAACGCGCGCTGTTGCGACTTTGCGTCGCCCAACACCCTCATAATAAGCCATTCTCGAACTCTCCTTACACTTTCATAACCTTGGGCTGTTGCGCCTGGTGCGGATGCTCCGGCCCGGCATAGACTTTGAGCTTTTTGATGATTTGGCGCGAAAGCCGGTTGCGCGGCAGCATCCCCTTGACGGCCAATTTGATCACATCTTCCGGATGACGCTGCAGCTGCTCGCGCAGGTTGCGCTCCTTCAAACCGCCCATATACCCGGAGTGACGATAATACATCTTTTGATCCATCTTGCGCCCGGTTACGTGGATTTTGTCGGCATTGATGACAACGACAAAATCGCCCATGTCCAGGTACGGCGTAAAGGTCGGCTTGTTCTTGCCTCTCAGCACCTGGGCAATTTGCGACGCCAGGCGTCCCAGTGTTTGACCTTGCGCGTCAACCACAAACCACTCGCGTTGAATATCCTCTTGTCTCAGAACAAACGTCTTCACCTCGGTACTCCTTTAGTGCCTAACCCATCCATCATCGGCAAGACGGGTCAAATTTTCAGTTCGTCAATCTCGATAATTCACAGCCAGCAGACACAATCCGTGCGCCGGCGCCGTCGGGCCAGACAGGCTGCGATCGGCGGCGGCGAAACGGGCGGCAAAATCGTCAATCGACCACTCGCCCCGCCCGACCTTGATCAATGTGCCCACAATGCTGCGCACCATCCGGTACAAAAATGCGTCGGCCTCGATCTCAAAGTGCAGTGTGCGCTCATTTTGCGTCCAGACCGCCCGCATCACCCGGCGTACAGTTCGCGTGCCCTGCGGCGGCTGGCCAAAGGTGGCCAAGTCGTGCTCGCCGATGAGGCGCTGCGCGGCCCGGTTCATCGCTTCGATGTCGAGCAGCTGCGCCACCCAGTATGCATAGCGGCCCCGCAGTGGGTTTCGAACCGGGTCGTTCCAAATCGTGTAGCGGTAAACCCGGCTTTGCGCGTCGAAGCGGGGATGAAACCCCGGACAGGCCTCCGCCAGGGCACTGATCGCCACGTCGGCGGGCAAAAGGGCATTCAGTCCCCGTTGCAGCGCCTCGACCGGGTGCGCCCAGTGGGTGCGAAAAGCGATGACTTGTCCAAGTGCGTGAACGCCGCTGTCCGTGCGCCCGGCAGCGATAACCCGAATTCGCTCCTGCGTGATTTGGGTCAGCGCCGCTTCGATGGTGTCCTGGACGGTTCGCTGGTTGGCCTGCGCCTGGTAGCCGTTAAAATGCGTTCCATCATAGGCGACCGTGGCGCGGAGCAAATGCTCCCGGCCGGCAGCCGGATCGACACTGCCGATACAACGGGCCTCATCGCGGTTTCCGGCTTTGACCACCATCCAAGCGCCTTGCGATTACCCCTCAACCAGTTCGATCAGCGAGACCGGCGCGGCATCGCCCTTGCGGCGTCCCACCTTGAGGATGCGCGTGTACCCGCCGGGCCGGTCTTGATAGCGCGGCCCGAACTCGTCGAACAACTTGCGCACGACGACCGGATCGTTGAGCCGGGCCGCCGCCTGTCGGCGCACATGGACGCCCAGCCCGCGAACCCAGGCCTCCAACTCGGCCTGTTTTTCTTCGCGCGCTTCTTTAGACAGCCCGGACTGCTCGGCGGCCTCGACCATGGTCAAAAGTTTTTCGGCGCGCTTTTTCTGAATCAAGGCCTCAAGGCCGGTGCGGTCTTTGGCCCGCGCGCGCGCCAGGATGGTTTCACTCTGCCCGCGTTTCGACAGGGTGATCAACTTTTCGGCCGCGCCACGGATGGCATTGGCCTTGGCGTCGGTGGTTTGAATCCGCTCGTGACGGAATAATTCAGTAATCAGATTTCGATATAATGCACTGCGATGACCGCCGGAGCGGCTCAATCGCTTTCCTGCTACACGATGCCTCATCTCAAAAATTCTCCTAAACCGTCAAAACTAGATCTCGAACTCGCCTTCCTGGATAAAGCCTCTTTCGATCAACTTGTCGCGCAATTCAACCAGGGAGATCATCCCAAAGTTGCGGATCGCCAGCATCTCATCGGTGCCTTTGGACATCTTGTCGATGACCTGCCCTACCGTGGTGATACCGGTGCGTTTCAGGCAGTTATAAACCCGAACAGGCAGGTCCAGTTCCTCGATGGGGGTATCCAGCAATTGTTCGGATGGTTCCGGCTCTTCTTCGATCACCGGTTCCGGTTCGACCATAATGGCCTCGACCCCGGCAAAGATTGCCAGGTGGCGCATCAACAACTGGGCAGCCTGGTTGAGTGCGTCCTGCGGGCGGATGGAGCCGTCGGTCCAGATTTCCAGGGTCAGCTTGTCAAAGTTGGTCATCTGGCCTACGCGCGCCGCATCGACGTCCCAGCTCACCTTGCGGACCGGGCTGAAAATCGCGTCTACGGGCAGTTCGCCGATCGGCAGCTTGCCGCGATCTTCGGTTGGCGAATAACCGCGCCCCAGTTCAACCACCATCTCGATGTCCAGTTCGACATTGGGATCGTCGACCGTAAACAGGTCGAGATCGGGGTTGATCACCTGGACTTCGGGCGGACAGCGCAAATCGCCGGCGGTGACGGTGCCTACCCCGCGCACGGGCAACTGCACGCGCGCCGGTTCGTCGGTCTCCATCTTGAAACGGATCTGCTTGACGTTCAGCAGCAACACAATCATATCTTCTCTGACGCCGGGGATGGTCGAAAACTCGTGGGGAACATCTTCCACGCGGATCGACGTGACCGCGGCGCCGGTCAACGACGAGACCAGCACGCGACGTAGCGCATTGCCCAGGGTCGTACCGTACCCTTTTTCCATCGGGCTGATCACAAAACGGCCATACTTTTGAGTCCCAATTTCACATTCGATTGTGGGCAACACAAAGTTTAGCAATGTATTCCCTCCTCATACCGCAACTACATCTCGCTGTTATCCGACCGGCTTGATGACCGCTCGCTTTTCCAGATTTGACTGCGCGGCACAATGCCTCGCCGGGTCCGTGTCGGCGCTTAGCGGCTATAGTAACCGACCACCAACTGCTCGTTCAGGTCCAGATCGATCTGCTCACGTGAGGGCAGTTCAACCACCCGCGCGCTCATATCGCGTGGGTCGAAAGCCAGCCAGAGCGGAACTGCATCGCCGCCGACGGATTCCAGGATACCCTTGAAATAATCCAGCTTGCGGCTGGTTGGGTGCACCGAAACCACATCGCCTGGCTTGAGCAGCGCAGATGGAATATCACAACGCTGGCCGTTGACATCGAAATGGCCGTGGTTGACCAACTGCCGGGCCTGGGCGCGCGAAACGGCCCAGCCAAGCCGGTAAACGATGTTGTCCAGGCGCGATTCGAGGATGATCAACAGGTTAGCGCCCGTCATCCCCTGGCGGCGTACCGCTTCTTGAAAATAACGACGGAATTGCCTTTCGAGCACGCCATAGATGCGGCGCACTTTTTGCTTTTCGCGCAACTGCTCGGCATACGTCGTACCACGGCGGCGACGAAATGCGCTCTCGCGTCCATGATCGCCGGGCGGATAGGCGCGCCGTTCGAGCGCGCACTTGGTGGAATAACAACGTTCGCCCTTGAGAAAAAGTTTCTTGCCTTCACGCCGGCACAGTTTGCACACCGGGCCACTATATCTTGCCATTCTGCCTCCTCAACCTCCTACATTCTCCGCTTCTTGGGCGGACGACACCCGTTGTGCGGGATGGGGGTCACGTCGCGAATCGCAACGACCCGCATTCCCGATGCCTGCAATGCGCGGATCGCCGATTCGCGGCCCGGGCCAGGCCCTTTGACAAAAATCTCGACCTCACGCATTCCATTTTCCATCGCGCGCTTGGACGCTTCTTCAGCCGCCAGGCGAGCCGCATAGGGCGTGCTTTTGCGCGAGCCGTTATAGCCGACCGCGCCGCCGCTGGACCAGACAAGCGCGTTGCCTTGCATGTCGGTCATCGTGATAATGGTATTGTTGAACGTCGCATGAACATGCGCCTGACCGGCTGGCACATTCTTGCGCACACGTCGGGGAGCCGTCGAACGACGGGATGTCCGCTCTCTTGTTCGTGCCATTCTTCCTCCTAAACCTAGCCTGAATTACTTTTTCTTTGCCCCACGGCGGCGACCACGACCGGCAACCGTCTTTTTAGGCCCCTTGCGGGTTCGTGCATTGGTCTTGGTGCGCTGACCATACACCGGCAGCCCGCGACGATGACGAAGCCCACGATAGCAGCCAATTTCCATCAGCCGCTTGATGTTCATGCTGATTTCGCGCCGCAAATCGCCCTCGATCCGACAGTTGCGGGCAATGACTTCACGCAGACGCGCGATCTCGTCTTCGGCAAGGTCTTTGACCCGTGTATCCGGGTTCACGCCCGCTTCGGACAGAATGGCGTTGCTTACTGAACGGCCAATCCCATACAAATAAGTCAGCCCGATTTCAACTCGCTTGTCACGCGGCAGGTCCACGCCAGAAATACGCGCCATAATTTCCTCCTAGCCAATCTCGTGCCCGGTGACCTGACCGGGCAGAAAAAACATTATCCCTGTCGCTGCTTGTGGCGGGGATTTTGACAGATCACCCGCAGCACACCGCGCCGCTTGATGATCTTGCACTTGGGGCAGCGACGTCTGACCGAAGATGTTACTTTCATGTTCATTCCTCACTTTCTGATGCTCAGAAATCCGCACCGTCTAGCCGCGTCAATATTTCGGGTTCGCCGTCGGTGACGGCAATGGTATGCTCGAAATGGGCCGATAGCTGGCCGTCCTGCGTTTCTACCGTCCACCCGTCGCCCAGCACGCGGGTCTTCCACGTGCCCAGGTTGACCATCGGCTCCAGGGCCAAAGTCATCCCTGGCTTGAGCAAATACGTCGGCATTCGCGAATCATAATAGTTGAGTATCTGCGGGTCTTCGTGCATATCCCGGCCGATGCCGTGCCCGGTATATTCGCGCACCACCTGCATGCCTTGTGCGAGCACATATTCTTCGACCGCCCGCGAAATATCACCGGTCCGGTTGCCCTTGCGGGCCTGGGCAATGCCCAGCCGCAGAGCGGTCTGAGTCACCTGGAGCAGCCGGTGTGCTTTTTCGCTGACCTGTCCCACCGGCAAGGTGATCGCACCGTCGCCCTGAAACCCTTTGTAAATGGTGCCGACATCGATGCTGATGATGTCGCCGTCCTGCAAAATTCGCCTGGAACTGGGGATGCCATGTACGATCTCTTGGTTGATCGAGGTGCAGATGGCGGCCGGAAAATCGTTCACCCCGCGATGTGGATACCCCCAAAAAGAAGGGACCGCGCCATTACGACGGATGATTTTGTCGGCGACCTCGTTCAACTGCTGCGTGCTCACGCCGGGCGCGACCATGTCGCGCATCGCTTCCCAGACCATCACCACGATCTGGTTGGCCTTGCGCATCAGCGCCAGCTCGTGGCTCTTTTTCAAAATGATAGCCATCCTAGCCTACACCCCGGATAACCTGGAGCAGCATATTCTGCACTTCTTCGACGCTGCCCCGCCCATCGACCTCGGCCAGCACACCGGCCTGGCGATAGTATTCGATCAACGGTTCGGTTTGCCGCATATAAACCTCAATGCGGTTCTTTTGTGTCTCCGGCATATCGTCGGGACGTTGGTACACCTCGCCGCCACACACATCGCAGACGCCAACATGCCGGGGCGGGCTGTACTCTTGATGATAGACCGCCTTGCACTGCCGGCAGGTCCAGCGGCCGGACAGGCGGTGCAGCAGCGCGTCTTGCGGCACAAAAACATAGAGCGCCAGCGCAATCGCATCGCCCCGCGCGGCCAGCGCCTCGTCGAGCGATTGCGCCTGGGCCAGCGTGCGCGGAAATCCATCCAAAACGACACCACTGACGCAGTCTGGCCGCGACAGGCGCTCCATCACCATCTGGATCGTTACGCCGTCGGGCACCAGTTCGCCGCGATCCATGTAGGATTGGGCCAGCACGCCCAACTCGGTCTTGTTGCCGACGTTCTCGCGGAACAGATCACCGCTCGACACGTGTACCAGGCCCAGCTTTTCGACCAGCAGTACGGCCTGCGTGCCCTTGCCCGCGCCGGGTGCGCCCAGCAAGACGAGATACATCGGTTTTTCAGACATCTGGCGCTCCTACTTGATAAAGCCCTCATAGTGGCGCATCAACAACTGGGCCTCGAGCTGCTTCATCGTATCCAGCACCACACCTACCGCGATGAGCAGACCCGAACTGGAAATCAGCATCATTGACGAATACTGGGTCACTTCGACGTTGGGCATCAGGCCCAGCAGCAGGTTGACCAGCCAGGGCAGAATCGCAACCAGCCCCAGAAACATCGCGCCGACAAATGTGATGCGCTGCAAGACGCCGTTCAAATAATCCGAAGTGCGTTTTCCGGGCCGGATGCCGGGTATGAACCCGCCCTGCTTTTGCAGTGTTTCAGACATGTTTTGTTGTTCAAAGATCGTCTGCGTGTAAAAATAGGTGAACAAAATCACCAGCACAAAATAAGACAGCCAATACCAGGCGCTCTCGCCGCCAAACACCGTGTACACGGTC
Organism: uncultured Anaerolineae bacterium; assembly: GCA_964428175.1. Taxonomy (GTDB): domain Bacteria; phylum Chloroflexota; class Anaerolineae; order JAFGEY01; family JAFGEY01; genus CAYRXM01. Next base: position 16,085 of record CAYRXM010000055.1, read on the forward strand.
GTCGCCACCTTGGATATCCACTCGGTTTGCGAGTTGACAAAGTAAGACGAGATAACGCCCGGGAACATCAGCAGCGATTGGGCCATAATCAGCGGGATCATCCCCGCCGAGTTGACACGCAGCGGGATGAAGGTGCTCTGGCCGCCGGCAATGCGCAAGCGGTTGCCGCGCATCCCCAGCACGCGCTTGCCGTATTGCACCGGGATGCGGCGCTGGCTTTCCTGCACATAGACGATGGCCGCGATGGTCACGATGGTCACCAGAATAAAGGTCGCCAGTTCGATCCACTGCTGGTTCTTGATCAAGGAAGACAGTCGAGACGGCGTATTGGCGACGATGCCGCCAAAGATGATGATCGACAGACCATTGCCGATGCCGTCGTTGGTAATCAATTCGCCCAACCAGATGGCAAACATGGTTCCGGCAGTCATCGTGAACAACGTCGAGATGGTCGGCAGCAAAGCCTCCGGCGTAAAGCCAAAGTTCTGGGCCGAGATGACATTGTACTGCGACTGCAAAATGCGCACCTGGGTATAGGCTTGCAGCAGCGTCAGCGGGATCGTCGCCAGGTATTGGTAGCGTTCCAGCTTTTCGCGTCCATCGCGCTCTTTTTGCATCTTTTCAAGCGCCGGCACCAGCGGCACCAGCAGCTGAAAGATGATGCTGGCCGTGATATAGGGAGAGACGCCCAGCATCATGACCGAAAAGTTGGTCATCGCCCCACCGGAGAACATGTCCAACAAGTTGAACAAGGTGCTCTCTTGGGCAATCTGTTGCAGCACTTCCCGGTTGATGTTCGGCAGCGGCACATGCGCCCCCAGCCGATAAATCACCAGGATCAAAAAGGTGATCAACAGCTTGCGTCTTACGTCTGGCAGTTTAAAGGCGTTTACCACACCTTGCAACATGGGTCTCTCCTCAACACAGTCTCTAATGACCGATCAATCAACCCTGGGGCAGCACCTGAACCGAGCCGCCGGCCGCTTCGATCTTGGCCCGGGCCGACGCAGAAAAACGATGCGCCTTGACGGTCAGCGCGCGACTCAGCTCGCCTTCACCCAGGATAACCACGGGCAGCGTTTCACTCTTGATCAGGCCCGAAGCGGCCAGTGTTTCCGGCGTCACTTCGCATTCCCAATCGGCAATACTGCCCAGATTGACCGGCGTATAGGTCACGCGGGAGCGATTGCGAAAACCGCGCTTGTATGGCAGGCGGCGCACCAACGGCAACTGGCCACCCTCAAAGTAAGGCCCTTTGCCGCCGCCCGAACGGGAATTCTGGCCTTTGGTGCCGCGACCGGCAGTCTTGCCTTTGCCCGACGCGATGCCCCGGCCTTTGCGGGTGCGCTTTTTGGTCGACCCCGGAGCGGGGCGCAAATCGTTCAATTTCATCTTTTCTATCCTCCGACAAGTTCGGACGCCAGGCCGGAGCCGGGCAACCTTACTTGACCTCTTGAATCTCAACCAGGTGGCTAATTGCACGAACCATCCCGCGCGTTATGGGATTATCCTCGACCTCAACCTCGTCGCCAAGGCGTTTGAGCTTGAGCGCGCGCATCGTCCCTTTTTGCTGCACGGTATAGCCGATCATGCTCTTGACATACTTGACACGCAGCTTAGCCATGGCTCTTGCTCCAACGCGGGGTCGTCTCGCTGACCGGCACGCCGCGCGTTTGCGCCACCTGTTCGGGGCTGCGCAGCGCGCGCAGGGCCTTTAGCGTTGCGGTGACGACATTCAAGGCGTTTGCGCTGCCCAACGACTTGCCCAGCACATCTTTGATGCCGACAACCTCGACCACGGCGCGCATTCCACCCCCGGCGACGATGCCCGTGCCGCGCGAAGCCGGCTTGAGCATCACCCTGGCCCCGGCATATTCGGCAATGATCTCGTGCGGGATCGTTGTTCCCAGCAAGACCACCTGTTTCATTTCCCGACGCGCTTGCTCCGACGCCTTGCGCATCGCATCGGGAACCGTGCGGGCCTTGCCCACCCCCACGCCGAGCCGCCCGTTGTTATCGCCGACTACAGTCACGACGCGAAACCCAAAGCGGCGGCCGCCCTTGATCACTTTGGCGACGCGGGTAATATCGACCACGCGCTCGTCCAGTTCTTCAACTTCTTCGTATCCACGTCTTGCCATCATCCCTCCTCAACAGGACAAAACAGAGCCAGGGCCCTGATGTTCTAGAATTCGAGGCCACCTTCGCGGGAGGCATCGGCCAGCGCCTTGATGCGGCCATGATACTGATAGCCGCCCCGGTCGAAAACCACCTGCGTCACCCCATTCGACAGCGCCTTTTCGGCCAACTGCTTGCCGACCAACTGCGCCTGTTCGGTCTTGTTCAACTCGGCCACCCGCTCGCGGATGTCCGGATCCAGGGTTGAAGCCGAAACCAACGTGCGGCCCGACACATCATCGATAATTTGCGCATAAATATGTTTCAAGCTGCGAAAAATACTCAGACGCGGCATTGCGAGCGTCCCGGCGATTCTTTTCCGCACCCGCGAATGACGCCGTTGGCGTGCAGCTCCCCGTGTTTCTTTCATATCGTTCCTCCTATCCCGAATAAACCGGAACTGAACAAGGCTTGTCTGCTCCGAAAAACTTGCACCCCAAAAAACAACGATCTTGAGGATAGGCCCTATCCCGAATAAATCGGAACTGAACAAGGCTTGTCTGCTCCGAAAAATTTGCGTCCCCAAAAGCAACGATCTTGAGGATAGGCCCTATCCCGAATAAATCGGAACTGAACCAAGCTGTTCAGCAAGTCTTTGCCTGGAAAACAAAAATCTCCCCGGTCGACCGCGTTCAGCAGCCCGGCGTCTAGCCGGCCTTGCCGGACTTGCCGGCCTTGCGGCGTACAAACTCGCCCTGGTAACGCACACCCTTGCCCTTGTACGGCTCGGGGGGACGCCAACCGCGAACGTCTGCCGCCACCTGCCCGACCACTTCTTTGTCGATGCCCGAAATAACGACCGTCTGGCCGCGATCCTGGATGGCAAAGTTTACATTGGCCGGAGGCACCACCTCGACGACGTGCGAATGGCCCAGGTACAAAACCAGGCACTTGTCACGCATCGCCGCACGATAGCCAACACCGGTGATTTCGAGCACCTTGCTGAAACCTTCACTGACGCCAACGACCATATTGTTGACCAGCGCGCGCGTCAAGCCGTGCAATGCTTTATGATGCCGCTGATCGGATGGGCGCTTGATCAAGATGGTTTGACCTTCCATCGCGACATCCATATCGGCGTGGACCGTCCTTTCGAGCGTCCCCTTGGGGCCGGCCACTTTGACGGTGTGACCATCGATCTCGATCTTGACACCCGCCGGTACGGGAATGGGTAATTTTCCAATTCGTGACACCGCAAACACTCCTCTAGCCCGGATAAACCGGAGTCAATTCAAATCGGCAACCTGGCAGCAGGCTACCAGACGTAGCAGATCACCTCGCCGCCAACGCCCGCCTGGCGCGCCTGGCGGTCGGTCATCATTCCCCTGGACGTGGACAAGACGGCGACGCCCAGGCCGTTCAGCACCCAGGGAATCTCTTCCTTGCCAGCATAGACGCGGGCGCCGGGCTTGCTCACGCGCTTGACCCCGACGATTGCCGAGGTGCGGTTCTTGCGCTCGCCCACGTACTTGAGCCAGACACGAATCTTGGGCTGCGGGCGTTCGGGAATCACGTCGTAATTCTGGATAAAACCTTCGTCCTTGAGAATGCGCACGATCGCCAGCTTGAGCCTGGAACTCGGAAAAACAACTGAGGTGTGGCCGACCATCACCGCATTTCTGATGCGCGTCAACATATCCGCAATAGGGTCTGTCATCATAGTTCTAAACCTCGTATCGAACTCTAGCCTACCAGCTTGCCTTTTTGACGCCGGGCAGCAGGCCCTTGAGCGCCATTTCGCGGAAGCAGATTCGGCACAATTTGAATCGACGGATAAAGCCTCTGGGCCGTCCACAGACCTGGCAGCGGTTGCGCACGCGCACTTTGTATTTGCGACGCTGCTCTCGATAAGGCATACACGTTTTGGACACAGTTACCTCCTCTTATTGCTGCTGTGTGGCCCGTTCGGCAAAGGGCATACCCAACAGTTTCAACAACTGGTGGCCTTCTTCATCGGTCTGGGCAGTGGTGACGATCACCACACCCATCCCCCGAATCTTGTCAATCTTGTCATAGTTGATTTCAGGAAACACCAACTGTTCGGTCAAACCGAGCGTATAATTGCCGTGCCCGTCGAACCCATCCGGCGAGACGCCGCGAAAGTCGCGACGGCGGGGCAGGGCAACGTTCATCAGGCGGTCGATAAAGTCCCACATCCGGTCGCCGCGCAGTGTGACCTTGCAGCCAATCTGGCGGCCTTCGCGGAGTTTGAAACTGGCAATCGATTTGCGTGCTTTGGTCACGATCGGCTGCTGGCCGGTGATGGTGCGCAAATCTTCCACCGCTGCGTCGAGCGCTTTGGCGTTCTGGAGCGCCTCGCCCACACCGATGTTAACCACAATCTTGTCCAGTCGCGGCACCTGCATCACGTTCTGGTAATTGAACGCCTTGATCATTTCGCCGACGACCTGCTCTTTATATCGTTCTTTTAACCTGGGAACCCGAGCCATCACTCACTCCTTATCGGCCTATTCGAACTGCGCCTGGCATTTTTTGCAGGTGCGCTGCTTGTGGCCGCTTTCGTCCAGTACATATCCTACGCGGGTGCGGTTTTGACAACTGGGACAAATCAACATCACGTTCGATATATCGAGGGGCGCTTCCAGTTCAATCCGCCCGCCCTGGGTCTGCCGGCGCCCGGCTGAAATTGGGCGCTGGTGTTTGATCACAATGTTGACCCCTTCAACCACAATCTTTTTCTTGCGCGGAAAGACCTCGCGCACCGTGCCGCGCATACCGCTGTCTTCTCCACGAATGATTTCAACTGTATCACCTGACTTGATTTTCACGCCATTCCTCCTTAGCCGTCCTTACAGCACTTCTGGCGCTAAAGAAACGATCCGCATAAACCCTTTTTCGCGCAGTTCGCGCGCCACCGGGCCAAAGATGCGTGTCCCACGCGGGTTTTTGGTGATCGGATCCAGAATCACTGCGGCATTGTCGTCGAACTTGATCGTCGAGCCATCTGGACGCTTGATCTCTTTGGTGGTGCGCACAATCACCGCGCGCACGATCTCGCCCTTTTTCACCGAAGCGGTCGGCGAGGCCTGTTTGACCGTAGCCACAATGATGTCACCCACCGCGCCGTATTTGCGCTTGAACCCGCCCTTGACGCGAATGCACAAAATTTCACGCGCGCCGGTATTATCCGCCACTTGAAGGCGACTCTCTGTCTGAATCATCTCTTCACCGCTCCTTATCCGGCCCGTTCCAGAACCTCTTCCACAACCCAGCGCTTGGTGCGGCTGAGCGGACGAGATTCGACGATGCGGACCAAATCGCCCTCATGGCATTGGTTGGTCTCGTCGTGCACCTTGAACTTTTTCGCCGCCTTGATGACTTTTTTGTACATCCGGTGGCGGTACAAACGCTCAACGGCGACGACGACGGTCTTGTCCATCTTGTCGCTGACCACACGACCCTCTAAACGTTTTCTACGCGATTCCATCTCAGCTCTCTCCTGCCAGTTCGCGTTCATGCAGAACGGTTTTCAACCGCGCAATATCGCGCCGGGCCTTTTGAATGACATTATGATCGCGAAGCTGTGCCGTGGCCAAGCGAAAACGCAGGTTGAACAGGTTTTCTTGGGCGCGCTCCAGTTCTTCGTGGATCTGCTGTATGGACATTTCTCGGACTTGACTTGCTTTCATACGACTGTCTCCTGCTACAATTCTGACCGATCCACAACCTGGGTCTTGAATGGCAGCTTGAAAGCGGCCTGCCGCAAAACCAGGTGCGCATCCTCACGGCTCAGACCAGAAACCTCAAAGAGCACACGACCGGGCTTGATCACGGCCACCCAATGGTCTACCGCGCCCTTGCCTTTACCCATTCGCGTTTCCGCCGGTTTTTTGGTCACGGGCTTGTCCGGGAAAATCCGAATCCAGTACTTGCCGTTTCGGCGCGTCTGGCGCACAATCACGCGACGGGCCGCTTCAATCTGCCGGCTGGTCATCCAGCCTGGTTCGAGCGATTGAAGCCCATATTCGCCAAACTGCACTTCAGCGCCGCGCTGGGCCTTTCCCTTGGTCCGCCCGCGAAATTGCTTGCGATACTTGACTCTTTTGGGCAACAACATAACAAGACTCCTTATCTTACCTCGGATACCGGACCGTCGCACTGCCTGTACGGCGTCGAGATGGCCGACGGTCCGCAGGGCATCAGATGCTGGAGGGTTCTCCGCTCAGCACTTCACCCTTAAAGACCCAGACCTTGATCCCGATGCGACCATACGTCGTCAGTGCTTCGGCGCGCGCAAAGTCGATGTCGGCGCGCAGCGTATGCCGTGGAATGCGCCCCTCGCTGACCACCTCGGCGCGGGCCATTTCGGCGCCCGAAAGACGCCCACCGCAGATGATCTTGACGCCCTGTGCGCCGGCGCGCATCGCATTTTGGAGCGCGCGCCGCATGGCCCGGCTGTGCGAGACGCGGTGTTCGAGCTGCTGGGCGATGTTTTCGGCCACCAGGTAGGCGCTCAAATCCGGCTTTTCGATCTCGTTCACATCGATCTTGAACTTTTTGCCGGTCAGGCCTTCCAGATATTCGCGCAAATCTTTGACCGCTGCGCCGCGCCGGCCAATGATAACGCCCGGCTTGGCGGTGTGAATGGTCACAATCACCTGGTTGGGCAGCCGCTCGATCTCGATTTCCGAGATGCCTGAATGCCCCATCTGCTTGCGGACGATTTCGCGGATGCGCTTGTCCTCACCAATCAGATCGGCATAGGTCTCGCCCTCGGCATACCAGCGCGACTTCCAGTCTTTGATGATCCCAATTCTGAATCCAAAAGGATGAACCTTGCGTCCCAATGAACTTCCTCCTATCCCGAATAAATCGGAGCGGCACAGGTGCCAATTGAACAGGGCTTAGTCGCTCGGAAAGAACTCGTATCCAGGCAATGGAACCCATTGCAAGTAGCGACCTTGGCTCTCTGGCGCGAGAACCTAATCTTCGTACTCTTCAAGAACAACGGTGATATGCGAAGAACGCTTCAGTATCGGCTTGAACCGGCCGCGTGCGCCAAAGCGTCGCCATTTGCGGATCGGCCCGCCATCGACAAAGATTTCGGCCACATACAGATCGTCGCGCGTCAACCCAAAGTTCTCTTCTGCATTCGACATGGCCGAATGCAGCAGCTTGTAGATGGGCTGGGCGGCGACTTTGGGCAAAAACTTGAGCATTTCCATCGATTCGAGCAGGTCTTTGCCCCGTACCAAATCGGCCACCAGGCGAACTTTTTGCGGCGACATGGGTACATAGCGCACCGATGCCTTGACTTTTGTCCAGGTGTATTGTTCTGACATAAGTGACCTCTCGTTATCTCGATTTCTTTTCCTTGATAATGTGCCCACGGAAGGTACGGGTCGGCGCAAATTCGCCCAACCGGTGCCCCACCATGTTTTCGGTCACATAGACCGGCACATGCCGGTGCCCGTTGTGCACGGCGATCGTGTGACCGACCATCTGGGGAAAGATCACCGATGCACGCGACCAGGTCTTGATCACACGCTTTTCACTGCGCTGGTTCATCACCTCGATGCGATGAAGCAGTTTGGGTTCTACAAACGGTCCCTTTTTTAGCGATCTGGCCATCTCGTCTCTCCTTACCGTGCCTTTTTGCTACGACGGCGTACAATATATTTGTTTGTGCGCTTGTTGCGGCGCGTGCGCAGGCCCATTGCCTTTTTACCCCACGGTGTCTTGGGGCCGGGCATACCAATCGGTGAGCGCCCTTCACCACCGCCGTGCGGGTGATCGCGCGGGGTGAGCGCCGAACCGCGCAGCTTGGGCCGGCGGCCCAGCCAACGCCGGCGACCGGCCTTGCCCAACTTGATCAGGCTGTGCTCGGCATTGCCGACCTGCCCCACCGTAGCCATACATTCTTGCCGGATCAGGCGAATTTCGCCGGAGGGCAAGCGAACCTGGGCAAAGTCGCCTTCCCTGGCCACCAACTGCGCCGACGTGCCCGCCGAACGCACCAATTGGCCGCCGCGCCCGGGCTGAAGCTCGATGTTGTGGATCATGGTCCCTTGCGGAATTTCGGCAATCGGCAGTGCGTTGCCCACACGCGGCTCCATGCCCGGACCGCTGTTTACCGAATCGCCAACCACCAGGCCCAGCGGTGCGACGATGTAGCGTCGCTCGCCGTCGGCATACAACAGCAGGGCAATGCGCGCCGAGCGGTTGGGATCGTATTCGATCGACTCGACCTTGGCCGGCACGCCGAACTTGTCGCGCTTGAAATCGAGCACGCGATAATGGCGCTTGTGCCCGCCACCCCGGCGACGGATGGTGATCTTGCCGCGCACGTTGCGCCCGGCGCGCTTGCGCAAGGGCTTGATCAGAAAACGCTGCGCGTCTGAACGGGTAATATCTGCAAAATCCGAAACCGACATTCCGCGCCGGCCCGGCGACGTTGGCTTGTAAACTTTGATTGCCATTTACGCTATACTCCTTCAAAGATCTCGATGCGTTGGCCAGCGGCCAGCGTAACAATGGCTTTTTTCCATCCGGGCTTGCGAATCACCACCCGCCGGCCATAGCGGCCAGACTTGGGTTTGACATTGATGATGCGCACCTGGAGCACCTCGACATCAAAGATCTTTTCAACCGCTGCCTTGACCAACTGCTTGTTTGCACGCCGATCAACTGAAAAAGTATACTGCGGTTCGTACATTTCACCCTGATATTGGGATTTTTCTGTGACAACGGGGCGTTTCAAAACTTGGTACAGATGCATCTCGATTCTCCTTCGCGCAAACCCTTGCTCAACCCAGAATCTGCGCGATGACATCCAGCGCTTGCTGGGGCAGCAGCAGATAATCGTACCCCAGCAGATCGCGAATGTTCAGATAACTGGCGCGCAGCGTTTTCACGTTGGGCAGGTTATTGGCCGAAAGCTCGATGTTTTCATTCCTTTCGGGCAGCATCACCAGCACACTGCCATCCAGCTTTAAGCCCTTGAGCATATCGACGAACTCTTTGGTTCTGGGTTTGTCCATCGCCAATTCATCGATCACCACGATTTGTCCGTCCTGAGCCTTGACCGTCAACGCGGAGCGATAGGCCGCCCGGCGCATCTTGCGCAGCATCTTTTTGTCATAGCTGCGCGGCTTGGGCCCAAAAACGATGCCGCCGCCCGGCCACAAGTTGACTTTGAACGAGCCGTGGCGCGCGTTGCCGGTGCCCTTTTGACGATACATCTTGCGTGTGCTGCCGCGTACCTCGCCGCGCGTTCTGGTGCTGTGCGTGCCCAGACGGGCATTCGCCTGCTGGCGCACCAATGCCTGATGCATCAAGGACGTGTTGACCGGAGCGTTATATATGCTGTCGTGCAGGTCGATTTGACCGACGACATTGCCTTCCATATTATGTAGCGGAATTAACATCACTCTACTCCTATCCCGATAAATCAGCCCCAAAACAGGGCCTGGTCGCTCGGAAAGATTTGTGCCCAGGCAATGGAACCCATTGCAAACAATGATTCTGAAGGATAGGCCCTACTGTTTGCGCCCCTCTTGAATCAAAACCAACCCGCCGTTCGGGCCGGGCACGCTGCCCAACACGGCCAGCAAGTTGCGCTCTGCGTCGGCGATGACCACACGCACATTCTGCGAAGTCACACGAACACCGCCCATACGTCCGGGCATCTTTTTCCCCTTGATCACGTGCCCCGGATAGGTACACGCACCAATTGAACCGGTCGTGCGCGTGCGGTCGGTCTGGCCGTGCGTCACCGGCTGGCGACTAAAGCCGTGTCGCTTGATCACGCCTGCAAAACCGCGCCCTTTGCTGGTGCCGATCACGTCTACCCAATCGCCGGCGGCAAACACATCGGCCTTGAGGCACTGTCCAACCTCGACACCTTCCAACTGCGCGGTGCGAAACTCGCGCAAGATGCGCAGGTTTTTACCGGTCTTTTTCAAATGGCCGCGCTCCGGCAGGTTCAACTTGCGCGTATCAACTTCTTGATAACCGAGCTGGACCGCCGAATAGCCGTCTTTTTTCTCTGTCTTGATCTGCGTCACATAACATGGCCCGGCTTCGATGACAGTCACGGGAACCGCCGCGCCCTGCTCGTCGAAAATCTGGGTCATTCCTACCTTGATACCTACAAGTCCCTTCATCTTGCTTTTAGGCCCGAGACTGTTTGCCGGTCAAACCTGCCGGCAGCATCATCCCGTTACGGCCTGGCCTCCTCTCAAAAATGATGATGTGGAGTGCAGACGTTGTGCATAGAGATTCCATCGCCGTTCAGACGATTGGCTGGTGAGATGCGCTTGAACCCATACTCAACGTTGCCACAATAAAGCCGGTGCAGCTAGAGCTTGATCTCGATGTCCACCCCGGCGGGCAGATTCAGCCGCATCAACTGATCGATGGTCTTGGAACCGGGATCGATGACATCGATCAGCCGCTTGTGCGTACGCACCTCGAAATGTTCCTGCGAATCCTTGTCGATAAACGGTGAGCGACGAACGCAGAAACGCTCGATCCTGGTTGGCAAAGGCACCGGGCCAATCACGTCCGCGCCGGTGCGCTCCGCAGCCTCGACAATTCGCTGCGCCGACTGATCCAAAATCCGATGGTCGTAGGCTTTAAGCCGAATTCTGATCTTTTGCTTGGCCATTCCCAACCCTCTTTGATGAGTTCCTGGAGAGAGCCGCCCCTCTCCAGGGACAATTCGAATGCTTGCTTTATTCGATGATCGAGGTGAGCACGCCCGCGCCCACCGTCAAACCACCCTCGCGGATGGCAAAGTTCGACCCTTGCTCCAACGCCACCGGCACGATCAGCTTGACCGTCATCTCGATGTTGTCGCCGGGCATCACCATCTCGACGCCCTCCGGCAACTGGATCTCGCCGGTCACGTCCATTGTCCGGATGTAGAACTGCGGACGGTAGCCCGTGAAGAACGGCTTGTGACGCCCGCCCTCATCCTTGCGCAACACGTACACCTGCGCCTTGAATGTCGTGTGCGGCGTAATGCTGCCCGGCTTGGCCAGCACCATCCCGCGCTCCACATCCTCGCGCCCGATCCCACGCAGCAGCGCACCGATGTTGTCGCCCGCCTCGCCGCGATCCAGCAGCTTGTGGAACATCTCTACACCCGTGCATACCGTCTTGCGCGTCTCTTTCAGCCCGACGATCTCGATTTCGTCGCTCACCTTGACCACCCCGCGGTCGATACGCCCCGTCACCACCGTCCCGCGCCCCTTGATGCTGAACACGTCTTCCACCGCCATCATGAACGGCTTGTCCAACTCGCGCCCAGGCGTCGGAATGTACTCGTCTACCGCGTGCATCAACTCCCAGATGCACTTGTATTCCGGCGCGTCCGGATCCGTGCTCGCGCTCTCCAGCGCGTGCAGCGCGCTCCCGCGCACCACCGGCACGTCGTCGCCGGGGAACTTGTAACTCGTCAGCAGCTCGCGCAGTTCCAACTCGACCAGCTCGAGCAGCTCTTCGTCTTCCATCATATCGACCTTGTTCAGGAACACCACCATCGCCGGCACTTCCACCTGGCGCGCCAGCAGTACGTGCTCCTTGGTCTGCGGCATCGGCCCGTCCGGCGCGCTCACCACCAGGATCGCCCCGTCCATCTGCGCCGCGCCGGTGATCATGTTCTTGATATAGTCGCGGTGCCCTGGGCAGTCCACGTGCGCATAGTGCCGCTTTTCCGTCTCGTATTCCACGTGGGAAATGGCGATGGTGATTCCGCGCTCTTTTTCTTCCGGCGCGTTGTCGATGCTGTCAAAGCCGCGGAACGCGGCCAGCTTTCTCATCGCCAGCACCTTGGTGATCGCCGCGGTCAACGTCGTCTTGCCGTGGTCGATGTGACCGATCGTGCCCACGTTTACGTGTGGCTTGTCGCGTACAAACTTTTCCTTACCCATTTACCTCACTCCTTTTTGCAGACCCCGTCCACTTGCGTGCGACTGGTAGAAATGAACGGTGCAGTCTCGCATCAGCGGGAGCTTGTGCCTGGCTCTTCCAGGGCAAATGCCTGCATGGAAAAACCAAAGCCCGCGAAGGGACTTGAACCCTTGACCACACCCTTACCAAGGGTGTGCTCTACCGTCTGAGCTACGCGGGCATCAACCCGGCCGAGCAACCAGGCCGCACCATTTGATTTCTCAATAAGCCATAAAAAGAGTGCTGAGTCGGTCGAACTTGCGCTACAAACTACGACTCAACACCCATAGGTGGGCAGGAGCGGATTCGAACCACTGAAGGCGGTGCCAGCTGATTTACAGTCAGCCCCCTTTGGCCACTTGGGTACCTGCCCAGAATGAAGCGATAGAGCGCCGGCCATGTGCAGAGCCGGCGACAGGAATTGAACCCGTAACCGTCCGCTTACAAGGCGGATGCTCTGCCGTTTGAGCTACGCCGGCTTTTCAAACCGATATTATAACTGGAAAACCATCAACTGTCAAATGAGACACTGCCTGGCGGCTCAAGTGACGGACAAGAGTATAATCATTTTTGCGATTTTTGTCAAATACCCTTTGCCGCCGCCGCGCCGAACGTCCGAAAGGGTGCAGCCAAGACCGTGAATCTAGTCAGCGCACCGAGAATATCTCTGAAAAGTATCTTCTCAAAATCTTGGGGAGAACCGATTTTCCAAGATCATTGTTGCCAAGC
>CAYRXM010000056.1:0-27753 GCA_964428175.1 uncultured Anaerolineae bacterium
GATAATGAGCGGTGACTGGAGTTCAGACGTGTGCTCTTCCGATCTCGGGTTCGCCGATCAACTGCTGTGGGGTGTCAACGACGGCGCCGTGCGCGAGCGGATGGTTTTTGCGGCGCGCGTCTGCACCATGGGCCTGACCCTGCTGCTGGCGGCGCTGGTTTATCGCTGGGGCAAAGCGTTGGGCGGCGCGTGGGCCGGCCTGCTGGCGATGGGCGTGCTCGTTTTCGATCCCAACATCCTGGCCCACGGGCGGCTGGCAACCACCGACATGGGCATTACCTGCCTGTCCGTCGCGGCGATGTATGTCCTGTGGAATGCCTTGCGCTGCGATACAAGCAATTCAACGCCAGGACGCCAGGACGCAGGGACGCAAAACAAACTTGTCATTCCCGCGCAGGCGGGAATCCACTGCCCGTCATTTTTATCCCTGAAACATTGGTTGTTGGCCGGTGTGATCCTTGGCCTGGCGCTGGTCTCCAAATTTTCGGCGCTGGTGTTGGGGCCGGTGACATTGATCGCTGTGCTGCTGGCTTGTCTGGGGCAGAAACCAGGTTTTTCTCCCAAACCTGGTTTCTGGTCGTGGATTGCCCGGCTGGTCATCCTGTACGGCGTCGGTTTCGGCGCGATCTGGGCCGTGTACGGTTTTGAGTGGGGCAAAATCGATCTGCTCGGTGGGCTGCCCGGCCCGGCGCCGTCCTATTGGGCCGGGATTCAAACCATCCTTCAGCGCACCGGCGGCGGCTCGACCGCTTTCCTGATGGGCCAGCTCTCGGATCGGGGCTGGTGGTACTATTTCCCGGTCGCTTTTGCCCTCAAGACCCCGCTGCCGACGCTGATCCTGCTGGCGCTGGCGCTTATCCTGGCTATCAAGGGGCAAATCGCACATTACAGATCGCAAATTGCAAATTGCAAATGGCAAATTGGCCTTATTCCTTATTCCTTACGCCTTGCGTCTTGCGTTTTACGCCTTGCGCCTTACGCCTTACTCTTTGTTCCCCCCCTCGCTTTTTGGTCGATGGCTCTCACCGGCGGGTTCAACATCGGCTACCGGCACATTTTGCCGTCATTGCCGTTTTTGTTTATTCTGACTGCCAGTCACATTGCGCCGCATGCCGATTCACGTATTCAGAAAAAGCATGGACCTGTTATTGTCTCGGTTTTTGCCGTCTATGCGCTCATGTCCGCAACTCTGAATGTCGCCCCCAATTACCTGGCTTTTTTCAACAAATTGATTGGCGATATCGACAACGGCTACAAGTTCCTGGTCGATTCCAACCTCGACTGGGGCCAGGATTTGCCCGCGTTGGCCCAAGACTATGTCGACCGAGCTGGCGAACCGATCTATCTGAGCTGGTTCGGTGCGGCGCATCCCGAAGCTTACGGGTTCGATTTTCATCCCCTGCCCGGGTTCTGGCGCTTTGGCGGCGACCCGGCCGCGTACGGATTCAACCCTTTTGCCCCCGCACCCGGCTGGTATGCGATCAGCGCCAGCAACCTGCAAGGGATCAAGCTGGCCGATCCCGACACCTATGCCTGGTTTCGCGCGCAAAAGCCTTTCTATCACGTCAACCATTCGATCCTGATCTACGAGGTGACTGGGCAGACCGCGCCGCACAGCGCGTATCGCGCAATTGTTCTTGCCGTGCCGACCGCGCAGTTGGCTGACGCCGAGCGCGCGCTGCTGGCCGAGGGCGCGGGGGTGCGCCAGTTCGATCCGGCCAGCGGGGCGATCGTCCCGGCGGCGGACGAGGTCTGGTATGTTCTCCCCGAACTGCCTGGTTGGGGTGAGGCCGTGCGCGAGGGGCCGGGCTACGTGGTGGTGCGCGGGACGCCGTCGCTGCACGCCGCCGCTCCGTCCGCGCAATTTGGCCGTTGGGTGAACTTGGGGTATGATCAGGTCGAAAGCCCGGCGCTGTCGACGGGCAAACCGCTGACCGTGCGGATCGAGTGGAAGGTGAGCGAGCCGCCGCACCGCGCGGCGACCTCGTTTGCCCATCTGCTCGATGCCGAGGGCCGCTACGTGGCCGGCTGGGATGGCCTGACCGCGCCAGCCACCTGCTGGCAGCCCGGCGACGTGATCGCGCAGACCTATGTCATCCCGCTGCCCGCCGACCTCGAGCCGGGCACCTATCAGATCGAGGTGGGCTGGTACGACGCCGAGACGGTGCAGCGCTGGCCCTGCCTGATTGATGGCCAATCTGTTGGCGACCGCTTTATCATTGACGCAGTTGAAATAAAAGAATGAACACACAGGCATCGAAACGTCATACACTGTGGGAATGGGCCATCGCCGCGGCGCTGCTGCTGGTCGCTTTTGGGTTTCGCACCTACCGCCTGGCCGACGCGCCGCCCGGACTGCACCACGATGATGTCAAGAATATCATCCTGGTGCAAAAAATCATGGACGGCTATTTGCGCGTCTATTACCCCGAAAATTACGGGCACGAGCCGCTCTATCACTGGCTGCAAGCCGTCTATTTCCGCCTGCTCGGCACGGGCTATCCCGAAAATCGCCTGCTCAACGTGGGCATCTCGATGGTCGGCCTGGCCGCGGTCTATGTGCTGATCAAGCGGCTGCTGGGGCGCAACGTCGCTTTATGGTCGCTGGCCTGGCAGGCCGTCTCTTTGTGGCCGCTCTTTTACAGCCGGCGCGGCATCCGCGGCGTCCTGTTGATCCCGCTGGCCGCGCTGAGCGGCTATTTTTTCGCCCGCATGCTCTCCGGACACCGCCGGCGCGACGGCGCGCTGGGTGGCCTGTGCCTGGCCGCCGCGCTGTACACCTATATGGGCAGCCGCGTCTTGCCGCTGTTTTTCGCCCTGCTGGTCCTGTACCTCGCCCTGTTCGACCGCCCGCGACTGCGCGCCTGCTGGCCCGGCCTGGTTTTGTTCTTTGCCGTCGCCTTGACCCTGGCCCTGCCGCTCGGCCTGTACCTGGTGTCGCATCCCGAAGAGCGCATCGATCAAATCAACCTGCCGCTTCAGGCCCTCCGTCAGGGCGACTGGATGCCGCTGCTGCGAAACAGCCTGCGCGCGCTGGGCATGTTTTCGTTCGTCGGCGACCCGCACTGGCGGCAGTTTGTGGCCGACACGCCGGTTTTCGAGCCGCTGGGGGCGATCTTGTTTTACGCCGGCATCGCCACTGCCCTGTGGAACTGGCGCAAATGGGAGTATTTCTTTGTGCTGGCCTGGGCGCCGGTGATGCTCATCCCGGCGATGGTCAGCGAGGGCGCGCCCAACTTTTTGCGCCCCATCGCCGCACTGGTGGCCGTCTATGTCTTTCCGGCGCTGGACATCGACTGGCTGCTCGGCCGGCTGAACAAGCCTATGTGGGGGCGGCTGGCGCTGGGCGGGGCGATGATCGCGCTGCTGGGCTGGAACGCCTGGCGCACCTGGGATGGCTATTTCGTCCGCTGGGCGGCTCACCCCGACGCGCGCTTTGCCTACAACGCGACCTTGCTGGACGAGGCGCGCTATCTCGACCAGACTCCTGTTCCAGACAACGTGGTGCTTGCCGGGCACTTTCCGGCCGACCTCGACCCGGCATTGGCCGACAGCTATGTGCGGCGCACCGCCCTGGCGCTGCGTTGGTGCGACATCCGTCAGGCCTTGATCTTTCCGGCCGGATCGAGCGCGTCGGTTTTCCAGCCCGACCATTTTCCCATCGACAGCGTGTTGTTCAGCCTGTTTTTTGGAGAGAAATCGCCCACCGCCGAGCACCATTTGCCCGACGGCCGCTTTGTGTTTGCCGTCTATCGCTCGGATGGCGACCTGTTGGCGGCGCGCCTGGCTGCTGCGCGGGATAACCCGGTCGGCTGGAGCCGCGCCGCTGCTTTCCCCGACGGCCAGCCCATCGACTGGACGCCGCTGGCCGCGCCAACCTTCGACGGGCGGGTGAGCCTGCTCGGCTACGAGGTGTTGAACGGCGCGGTTCACTCCGGCGACGTGGCCTTGCTGCTCACCTACTGGCAGGTGTCCTCGACCGAGGGTGAGGGTGGTGAGGGCATCACCTTTGTGCATGCGCTCGATCCGGCCGGGCGGGTGGTCGGCGGGTTCGACGGCTTTGGCGCGCCGCCCAGTCGCTGGATCGCCGGTGACGTCATCGTTCAGTTACACCGCTTTGCGCTCCCCATCGATCTGGAGCCGGGGTCGTACCCGCTCGAGATCGGCTGGTACGAGCCGGGCAGCGGTGTGCGTTGGACTGTGCCGTTGCCCGGCGGCGGCCAGGTCGACCGCCTGCTGCTGGCGCCGCTCCGGGTGATCAAACGAGGCAAAGAATGAGACTGCTAGACCGGCGCCGTGCGCGCCTGATCGAGTTTGCCATCCTGCTGCTGATCCTGGTCGGCGCGGCTTTTTTGCGCCTGTACCGGCTGGGCTGGCTGCCGCCCGGCCTGGCCCTGGACGAGGTGATGGACGGCAATCTGGCTCTGGATATTTTGGGCGGGCGGCACGGCATCTATTTTCCCGAAGCCTACGGGCACGAGACGTTGTTTCACTATCTACAGGCCGCCGCGATCGGGCTGTTGGGACACACTACCGTTGCCATCCGCCTGCCCGCCGCGCTGTGCGGGCTGGGCCTGATCGTGCTTATCTGGTGGGCGGGGCGGCGGCTGTTCGACCCGGCGGTGGGGCTGATCGCTGCCGGCGGCGCGGCCGGCGGCTGGTGGGGCGTGTTTTACAGCCGGGTGGGCATCCGGGTGATCTCGTGCCCGCTGCTGTTCACGGCGGCCATGATCGGCTGGTGGGGCGGCTTGCGCCTGGACGGGTGGAAGCGCTGGGTCGCCGGCGGGCTGGGCGGCCTGCTGACCGGCCTGTGTCTGTACACCTATCCTTCGGCGCGGGTGATGGTCGCACTGCCGCTCTTGCTCGTTTTGCACCAATTCTTGTTCGACCGCGCCGCCGTTCGCGCGCGCTGGCGCGAGATAACCGTATTTACGCTGATCGCCGCCGTCGTCGCCGCGCCGATGGTGGTGTATCTGTCCACGCACAGTGAAGAGCGCGCCGCCCAACTCGCCGAGCCGTTGGATAAGCTCAAGGCGGGTGATCCCGGCCCGGTGCTTCGCCTGACCGCCGACACACTGCTGATGCCGCTTGGCCTCAAGGGCGACTTGCGCTGGCTCTACAACCTCTCCGGGCGGCCGATCTGGGGCTGGCCGTGGGCGGTGCTGTTCCTGCTCGGCCTGGGGCTGTCGCTGTGGCGGTTCCGGCGGCCCGAACAGGCCCTGCTCCTGTTGTGGCTGTTCCTGGGCCTGATCCCCGGTATGCTCACCCCCGACGCGCCCAATACCATCCGCACCCTGGCGGCCATGCCGGCGGCCTATTTGCTGGCCGCGGTGGGCGTGAGTGAGGTGGTTGGGTGGTTGGAAAAACATCGCTTGCCATTTGCCATTTGCTATTTGCCATTTGCCCTGCTCGTTCTCGGCCACGGCTTTTCCACCTGGCGCGACCTGAACCGCTGGGCCGATGAGTTTGAGGCGCAGTGGCGCTACCAGACGCCGCTTTTTGAGGCGGCCCGCGCGCTGCGGCAGGAAAGCGATGGTGCGCCCGTTTACGTCTCGCTGCCGCGCGACGCAGAATTGTTCGTCACCAGCTTTGAACTGGCCCTAAACGACCCGGCGCAGGAGTGGCGCTGGTTTGTTGGCGACCGTGTGCTGCTGTTCCCCGCCGGGGGTACGCCCGGCCGCTACCTGTTTACCGACGGCATCGCGCCCGACCCGGCGCTGGTTCTGGCCTGGTTGGGTGAGGCCGAGTTGATCGAGAGTGTGCAGCGGCGGCCTGACGGCCAGCCTTTTTACCGCATCTATCACCTCGTTGCGCCGGACGTACACGCGCTGGCGATGAGGGGGAGCGCATATGTCGGCGAGGTGGGTGCGCCGTCCGCACGCGAACTGCCGGCCGATTGGGCCGGCGCGGTGACGCTGCGGGGCTATCGCTGGCAAAACGCCGATTGGCAGCCCGGCGGGGAGGCCGTCCTGCTCACCGCCTGGCAGGCCCACGCCGCCCAGGATCGCTCGCTGACGCTGTTTGTGCATTTGCTTGATGCGGGCGGTCAGTTTGTGGCCGGTGAGGATCGGCTGGATGTGCCGGCGCACACCTGGCAGTCCGGCGACGTGTTCGTGCAGGTGCAGCGGCTCGCTCTGCCCGCCGACCTGCCGCCTGGCGCGTATTGGCCCGAAATCGGCTGGTACAAGCGCGACGATAACACCCGCCTGCCCATTCTGCAAAACGGCCAGCCCATCGCCGACCGGCTGCTGCTGGAAACGGTCGAGATCGGGCAATGAGACACACTCCGTATTGCGTATTGCGTATGCCATGTGGTGCAAGGGGAATTTGATGCACTCCAAACACCCTCTCCTCATTTCCTTGTCTACTCTTTTGCTCCTGATCCTGTTTGCCCAAATGCTCTTTAGCGCGGTACAGCAGTCGCCGACCTACGACGAGGGCTATTACCTGGTCAGTGGCTATGCTTTTGTGCGCCTGGGCGATCTGCATATCCGCGACGGCGCGCCGATCCTGCTCAGCGCGCTGCACACGCTGCCCTTGCTCGAACTGCCCGGCGTGCGCCTGCCGCTGGATGACCCGGCCTGGGGGGGCAGCGACTTTCATCCGATCAGTGAGCAGTTCATGTGGCAGGTCAACCCTAACGCCGACCAGATCATTTTTCTGGCCCGCGCGCCGGCGATGCTGCTCACCTTGCTGCTGGCGGCGTTTGTGGGGCGCTGGGCCGGCGAATTGTTCGGTCCCTGGGGTGGGCTGCTGGCGCTGGGGCTGTGCGCTTTCGATCCCAACATCATCGCCCACGGCGCGCTGGCGGCGACCGACGGCGGAGCTGCCGCGCTGATGCTGATTGCTACCTACTGGCTGTGGCGCTGGCTGGATAAGGAGGGCTGGACCAACTTGCTGCTGGCCGGTGCGCTGTTCGGGCTGGCCCAGTGTACGCGCTTTTCGGCGCTGCTGCTGGCCCCGATCTGGGCGCTGCTGTGGGGCTGGCAGATGGTGCGGCAGGGCGTTCGTCGCTGGCCGCGCTGGATCGGGGCCGGTCTGCTCGTGGTGCTGGTCGCCTACCTGGCCATCTGGGCTACGCATGGCTTTCAGATCGGGCCGGTGGCGGGCAAAACCGCGTTCCCCGTCCCTGCGCCGGCCTGGTGGGAAGAACTCTTTTACATCGTCGAACGCATGGGCCGCCCGGCGCAGGCGTTTTTGCTCGGCGAGCTGTACGAGGGCGGCCGCTGGCTGTATTTTCCGGTAGCCCTGGCGATCAAGACGCCCATCCCTACTCTGATCTTGCTGCTCGGCGCGGCGGCGGTGGGCGTCCGAACCAAAAAATGGATTTCTCCCACCGTCTGGCTGCCGCCGCTGCTTTTTTTCGCCATCAGCCTGACCAGCAATTTGAATCTGGGCTATCGCTACATCTTGCCGATTCTGCCTTTTCTATTCGTACTGGCCGGACGGATGGGCGCGTGGCTGGCCGAGGGGTTAGCGGTATGGCGGGGCGAGCGGCGCGCGCTGCTGCTGGCTGCCATCACGCTGGTCGGAGGCTGGTCGGTGTGGGGCGCGCTGTCCGTCTATCCGCATTACCTGGCCTTTTTCAACGAGTGGGCCGGCGGGCCGGAAGGGGGCTGGCGCTACCTGGTCGACTCGAACCTGGACTGGGGCCAGGGATTGAAGGGGCTAAAGCGCTGGATGGACAAAAACGGCGTCGAGCGGGTCAAACTGGCCTATATGGGCGAGGCCTATCCGTCGTATTACGGCATCGAATTCGATCCCCTGCCCAGCCTGCCCGATCGCTGGCAGCACCCGCTTTACCATCCGTTTTACCCCCACGATCCAGCGCCCGGCATCTATGCGATCAGCGCCACTCTGCTGCAAGGGGGCAACCTGGCCGACCCCGATACGTTTGCCTGGTTTCGCCAGCGCGAGCCGATGACCAAAATCGGCTATTCGATGTTCATCTATGATGTTCCCAAATACGGTACGGGGCAAGCGGTGATCGGGCTGGCCGGGCTGGCGCCGCCCGACATTCACCCACAGGATTATGCGCTGTTGGGGACGAACGACGTGCGCGTGCTGTGGTTCGACGCGGCACGGTCGCTGGTCTTTCCGGCTGATGGCGCAGGCTGGTGGTTTGCCGGCGGCGATGCCTCCTTCCATCCGATTCTGGCGCGCTGGCAGCCGGTCGCGCCGGCGCGAGAGAGCACGCTGGACGATGGCCGCTCGCTGCATGTCTGGCCGGCCGCCGGGCCGCAGGCGGTGGCGCAGTACCTGGATGAGCGCCGTGTCGAGTCGCCGGCCTGGCTGCTGGCGGCAGCGACATTTATGCCCGACGATCCGGATGGACGCGGCACGCGCCTTGCTCTGCCGGTCGATTTTGAGCGTGTCGAGCTGCTGGGATACGCGTTGGCCGGCGCGATGTCGCCTGATGACCGGCTCGTCCTGGTGACGTATTGGCGAGTGAAGCAGCCCATCGACCGCCCGCTGACTCTGTTTGTCCACCTGCTGGATGCGGCCGGCGTCAACCGGGCTGGCGAAGATCGCTGTGATGTGTGGCATGACAACTTGCAGGTCGGCGACGTGTTCGCGCAGGTGCAAGAGGTTGCCTGGAACAACGACCTGGCTGTGGGCGTCTATCAGGTTGAATTGGGCTGGTACGATCCGGCGACCATGCTGCGACTGCCGGTGCGGGTGGGCGGGCAGGCCGTCGCCGACCGGGCGCTGCTGTCGCCGGTCGAGGTTGGGCAGCGATGAAGGCGCAGACGGCTCTTTCGGACTTGGTACACCGCCGGTTGCTTTGGTGGGGCGGTGTGATCGTGCTGCTGCTGACGGCCTTCGCCTGGCGCGTTTACGGCCTGGCCGATGTCCCGCCCGGCCTCCAGGTAGACGATGAGCGGTGGAACATCGAAATCCTGGATCAGGTGCAGCGCGGCGAGTGGGCGCTGTTTTTCAGCCACGGCTGGGGACGCGAGGGACTGTTCTACTATCTGCTGGCCGTCTGGGCGGCGATGGTGGGCGAAAATTATGCTGTTTTGCGCCTGCTTCCGACGTTCGCCGGCGTCCTGACCGTCGCCCTGACCATACGCCTGGGCCGGCAGCTGTGGAACCGTCGCGTGGGCTGGCTGGCTGGGGCCGGGGTGGCCGTCAACCTGTGGCCGCTCTTTTACAACCGGATTCTTTTGCGGGCCAGCCTTCTGCCACCGCTGTTTTTGGGCGCGGCGATCCTGTTCTGGGATGGACTGCGGCAAACCGACCGCTCCCGGCGGCGATCCTGGGCCATCTGGCTTGGGTTCGGGCTTGTGTACGGGCTGTGCTTTTACGCCTATACCTCGGCCCGCGTTTTGCCGTTTTTGTTTTTGGCCGTGGTGGTTTACCTGTGGGCTGCCGCCCGTTCGGGCGCAGACGACCGTTCGGACGCAGACGACCGTTCGATCATTCGCGTGCAGGCTGCGCCAATGCTGGCCGGATTCACGCTGACGCTGCTGTTGATCTTGCCGCTGGCCTGGACGCTGCTGCGGATCGATGGGGGCGCGCTGCGACTCGATCAGGTCGGCGCGCCTTTGCAGGCATTGAGAGCAGGGCAGGTCGGACCACTGATCGAGGCGGTGGGCAAGACGCTGTCCATGTTTTTTGTGCGCGGCAGTGAGTCCTGGCGCTACAATTGGGCCGGCCGTCCCGTTTTCGATCCACTGGGTGGCGCCCTGTTCGTGTTGGGGTTGCTGATTGCGCTGCGGCGGTCAATGCTGGCAGTGCGGCGGCAGCATGCCTGTGTCTGGCTCGTGCTGTGGTGGGCGGTGGGTCTGCTGCCCGGCTTGCTGAGCGCCGACGCGCCCAGCGCGGTGCGCACCATCCTGTCCATGCCGGCAACCCTGATTTTCCCCGCGCTGGCCCTGGACGCGCTGTGGAATTGGCTGGGATCAAAAGCGTGGCTGGCGCTGGCAGCCTTGTCGGTCTTGTACCTGGGCCTGATGGGCGGCCTGACCTGGCGCGATTATATGCTCTGCTGGCCCAATCAGCCCGAGGTGCGCGAAATCTACCAGGCCGACCTGACCCAGGCCGTGCGCCGGGCCGAAGCGCAGGCGGAGACGGTGCAAGTGGGTATGTCGGTCGTGCTGGACGGCGACCGCGATCCCTATACGATTACCCACACGCGCCGCTCGACGGCCTGGCTGCCACGCCTCTTTGATGGGCGCTATGCGCTGGTTGCGCCGGCTGCCGATCCTGCTGCGCTGATCGCGCTGGAAAACGTCCCGCTTGCGCCGCGTTTCGAGGCCATGCTGCGCGCGGAAGCAAGAGTGCAGCCGAGCGAACGGGTCACCCAAGATGGCCGGCCGATTTTTACGGCTTATAACGGATCGCTGCGTCGGGCGGTCGAGGCGCGCCGGGCCGCGTCGGCGCAGGCGACTTTGGCGGGAATGCTGCCGGTTAGTTGGGGCGATGTGCTGCTTTTACGCGGCTACGAGCTGCCCAACCATGTCCGGCGCGGTGAGGCGGCGGAAATCGTCGAATATTGGCAGGTGATCGAGGCGACGACCGAGCCGTGGGTGGTTTTCGTCCACCTGTTGAACGATAAGGGCGAATGGGTGGCTGGCTATGACCGGCTGGATGTGTACGCGCCCTCCTTGCAGCCGGGCGACCTGATCGTGCAGACACACGCACCCTGGATTTCGCCCGACCTGCCGCCTGGTGAGTATCGCGTGATGGTGGGCGTCTATCACCGTGAAACGATGCAGCGGCTGCCCGGTGACGCTGGCGACGCCTTGCCGCTGGCCCTGGTGCGCGTCGATTAGCCGGGTGATGGGGTGTCCTTCTGTTTGGGGGCGGTTGACAGATTTTTCAGATCAGATACAATAGTACTTTTGGGTTCGACAAACTTTTTTTCAGGGAGGGCTATTTCTTTGGGTAGAGCAATGCGTTTTGTATTGATGGGTTGTTTGCTTTTTGCGGTGCTGTTCGCCGCGCGCGGCGAACAAGGCGGTGTTCGCGCGCAGGGCGATCACAAACTGTACTTTCCGCTGGTGATCCAGGGTGAGCGCGTGCGCGTCGACACATTTGACCGCACCGAGCTGGGCTGGACGATTTTGAACATGAAAGGGCCAGGCGACACCAGCCCGCCTTTCTTTACCATTCGTAACAGCCGGCTGTACACCAAAATCCTGGACAACTCGGACCGCTGGATCTTTCATCCTGGCTGGCGTGCGTTGGGCGATTTCCGGCTGGAGGTCGATGCGCGCTTTTTGTGGGCCAGCGACCCGCTTCCACCGCAGACCTTTAGCGGTCTGGGGTTGACCTGGGGCGGCAACGACACCTGGAGCCAGGGCTATCACTATTTGTTTGGTTTTGGCGGCGAGCAGTTTAGCTGGGTCGTGTCCCGTTTCGATGGCTTGACCGCCATCACGCACCTCACTGTTCCGGGTGGCACACCGCCCTATGTCAACAACTGGGACAACTGGAACCACCTGACTATCGTGCGTGTGCGCGATCGCATCTATGTCTACTGCAACGGACAGGCGATGCCCTTGCCGGGGCCGTATTACGACTATCTGGTCGATAGCACATATGGCACCAACCGCCTGGTTGGGCTGACCACGACCTCGTGGGAATGGTCGCAGGACGAGATCGAATTTGATAATTTCACGCTGACTCCGCTGAGTATGCCTTATTGATATCATTGCAGCAATCTATGGCCTGACATGCTTGCCTCCACTTTCCGGCAGAAGGGGAGGCAAGCGCTTATGTATGAGGTCGTGAGGCGGCGGGCGCCGGTGGTTTGGGATCGGAGTTTCTGGGGAGAAGAATCTGGTTTGTGTTTTCACAAGAGAGAAAGGATGAAACAATGAATAAACGGATGAAGGGAATATGGACGGCGCTGTCGGGCGGCGGGCTTGGGCTTTTGATGTTGGGCCTGCTGCTGTGTGCTTCGAACACGCCGGCCTCGGCTGATATTGCCCAACAGATCGACGATCCGGCGGTGCAAGATGCACTGCCCGTCGTGCTGTTTCAAGACCGGTTTGATGGCGGCTCTCTGGCCGTGTCGCGTGCGGTGGCCGCAGACGGTGATTATGGCTGGGGGCGGGTGGAAAGCGGCGAGTGGGCCGACACCTTTTGGTGCGCCCAGGACGGTGCGCCGGCGCTGATCGCCGGGACGCACTTTTATAGTAGCAACATGAGCACCACCGTCACCTATGGGCCGATCGATATGCGGGTGACGACGGCGACACTCGAGTTTTCGCACTGGATATCGGTCGCCAGCGGGGATGGCCTGGAGTGGGGCTATTCGCTGGATGGCAGCACGTTCACCTATAGCCCGGTTTCGACGGCGCAAATGGGGCAGTGGCAGACCATGACCGTGGGCCTCAACCCGCTGTTGGGTCGGAGCGCGGTCTACCTGGCTTTCCGCTTTCAGAGCGACGCCGCCAGTGAGGACCTGGGCGTGTTCCTGGACAATGTGATCGTCCGCACGGATGAGCAGGGGGTGACCGCCCGCATCGGCATTGCCCCCGACCTGGGAACGACGGTGTGCCGCCATGCGCCGACCACGTTTAGCGACATCAGCCTGATCACCGGCACGCTGTCGGCGCGGCGCTGGCTGTTCGGCGATGATAGCAGCACGTCCGATGCGGCTTTGGTAGTGCATACCTTTACCGCTGCGCCAGGACCGTTTGCCGTCAACCTGTGGGTTACCACCACGGCTGGCCTCACATCGAATGCCAATGTATCGCTGACGGTGGTCGATCCGCCGCCCACGCCGGCGATACAAATGAGCACATCGCAGACCTGGACCGGTGTCGTCGTTGTGTTTACCGATATTGGCAGCGGCTCGGCCGATTCGCGGCGCTGGGATTTCGGCGATGGCACCGTGATCACCGGTACGGAAGCTTCGGTCAGCCACGTGTACAGTGCAGCCGGGCCCAAGACAATCACTCTGACGCGCATCAGTGCCGCCGGCTGCACCAGCTCGGCGCAGACCACGCTGGCCGTGAGCGGCAAGACGTATATGCCGGTTGTTTTCAAGAACAAGTTCTACGGCTATGAAAAGACGGACAACTTTACCAACTGGAGCAGCGGCTGGCCGGCCGGCGGCAAGCGCACGCTCAACCCCGATGGCTCTGTGGCCGAAGAGTACAACTTTGGCTACAAGGTGGACAATACGTTTGGCTCTCTTCACAACTGGACGGGGAGCGATCCGGTCACGCTGGGCGGCCTGTACCACATCTGGGTGCGCGACAATGGCGACCATGTTTTCCTGACCGGCCCGGAATCGATGGCGGTCCAGCAAAACTTTACCTATGCTGCTTCTCTGCGCCGCCGGACGACGGGCGTCATGGATGGCGACGAGTATGGCATCCTGATCAGCTCGAAACCGATCGACGCCATCAATCAGCAGTCGGACCTGGTGTATACCTTTCATGTGCGGTTGTTCGTGAGCAGCCAAAAGCGGCAGGCCGTGGTCAAAAAGTGGAAGATCGTCAGCCACGGCATCCATCAGGTGACGTATGAACGATCTTTTGAACCCAACAACTATTTGGCCTGGGAACAGAACTTTTGGAACCGTTTCTACATCATCCGTCAGGGAAACACGCTCACGTTTTGCACGCAGAATGAGGGTACCTGGGGCAAGTGGAACGAAGGCTGCGTCCATGCGTTGACCGATGACAGCCTGCCTGACAAGCTGTACATTGGATTTTATGCCGCACATTATCGAGAGTATTCTTATGATATGGAATATCAATTCGATGATGTGTATATCAAGGCGACAGCACGATAGCGAGTGAACGACTCGAGGGGGGCGTTGGCACCCAACGCCCCTTTTTTTGTTTTCTGGTCATAATGGGTGACTGCTCAGCCTGCGCCGGTCGAGTAGACCGAACCGGTTTTGGGTTCGCCGTATCGAAACCGGGCAGACGATGCGGCTTGGTTTCGATACGCCTCCAACTCGACAAGTTTGTCGCTACTCAACTTGCGCCGCTCCTTCTGGTTGACCAGTGACAGTATTTGCCTGAAAGTTTTTTCGATATGCGCAAACATGCTGCCCTTTTCATCATCTTGCTCGGTTACCTGGTGTTGGCTGGTTCTTACAGCCTGGCTACACCCTTTTTTGAAAAGACCGACGAGGTGTACCACGTGGCATACATCAAGCACCTGGCCGATGGGCAGGGTTTCCCCGCACTCGATCCGCACAACCCGGCGCGCCAGGAGGCGACTCAGCCTCCGCTGTATTACCTCGCCGGGGCGCTGCTCGTTTCCGGCATTCAAACTGACGACATGGCCGCGCTGACCCGCCTCAACCCGCACTTTCGTCCTGTGTGGGACAACATCCCCGGCAACAATCGCAACCGCTACCTGCACACGGTAGACGAGTGGCTGCCCAAACAGGGCGCGGCGCTGGCCGTGCGCCTGCTGCGCATGTTTTCCATCCTTGTCAGCGGTGTCACGGTTGCCTGCACCTATGGCATTGCCCGGACGCTGTTCCCCTCACGGCGATGGCTGGCCATCGGTGCGACGATGCTCTGCGCGTTCAATCCCCAGTTTTTGTACGTCAGTGGCACGGTGAACAACGACGTTATGGTTGCCGCTACGTGCGCGCTCACCGGGTTTTGTGCGCTGCGGCTGATCGCTGCATCGATGGTGCGCGTATCACATCTTGTCTGGCTCGGTGTGGCGCTGGGGTTGGCCCTGCTCTCCAAGATCAGCGCGCTGGTGATGCTGCCGGTGGTCGTAATGGCCGTCGCTTATGCGGCCTGGCGCGCCGTGGATGGACGTTTCGGCGCTTTTGTTCGCCGGGGGGCTTTTTGGGCCGGCATCGTGCTGGCCTGCGCATTGCTCTTGAGCGGATGGTGGTTTGTGCGCAGCGCCGTGCTGTCCGGCGGCGACTGGACCGGCGCCCAGGTACACGTCGAAAAGTGGGGCCGTCGCCAGGAACACCTTTCCTGGGACGCCTGGCGGCTGGAACTTCAGGGCCTGGAGGAGTCGTTTTGGGCCGTTTTTGGACTCAACAGCATCCCCATTGAGCGATGGATCAACCTGATCCTGTTTGGCATCGACCGCCTGACCGTGCTCGGTTCGCTGGTGCTCCTGGTCAAACAGTGGACGCGCTGGCGTTGGCCGCCGCGCGAGCGATTTTCTCTGTTCGTGCTGATCGTCTGGGCCGCCGGCAGCCTGGCCAGTGTGTTCTATTGGATGTACACAATGGCCGGCGTAAACCTGGGACGCTTGCTGTATCCGGCGCTGCCGGCAATTGCCTTGTTGATCGCCCTGAGCATCGGGCAGTTGCTGCCCATTCCCGGTGGCGGGGCGCGAGAGTCGCGCGCTGCGATCCCCGGCCGGGGGCCGTCGGTTGTGGGCGGTCTGCTTGGGGGCGGACTGCTGGCCCTGGCAATCGCCTGTTTGTTTGTGTATCTCGTGCCCAACTATGGCCGCCCGCCCATCTTGAGCGAGGCGCAGGTCGGTTCGTTGACCGAGCGCCTGGATGCCGATTTTCAAGGGCAAATCAAACTGCTGGGCTACACGGTCGAGCAGGCCGAACTCTGGCCGGGCGGTCGGATTGCGCTCACGCTGTATGAACAATCATTGACCTATTTTGGCATCGATTACACCGTGTTTGTGCATGTGGTGGACGACTCGGGGCACATTCTCGTCCAGCAGGACACGTTTCCCGGTATGGGCCGCTACCCGACCACGTTGTGGAAGCCGGGCGACATCATCGCCGATACGTTTCACCTGACTTTGCCCGAATGGACGCCGGTGCCGGGCCACGTTATGTTTGAAGTTGGGTTTTACAATCACGAGACGATGGCGCGCCTGCTGGTCGTCGATGCGGCGGGGCAGGCCGTTGCTGACAGTGTGTGGTTTGGCCGAACGCCTACCCAGGAGCCGCCGCGCTGATCGACAGAGGGCCTTGTTTGCCAAACAGCCCGTGTTCGGTGTACAATTCACTACACCCTTGTTTCGATCCGGAAAGGAGTCACGATGTCCCAATTAACGCTTGAGGCCTGGCGGAGACTGTACGAGTTGGCCGCCGAGATCAAAATGCTCGCTCCCTGGGAGTGGCTGACCGAAACCGAAGTTTTTGGCGTTCAAGATCCTCAAACCGATCAATTGGGCTTTGTCAGCGTGATGGGCCAGTTGGGCGATCACCTGGCCGTCGCCGTTTACCTGGGCGCTGAGGGATTGTATGGGCTGTGGACGATGGAAGAAATGGGCCAGGACCTGTCGCCCGAGGTGCTGCTGCAAATTCCCGAGCTTCAGCTTTCGTTTGAAGACCGCGATATCCTGGCTCAGCGCGACCGCGATCTGATCAAGTCGCTTGGGCTCAAGTTTCGTGGGCGCAATGCCTGGCCGATGTTTCGCAGCTACCAGCCCGGCTTTTTGCCCTGGCATCTGGATGTGGATCAGGTGCGCTTTATGACGCTGGCACTGGAGCAGGCCCTCCTGGTGCTGCCGCGCGTTCGCGAGAACCCGGACATGCTCGCACCGGAAAAGGAAGAAAGCCAGGATTACCTGGTGCGCGTACCGAGCCAGCAAGGGCAGGATTGGGTGTGGCGGGACGAGATTGTGCAGGTGCCGCCGCCGGAGCCTAGACCGATCCGCCTGGTCATGGATGAAGTGGCGCTGGGGCGATTAAAGCGGCTGCCGCGCGCCGCTGCGGCTTTCGAGATCGACATCATCATGTCGCCTTCGCAGATTCAGGAGCATCGCGACGACCGCCCCAAGCTGGCGTTTTTCCTGCTGCTCGTCGATCACGAGAGCGGGATGGTGCTGGGCAGCGACGTGCTGGTCGCCGACCCCGATCAGGGGTCGATGTGGGGACAGGTGCCGCTGCGTATCGTCAAAACGCTGGATGGGCTGAATGTCGTCCCGCAGCAGATTTGGGCCAGAGACCCGCTGCTGCTGCAAATGCTCGCGCTGCTGGCGCAAGAACTGCACTTTGATCTGTACGAGGCCGACGAACTGCCCATGCTGGACGAGGCCAAGTCGTTCTTGCTGGATCGTTTCTTTTAAGAGAGTGTAGCGGACGTGGAATCGGACAGCGCGATTCAAGTTCGCCCCGAGTTGCAGGCCAAGCTGGAAAGCCTGCCGGCCAAGCCGGGCGTCTATATCTATCGCAACGACAAGGAACAGGTCATCTATGTCGGCAAATCGGTGACCCTGCGCAACCGTGTGCGCTCCTACTTTACCGCCTCGGCCCAGCAGCACCCCAAGACACACGAACTCGTCGCCCACATCCACGACCTCGATTTTATCGTCACCGACAGCGAACTGGAAGCGCTGATCCTCGAATGCGAGCTGATCAAAAAGTATCGCCCGCGCTACAACGTGCGATTAAAGGACGACAAGCGCTATCCTTATATCAAGATCACCCTCAATGAGGATTTTCCACGCATCTATGCCACCCGGCGCATGGACAACGACGGCGCGCGCTATTACGGCCCCTACACCTCGGTGGGCGCTGTCCACCAGACGCTCGACCTGCTGCGCAAGCTGTTTCCCTACCGCACCTGCAACCGCGAGATCACCGGTCAGGACAAAAAAGCCTGTCTTTACTACCACATCGGACGCTGCCTGGGGCCGTGCATCGGCGCCGCCGACCGGGCCGACTATGGTGCGGTGATCGACCGCGTATGCAAGTTCCTCGAAGGCCGCGCCGAAGATGTGCTCGACGACCTGAGCGCGCGCATGGCCGTCGCCGCCCAAAAACTCGATTTCGAGGGCGCGGCCGTTTTTCGCGATCAAATCCGCGCCGTGCAGGCGGTGACCGAGCAGCAAAAGATGGTTTCGGTGACGCGCAAGGATCAGGATGTGATCGCCTTTGCCCGTGACGACGGCCAGGCCTGCGTGCAGGTCTTTTTCATCCGCAGCGGCAAGGTGGTCGGGCGCGAATACTTTGTCCTCGAAGGCGCCGGCGACGAGGACGACGCGGCGGTGATGGAAGCTTTTGTCGAGCAGTTTTACGACCAGGCCGCCTACGTGCCGCCCGAAATCATGCTCCCGCACGAGATCGACCAGGCGCGGGTGATCGAGAGCTGGCTGCGTCGCAAGCGCCAGGAAGACGTGGTCATCGACATCCCGCGCACTGCCGCCGACGAGGAATTGCTGCGCATGGTCGCCGACAACGCCGCCGAAACGCTCAACGCACTGCGCGCCGAGTGGGATGCCGACCAGAACCGTCAGACCCAGGCCTTGCAGGCGTTGCAAGAGGCGCTGGGCCTGGCCGAGCCGCCCGCGCGCATCGAAGGCTATGACATTTCGACCTTTCACGGCACGGCGAGCTATGGCAGTATGGTCGTTTTTGTACACGGCGTGCCGCGCAAGAGCGATTATCGCCGCTTCAAGATCAAGACGGTGGTCGGTCACGCCGACGATTTCGCCTCCATGCAGGAGGTGCTGCGCCGGCGCTTTCGCCGCTTTGTCGCCGAGCAGGAGGATCAGAGCGTGGGGCGAAAAAAGGACGCCTCGTTCTCGATGCGCCCCGACCTGTTGCTGATCGATGGCGGCAAGGGCCAGCTCTCTTCAGCGCTGGAAGTCTTGAGCGAGTGCGGCCTCGACCATTTGCCCGTTTTCGGCCTGGCCAAGCGCGAAGAAGAAATGTTTGTGCCCGGCCGCGACGAGTCGATTTTGCTGCCGCGCGACTCGCCAGCACTCTATTTGATCCAGCGCATCCGCGACGAGGCGCACCGCTTTGCGATCACTGCTCACCGCAGCGCGCGCGACAAGCAAGGCCTGGCCTCGATCCTCGATGCGATCCCCGGCATCGGCCCGGCGCGGCGCAAGGCGCTGCTCAAGGCTTTCGGTTCGGTCGACGGCATCCGCGCGGCGACGGAGGATGAGCTGGCCGGTGTGCCCGGCATGACCCGCCAGGCCGCGCGCAGCGTCAAAGAGGCGCTGGGATGAAGCCCGACCGCACGCTCAACCGGACGTGGGCTTTTGTCCCCCGCGCCTTGATCGGTTTGCTGGCGCTGATCGCGGTGCTGACCGGGAAACACGCCCTGCATACGGTGGGACAATCCACCGACTTGCCCCGCCAAATCACTTTCGACGGCCAATCGGTGCCCGTGGCCTGGCTGGATGCCCACACCATGCTTGTGCAGCGTCCCGGCGCAGTGATCGACAGCCGGCAAGGGTATGATCTGTGGGCCGTCCCGCTCGACTACCCCGAGCGGGCGCATCAGGTTGCCCAAGACGCGCTCCCCGCCGGCGCTCAAGCGCCAGCGGGGGCCTACCTGGTCGATCCTGGCGGGCCGTCGCCGGAACTGTGGGTGCAAAACCCGGCCACCGGCGAATCGACACTGCTCTTGCGCGGCGATTTGGAGCATTTCGACCCGCCCGCGCTCTCGCCTGACAATCAGCGCCTCGCCCTGACCCGCTATGCCACCGGCAGCGCCTCGCCCGGCGACGTGTGGCTGATCGACCTTGACGATGGCAGCCTGCGCCCGCTGGCCCAAACCCCGCTCGACGAGCACTCGCCCGTCTGGTCGCCCGACGGCGTATTGCTCGCGCTGACCGTGTCCGGCGATGTGTGGATCGTCGATCCCGAGGGTGATCCTTCCGCCGCATTCATCGCTGACCAATTACCTGATGACCCAACCACCCAACTACCCAACCTGACTTCATCCGCCCTCACCGCGCCAGTCATCATCCGCGTTCAGCACGACGCGCGCAACACCTATCGTAACGTGCCCGCCGGCCAGATCGACCTGATCCCTTTTGAAGAGTATGTGCGGCGGGTGGTGCCGCACGAGGTTTATACGAGCTGGCACATGCAAGCACTCAAGGCCCAGGCCGTCGCTGCGCGCACCTATGCCTGGCGAAAAATACTCGATCGTGCCGATTGGAACAAATACGCCTATGACGTGACTGACTGGACATCCGATCAGGTGATGGGCGACAGCACCCACCCGCGCACCGATCAGGCGGTGCAGGAGACCGAAGGACAGTACATTGCATACAACAACGCGGTCATCTATGCCTTTTACTGCGCTGAAACCGGCACGCCGACCAACTACAGGCAAGAGTTGAATCTGTCTGCTGCGCCCTATCTGCGCCCGGTCGCCGACCCGGTCAGTTTCGGCAAGACGCGCAACGGGCACAGTTGGGGCATGTCGCAGTGGGGGGCGCAGCGCTGGGCCAGCACCTACGGCTGGAGCTATGGGCAAATTCTGGGCCATTATTACGGCGGCGCGGCGGTCGCCAAGTCGGCTCAGGTTTCGGGGCCGATCGGCAGCCTGCTGCATCCCTGGCCGGATGGCTGGGTCAGCACGCCCTATGCTGCGCTGCGCGCCGGCCTCAGCGGGAGCGCGCCGTTGACCATCACCCTGAGCGCGCGACTCGACGGCGTCGAGGTGGCGACGTTTACCGACGCCGATGGAGCCGACGGCTGGGGCGCACTCTGGTCGCTGGCTGCCTATGCCGACACGTCCGCGCCGTCGTTCAGCGCACACATCACTGTATATGAGGGCAGCGGGCAGTCCGTCGCCGGCGATTCGACCCGCTTTGGCCTGGATCGCCTCCCACCGACGGGCACGGTCACGCCGTCCAGTCAGACGGTGAATACACTCACCCTCACCTTTGCCGGGGCGACAATCACCGACCCGGTACCGGGCAGCGGCCCCGCTGGGGCTATGTTGAGCGATGATCGCTGGCTGTGGGAGGATACGGCGCTCAATCGCCTGGGCGGGGCAACGGTGAGCGATCCGGACGCCGTCGATGGCAGCGCGTGGCGCGTCGAGGCGGGGCAGGCAGGCGTGCTCTATGGCCCGTACACCTCGGTTTTCCCGGCCGGCCAATACCGTGCGTTGTTCCGGCTCAAGGCGCCCGCCCCGGCGCTGACCGGCGCGAGGGAATGGGGCAAACTGGACGTGGCTACGAACGGCGGTCAAGACCTGCTGGGCGTCCGCTACCTGCGCGGCGTCGATTTTCGCATAGGCAACGCATATCAAGAGGTCGCCGTCGATTTTGTGGTCTGGCAGGGCGGTTCTGATCTTGAATTTCGCGCCGACGTATCTGTCTTGGGCGAAGGATTGTGGCTCGACCATGTGCGTGTGTTCAGCTATCCCGCCGCTGTGCCGCCGCAATGGGCCTTGCCCGCGCGCGAGGGTGTTTTCACGCTGACGGCCAAATTCGCCGACCAGGCCGGCAATCTCTCCGCCGGCACGCCGCTGACCGTCGCCATCGTCGACGACAGTCCGCCGGAAGGGTGGCGCGCGCTGGATTGCACCGAGTCGGTCTGTACGATCCGGGTGCGCGATCAGATCGCCGGGTTGGACGTGTCCAGTGCTGTTTATCGATATTCTGACGATGAGGGTGTTGCGTGGAGCGGGTGGCTTGCTGCCGTGTGCAGTGGGACAAACGGATCGCACGAGTGGGAGACGGTGACGGCGAGCGGGATTCCATTTGGCAGTGACGACCCGCTTCAGCGGCGCATCCAGTTTGCGATCTCGGATGCCGCGCTGATCCCCAACCGGGGATCAAGTCCGGTCTATCTCGCCTGGACCTGGCACATCTATATGCCCATCGTGCTCAAACAAGGGCCATAAAAAACTCCCGCAAGCCGGATGCTTGCGGGAGGAGCGATGCATTTTTAATCGCCGGCCCAGTGCCACAGTGGGTTGAGCCAGGCCAGTTCGGTGATGTCGGGCAGTGCGTCTTGCTCGTCGTATGCGGCGATCAGCCACTCGATCAACATATCCTGGAGTTCATCGCGGCAGTCCTGGATCGTGTCGCCGGTGGCCCAGACGCCGGGGCAGAGGAAAACGTCGGCGTAATAGCTGCCATCCTGGAGCTGGACGTATCGCGCTTTGGTCATCGCGCCGAGGGCATATTCGGCAATGATGTAGGGTGTGTTGAGGTCGTTCATCAATTTTCCCTCTTTCGCTCCGGCAGCGTCGGCACACTGGCCAACAGCGGCAGATCGATGGCGTCATAGGGTACAGCCGATTCCTTTTTGGGCCGGTGAATCACCGACACGGTTACGCGCTTGCTCTCCGTCTTGTTTCCGGCCGCGTCATAAGCCACCACGTGAATCTGGTGCGTCTCGGTGTAATTGCCGCCGCTCTGGATGATCATCATACCCCCGTCAAACCGCTTGATCAGCCGTCCCCGCTCTGGATCGTACAGCACCTGCGAGGCCATATACGACTCGGTGCTGGTGATGCCTTCCGAGTCGGTGATGATGCGCGTGTCCCAGATCGTCGTCGAGGCCAGGAAATAGCGCATCGAGGTGCTGCCATCGGTGTCGGTAAAGGGAATGGTGATGCCGACCGGATCGGCGCCGAGGTTGAACGGCGTATCCAGCATGGTGATCGGCCAGGCTTTGTTGTACGGCGGCACGGTCGAGGTGGCGTGCAGCTTGTTGTCGACGAAAAATTCGACCCGATCCAGCGAGACGTTATCCCTGACGGTGGCCTGGATGTTGATCTGCTCGTCGCTTTCTTTGACAAAGACGTCGCCGTTCTGCGGGTGGTTGAATTCCAGCACTGGTGGGATATTGTCTATCGTGACCTGGATCACGTCCTGGCGCACCGATTCATCGTGTCCGACAACGGTCAACCGCAGCGTGAACAGCCCGTCTAGTTCGCTCACGTCCCAGTATTCCATCAAAGAGCCATTGACCTCGTAGGGGTGATCCGGGCCGATTTGCGTCCATTCCTGCGGGGCGATGCCCTTGCCCACGTCCAGCTTCCAAAAGCGGACATTGTTGCGCGCGTTGCCTTTGATTTCAACCAGCCCGCTGACATAGCCAAAGGTTTGCGGTGTGACGATGGCTACATCTTCGCCTTCGCGGGTGCTTGTATAGCCGTCAAACTCGGTGGGCGGCTGGGGAATGTTGGCCTCGCGCACCCAGTCGTCGGCTTCGGGCGGCAGGACGGTATAGACTTTGCGCTCGACCAGTTCGGGTGGGGTGTTGGGGGTGGCCAGTTTGCCCGTCTGGGTGTTGATCTCGTAGGCGCGGTGGACGTTGCACATTGCCACCGGCTCGGTGCCGGCGATGAAAATTTCCTTGACCACGCTGGGGCAATCCGGGCTGGGCAGCAGGCCCGATGTGGCGCAGACATACTTTTCGACGATGCCTTCGGGGCGTTCCCATATTTCGACCGGCAGTCCCTGGTGGGCGACACCCATCACGTCGTTCCACACATAGGCGGCGCCCAACGCGCCGGCGACTTGTTTCATCGGGGTGTTGTCGGTGTTGCCCATCCACACTGCGGTGGCCACCTGGGTGGTATAGCCCACCGTCCAACTGTCGTTCCATTGATCGGTGGTGCCAGTTTTGGCGGCGACGGGCCGGTCGGTCAGGGTCAGCGGGTTGTCGACGCCAAAGACCCAACTGCGCGCGTTGTTGTCGGAGAGGATGTCGTTGAGCAGGTAGGTCAGTTTGGGATCGACGATTTCGCGCGAGTCGGGCTGCTCGTACATCCACATGATGTCGCCCTGGCGGTTTTCGACGCGCAGGATCGCCACCGGGTTCAACTCGCGGTAGCCCATTTCCAGCCGGTCTTCGGGCACCGGGATGCCGTACATGGTGCCCATGTTGGCAAAGACGCCGAACGAGTAGGCCATGTCGATCAGCTTGACCTCGCCGCCGCCCAGGGTCAGGGCCAGGCCGTAATAGTCGAGGTCTTTGCGCAGCGTGGTGATGCCCAGCGCGTGCGCGGTCTTGATCACGTTGCCCACGCCGACCATCTTCATCAGCCGGACGGCCGGAATGTTGTAGGAGCGGGCCAGCGCGTTGCGCAGCCGCTGCGGGCCGTGATAGGGCCGGCTGCCGTCGCGGTCAGGATAGTTTTCCGGGCACCACGAGGGATCGTTGGGGTTTGGGCAGGTGCGCACGTCGAGGACCATCGTCGCCGGCGTATAGCCCTGCGCAAAAGCGGTCAGGTAGGTAAAGGGTTTGAACGATGAGCCGGGCTGGCGCTGGGCCAGGGCCACGTTGACCTGCCCGTCGATTTCTTTGTTCCAATAGTCGACGCTGCCGACCATCACCAGGATTTCGCCCGTGCGCGGGCGGATGCTGACCACGGCGGCATTGTTGACATTCATATTCCGTTCGGTCAGCTCGCGCACGCGCTTGCGCGCGGCCTCTTCGGCGGCCGTCTGCAAGGGCAGGTCGATGGTGGTAATGACTTTGAGGCCACCACGGGCAATCGCCGCCGCGCCGACGATGTCTTCGAGCTGGCTGGCCGCATAGAGGGAAAAGTGCGGCGCGATGACGTTGAACCGCTCAGCGATGCCGCGCTCTTTGACCTCGATTTCTTCAGCTTTGGCGGCTTCGGCCTGTTCCGGCGTGATGAATCCGGTGGCAACCATCGCGTCGAGGGCCAATTCCTGACGCAGCTTGGCCCAGTCGGGGTTATTGATGGGGTTGAGGCCCGGATACTGCGGGATCGGGGCGAGCATGGCCACTTGAGCCAGGGTAAGCTGGTTGACCGATTTGCCAAAATAGACCTGCGCCGCCGACTCGATGCCGTAGGCAAAGTTGCCATAGTGGTTGAGGTTGAGGTACCATTCGAGAATCTGGTCTTTGCTGAACTTGCGGGTCAGCTCGACGGCCAGGATGACTTCTTTGATCTTGCGCGAGTAGGATTTCTCATAGCGATCCGCCTCGGGGATCAGTACGTTTTTGACCAACTGCTGGGTCAGCGAACTGCCGCCCTGGACATCGCGCCCGCGCAGGTTGCTGACAAAAGCGCGTCCCAGCCCGCGGATGTTGATGCCGGGGTTGGTGTAAAAGTCGCGGTCTTCGTTCGAGATGGTGGCCCATTTGACCGCTTCGGGAATCTGGTCGATGCTCAGCCAGATGCGGTCGCCCAGCGGACTGACCATTTCATAGATCAGCGTCTCGCCGGTGCGGTCATAAAACTGGATCGTTTCAAACGATTCCTCAACGACCTGGATTGCCTCGGCGTCGGGCAGGTCTTTGGTGTAATAGGCCCATACACTGGCCACCGTGCCTACGCCGGATAGCAGCACGATCAGTACTGCGCCCAGCATGATGCCGAGTGTCCCACCGAGGCCGCGCAGGGCCAGGTTGGGGCCGACCGAACGGCGTCGAATGCGCTCGCGCCGCCTTCTTTGTATGAATACAACTTTGCTTTTTTTCATTTATTTTATCTCGGATATTTAATGCGTTTGATTTCAAGCGAATACCATTTATAGCAGAAAAAACGCGAATGTGCA
This sequence comes from uncultured Anaerolineae bacterium, assembly GCA_964428175.1. Lineage (GTDB taxonomy): Bacteria > Chloroflexota > Anaerolineae > JAFGEY01 > JAFGEY01 > CAYRXM01. Next base: position 25,162 of record CAYRXM010000056.1, read on the forward strand.
AGTAGGGGTGTTGTTGGGGCGGATTCGTGGGTTTCGGTAGACTCAACCTGGCAGATTGAGCCTGTCGAAATCCGCGTTTGCCCCAAAATGGCTATGCCAGCATTGCGTGCAAGAGGGCCGCTGCGCCGGCCTTGTCGAGCGGCTCGTTGTTGTTGCCGCACTTGGGGCTGTGGATGCACGAGGGGCAGCCGGCCTGGCACGGGCAGTTGGCGATCATCTCGGCAGTGGCCTGCCACCACGCGGTCAGCGCCTCGAACCCGCGCTCGGCCAGGCCCACGCCGCCCGGATAGGCGTCATAGATGCAGATCAGCGGCCCCTCGGTGTCGGGGTGGTGGGCAGTTGACACGCCGCCCAGGTCAAAGCGATCACACATGGCCAGCAGCGGCAGCATGGCGATGCAGCCATGTTCGACGGCGTGCAGGGCGCCGGCAAAATCGCCGCCCTGGCGCGCCAGCTGGTGCCCCCAGGCAGCGGGCACATCCCACCACACGGCGGTCGTTTCATAGGTCTGCGGCGGCAGGTCGAGCGGTTCCTGGCTCAAAACCTCTTCGCTCGGCGCCCTGGCACTGAACTGCTTTTTGCGCGTATAGCCGATCACCTGCGAGGTGGCGCGTACCTGGCCGTAAAAGGCCGCGCCCCAGGTCAACGATCGGTGCGCAATGGAGCGAATGATGTTGATCTCGTTCAGTTCGCGCGGCTGGGTATAATAGCCCGGCTCGGCCTCCTTGAGCAGGGCCACGCCGGCGCGCAGGTCGAGATCGGTGACCAGGTAGCTGTTGCCCTGGTGCAAATAGATCGCCCCCCGGTGGGCACGAAAATGGGCCGTGGTGGCATCGATCTCTTCCAGCACCTGCCGCCCGTGTTCGATGTCGAGCAGCCGCACGCGCCCGCCGCTTGCCGAACGCAGCCCCACCTCCTGGGCGGGATATTTTTTGCCGGTGTAAAACCAGCGATCCGGCTGCCCGGCGCGGCCGCGATAATCCAGCGTACCGTTTTCTTCCAGGCGCACCATGGCCTCGACGTAACGCCCGCCGAACAGCGCCTCGTCCTCTGCCGTCAACGGCGATTCGTAGGCCGCGCAGGGCAGGTGCTGGGCCAGCACGTAGGGGTTGCCGGGGTCGCAGCGCGCCGCCTCGTGGGGGCGCGCAAAGAGGTCGGCAGGATGGCGCAGCAGGTATTGGTCCAGCGGGTCGTCGAGGCCGATCAACACGGTCAGCGCGTCGTTCTCGCCGCGCCCGGCGCGCCCGGCCTGCTGCCACATGCTGGCGATGGTGCCCGGATAGCCGACCAGCACGGTGGCGTCCAGGTGGCCCACGTCGATGCCCAGTTCCAGCGCCGAAGTGGTGGTCAGGCCGATCAGTCCGCCGCTGAACAGTGCGCGTTCGAGCGCACGGCGGTCCTCGGCGGTGTACCCGGCGCGGTAGGCGGCGACGGCGTCGGCCAGTTCAGGCGTGGTGCGTTCCAGTACGTGGCGGGCATAGCTGAGGATCAACTCGGCGCCGCGCCGCGAGCGGGCAAAGGTGAGGTTGCGGATGCCGTTCTGCACCAGGGCAGCAAAGAGGTTGGCTGCTTCGCCGTTGGCGCTGCGGCGGACGCCGTGCGCCGGGTCTTCCAGCGGCGGGTTCCAGAGCACAAAGGTGCGCGCACCTTGCGGCGCGCCGTCCTCGTCGATCACCGTCGGCGAGATGCCGGCCAGCGTCTCGATGTGCCCGGTCGGGTTGGCGATCGTTGCCGAGCAAGCGATGAACTGCGGATCGCTGCCATAGCTGCGGCAGATGCGGCGCAGTCGTCGCAGTATACAGCCCACTTGCGAGCCGAACACGCCCCGGTAGACGTGCGCCTCATCGATGACCACATAACGCAAATGCTGGAAAAAGGAGCGCCACAGGTGATGGTTGGGCAGGATGCCCACGTGCAGCATATCGGGGTTGGTGAGCAAGATCGCTGCCTGGCGGCGGATTTCGCTTCGCGCCTCCGGCGGCGTGTCGCCGTCATAGATGCCCACGCGCACACCGCGCAGGTCGCCTTGCAAGAGGTCGTTCAGCGCGCGGAGCTGATCCTGGGCCAGCGCTTTGGTTGGAAAGAGGTATAACGCGCGCGCCTGCGGATCGAGCAGGCGGCTTTCGATGACCGGCACGTTGTAGGCCAGCGTCTTGCCGCTGGCAGTAGCCGTGGCGACCACCACGTGCTCGCCGCGCCGCACGGCATTGATCGCCTCGGCCTGGTGGCTGTAAAAGCGGGTGATGCCGTTTTGCCTGAGCGCCCACTCGAGCGGGCGCGGCAGCGGTTTGTGCAGCCGTCCATACCTGGCCCGGCGGCGCGGCAGCCGCTCCACATGGACGATTTGGGCTTCATAAAAGCGGCGCTGCTTGAGCTGCTGTAGCCATTGTTCGGCGTTCAAGTGTGTTCCTCAGCGATGGTATGGGGACAATTATACCACAGATGGAAAAGGCGTGGGCAGTCCCTGTCAAATCAAATGAAAATGTTACCGAAGCGGGGTCATTAGGTCAAAAGATAATGTTACCGAAGACTACTCCGAAGTGTGAGATCGGAAGAGCACACGTCTGAACTCCAGTCACCGCTCATTATCTC
>CAYRXM010000057.1:0-27414 GCA_964428175.1 uncultured Anaerolineae bacterium
GCGTTTCAGATGTTGGAACTCGATGGATTTCCCTAAAAGTGTCCGGTAGTGAAGCACCTCGTTAACAACCGATCAAAGCGGCAACGTGGCCGCGGCGCAGAAATACCTGCCCTACGGCGAAGTGCGCTGGGTGACGGGCACGCTGCCGACGGATTTGACGTACACAGGCCAGAGATCCGAAAATGGGCTGGGCCTGATGGACTACCGGGCGAGAATGTACAGCCCTCGCCTGGGCAGGTTCGTCAGCGCGGACAGTATCGTGCCAGGAGCAGGCGGGGCCGCACAGAATAGGTACATGTACGTCGAGGGTAATCCTCTCAAATATGTGGACTCCAGCGGTCACTGTGCAGGTCTAACAGGTATGGCATTTAGCGTTTGCAAAGCCACTGTAATGATCGCTGCGATGGTTATCAACAAAGCCAACGAGTACCGAGAGGACATCTTTTTCCCTGACGAGAACACAACTTTCGGAGAGCGGCTAGAGGCGAGTACCATTGTAGGTGGTGGCTCTGTCGTTTTCGCGGTTGCTGTTACTGAAGTATTTGCAGGGACGTTGACAACAGCAGCGATGACCGGAGGCGCAGCTCAGACTGCTACAACAGCAGGAACTGTTGGCACTGCTTTATGTAAAGACGGAGATTGCACGAACGAGATTGAGACGGCTGTGAGCGTTCTAGATAAGCTCCAGCGGTACCTTTTGAATCCCGATCATCCTAATGGAAGCTCTAAGGCAAAATGGTTTGAGCAGGCTTTAGGTTATACCCGCGACAATATGCAGAGATTGGCAGATCAAATACTATTTGATCGCTCAACAGCATTTCTGACCGAGGTGACAGAATATGGGACCAAGTACAATCAATGGATAACAATAACCGGTGCCAACGGTAAAGAGATTGATGTTCTCTATGTGTGGATCGAGAATCTTGACGGTATTATACGATTGGTAACGGCAATACCTACCAAACAATAAAGGTCAGAACCATGTTTCAGATGTACGAAGTAGTTAAATTGAAAAAAGATATGCCTTTACAAGGACTATATGCCGGAACTCATGGCACTATTGTTATGATCTTCGACGAGCCGAGTCTTCCGAGAGCGTACGAGGTTGAGTTTTTTGATAAAGATTCAATAACAGTGGCAGTGCTTACGATCAAAGAGGAGCATCTTGAGGGAGTGTCGAATATTGAACACTAGGTTCTTGGATACTCATGTCTCGTGCCGGCGATCCCCCGTCAGCACGGTTTTTCTCATCTATCTGGCAGCACGGCATGCTGGCTTCATCCGGGTCTGGTGGCGCTTGACAGATGGCTAAAAGCGGGCTACAATCCATCTACGGGAGGTCATCAAGATGTCTACAGAGAAAGATACGCGCAAAATCACCGTTTCTCTGCCCCCAACGCTGCTGGCCCGGCTGGACGGGCAAATCTCACCCCGGCAGCGCAGCGATTTCATCGCCCGCGCTATCGAGGAACAACTGAACTTGCTGGAGCAGGCCGCCGCCATCGAAGCGCCCGCCGCCAGAAACCATCATTGCGCCGGAAGCTCTGGCCCGTTCGACGACGGCGACCTGGTGCTGGGTGGTGGCCTGCATCTGCGCGTCACTCACCGGACCGGCCTGGATCGTTGTTACCTGTTGGCCCAACTCAAAGCCCATTCCGGGGTTGCGGTTGGGGTCGGTGACGCGCGCGCCAAATGTCGCCAGAGGCAGCCAGCGCGTCCGGCCATCCTCGTCGGTGTAGCGGCGCGGGATGTGCAGCTCGACGCGCGGCAGCCAGAACAGCGGCAGCATACCGCCGCTGTCAGCGTGGACGATGGAGAAACGGCGGATGACGATCCAGGTCAGGAGCGCGGCGGCAACGATTGGCACAGCGACCTGGAGCAGGTTGATCGTCCACTGCCAGGCGACGGCGCCGATCAGCCGGGCCTGCGCGGCGGCTTTCTCGCGCTCGATCTGGCTCTGGATGCGAATAGAGCGCAGTTCGGACTCCTGCGCCCAGGGCGCGGTGGCGCGGTCGAGGATGACCAGGGCAATCAGTGAGGTCACGATGCACAGGGTCAGAATGACAGCCGTCCAGACGGCGACGGTTTGCAGACCGCGCCGGCGGGTGGGTGTTTCTGCAGTTGTCTGTAAACTGCTGCTCATCGGGATCTCCAGATTTGTTTGTCGCCCGAACATCAGCCAATCACGACCTTGACTGAGTCAAAATGGCTTTGGACATTCACCAAGTTTATGATACAATAGGCACATATAGAAGTGACGGCGTGTCACGTTTTGTCTAGCCCCAGTATCGATACCGCCGGTGCCCAATCGACGGCCTGGCTGTCGCTCAGATACCGCCGGGTGACGCGCGCGTTCGCGTGGCCTCACCCATCACAAAAGGCCCGATGTCTCCCATCGGGCCTTTTTGTTTTGCGCGCTGCGGTTGGGCGTGTTATAATGAATTTACTTTTTGATCAAAGCTCGAGCAAGGGTGTGCAATCCATCATGAGCAAACCGTATCGCGACGGCGGCCCCTACAGCGGCCGCAACAGTTCCAAAGGTGCCTTGCTACCCGAAATCACGCGCGTTGTGGCAGGTTTGTGCGCCGGGGCCGCGCTCGACGACTTGCGCACCAGCGCACTCGACGGGGACTTGATTTCTCAGCGCGCGCGCGACACCCGCTCTCGTATCTGGCGCGCGATCCGCCACATGTACCTGTCCCAGCCGGCCTGGGGGTTGTCTGATTTGCAAGCCGCTTACCAGAACGGACCGCTCAGCCAGGAATTTATTTCCCTGTTATACGTCCACTATGCCCTGCGCGACCACCTGACCTTTGATTTCGTGACCCAGGTGCTGTGGGCGCGTTGGCAGGCCCGCCAAATCAACGTTGGGCCGCAGGATATTCATGCGCTGCTCGACCAGGCCGCAGAGACCCAGCCGCAAATTCGGCGCTGGACCGCAAACACGCGCAGCCGTCTGGCGCGTCATATCCTGGCCGCGTTGCGTGACCTGGGCTTGCTGAAAGGGATATACAAAAAAACGCTTGTGCAACCCATTCTGCCTCTGCCGACTGCCGAACATTTGCTGCGAATCCTGATTGCCGAAGGGCTGCGGGGAACCGAGGTTTTGCGAGATCCGTCCTGGCGGCTCTTTTTTTGCGCCGAGAATGACGTGGCGCATTTGTTATCCCAACTGGCCCAAGAACGGCGAATTCGTTTTGAGCGCGTCGGCGGCACGGTGGTGTTTGATGTCCCTGAAGAATGGAGTCAAGGCGAATGAACCAACTGGATTGGCGCTGGAAGATCGGCGAGGTCGTCGAGCGACTGCGCACCCGCTACGAGTTCATTGGCCGCAAAACCGGCGCGCCTTTTCTGGCGATGGTCTATCCGCCGGGGGCCGAGGTGAGCGCGCTCAAAGAATGGCGCACCCAAGCGGCGGCGCTGCGCCCCGACATCGATGTGCGAACGGTGGATGTTTTGCAGGTCACACAGACGGTGTTGGCCGACATTGGCGCAGAGGCAGTTGTGGATGCGCTTGACAACCCTATGCCGGGCGCCGATCCACAAAGCGAGTTGGGACAGTTATGGGTGGACGCCGTTGCCGCTGCGCTGCAGCGCGCCGCCCAACAGCCCGGCGCGGGCAGGCCGGTGTTTTGTCTGGAACATCTGGCCGCGCTCCATCCGGCAGCGGGGCCGCGCGACCTGATGCGTTCTTTGTGGGACGATGCGGCGTCCGCCGCGTCTGTTTGCGACGCGCCCATCGTCATCTTGATCCCCGGCTCGCTGCGCGGCATGCGCACATATGCCTTTTTGGATCAGAAATCTGAATTTATGTACCGGGGCGACCTGCTCTAGTACCCAGTCCGGTCGCGTTGATCAGGAGAACGCCACATGCAAATCAGCGAATTGTTCGAAACCCGCGTCGAAGACAAGATCGAACCGGTGATCAAGGTGGGCGAGACGGCCGATGCGCTCAAGCTGGCCATCGAAATCGGCAGCTATGTGGTCACGCCGTTGATCGAGCACCACCTGGATGATTTCCTGGAACACTATACCGATTCGTTTCTCGTTCCGACTGCCGAAATTGGCGTCTGGATTTCAGGCTATTTCGGTTCGGGCAAGTCTCACCTGGCGAAAATGATGGCCCTTCTCGTCGAAAACCGCATGCTCGAAGGGGTGTCAGCATGCGACCGTTTCGCCGCGCGCGTGCCGGCCGATGCGCCCCGGCGCGGCGCGATTTTGCGCAGCCTCAAACGGATGGATCAATGCCAGACCCAGGTATTGGCCTTTAACCTCAACGTGCTGGTAGGCAGCAAAGCGCAGCCGCTGGCGGCTTTGCTGCTCTCGCAATATTATCTGTCGCGCGGGTACGGCAGCAATCTGATCTATGCCCGCGTGATCGAAGCCGAGCTGGACCGGCAAGGCAAGCTGGAAGCGCTGCACAAGGCCGTGGAAGCGCGCACCAGGCGCTCTTGGGCCGATATTCAGCGCAACCCCTCGTTTTACCGCACGCACCTCTATGCTGCGGCCTGCGAGGTAGCCCCAGAAGTCTTTCCAACCGCCCACGATGTCGAGCGCGCGCTCCGCGAGGCTGAAGGGGGCGAGATTTACAATGTCGAGTTCTTGATCGACACCATCCTGACCGATCTGGCGCGCCGCGAACGAGAGATGCGCAAGCCGCAGCGGATCATACTGGTTCTCGATGAATCCGGGCAGTGGATCGAGAACGACGCCGGCCGCCTGGCCCGGCTGCAAGCCTTGATCGAAGAAGCGGCAATCCGCGGGCAGGGCAAAATCTGGATCGTGGTCACGACCCACGGCGATATGGGTTCCATCTACAAAGAAGCCCGCGCGCTGGAAGGAGACATGAAAAAGATCGAGGGACGGTTCCGCTTCAAGCCGGCGCTGACCACCGAAAACATTGAACTGGTGCTCGAAGACCGCCTGTTCAAGAAAACACCGGCCGCCGGGCGGGCGCTTGATGCCCTCTATGCCGAACGCGGCGGCGTGCTGCGCGGCCTGGGCGAGCTGGCCGATACCAGCCAGACGCTGCCTGCCTGTACTCAGGCCAGGTTTGCCGTTTACTATCCCTTTTTCCCCTACCAGGTGCACCTGATCCCCGAGATCGTCAAATCTTTGCGGTCCAGGGGCGGGCGCGGCGAACAGATGAGCGGATCGACGCGCACGCTGCTGGCGATCACCCAGGACATTCTGCGCGCTGGCCGGCGCGCGTATCTGAGCCAGGCAGTGGGCGCGCTGGTCAGTTTTGACGAGGTATACAACAACCTGGTCGGCGAAGGGGAGATCAGCCCGGACGTGCGCACCGAAATCTCGCGCATCTCGAGTGTGGCGCCGGGAGCGACGCCGCTGACCTCCCAGGTGGCTCAAGTATTGTACCTGGTGCGCGAACTGCCCTACATCCCGCGCACGCGCGACAACATTGCCCGCCTGCTGGTTGAGCATGTCGATGAAGACCTGGCCGCGGTGTTGGGGCGCGTGCAGCCCGAACTGGAGCGACTGCGCCGGGCCAAGCTGGTAGCCCAGATCGGCGAGGAATACGAGTTCCTCACCGGCGAGCGGCGCACGTTTGAAGAAGAGGTGGCCACGATTGAGGCGCAGTATCGCCAGCAAGACCGCGAACGCGGCCTGGTCAAACATTTCATCCACGACAGCGGCAAGCGGCACTGGCGCGGCTGGTTGGGCGAAAACACGGTGCGCTTTCACGGTCAGGATTTCGAGTTCAAGCTGGTGATCGATGATGGCTTTGTACCCGGCACACAAGGTCACATCACCCTCAAGCTGCACACCCCGCTCTCGGCTTTTGTGGGCGTCTCGCTGGCCGATCTGGAGAACAAGAGCCTGCAAACCGACGAAGGCCAGACACTCTTTGTCTTGTCCGGGCGGGCGCGCGGCCTGGACCAAGACCTGACGCGCTTTTTGGCGATGCGCGAGGTGATCGATAACTGGAAGGGCGCTGCGCACAAGTCCGAAGATGCCCGCAAACTGGCCCGCGACCGCGAGGCCGACGACCTGCCCAAACTGGAAGCCAGGGTGTTGGACGGGTTGCGCGATGGGCTGCGCAGCGGCTATGTCGTTTTTCGCGGGGCCAGCCGTTCCATCTCGACGCTGCCGGGTCAGTCGCCGGAAAGCGCGTTGCACGCCGAGATGGCCTCATTTTGGCCGGCGCTCTATCCCAAATTCGAGCGTGTGCCCGTGCGCATCCCCGACGAGCAGCGCGCCATCCTCGATGTGCTGGGGGGCGCAAGCAGCCTTTCGGCCGCGGTCAAGGCGCTCAATCTGTACGACAAGGCCGGCCAGATCGATCCCAACAGCGCGCTGCTGGGCGACATTCGTATGTATCTGGCCACCGAGCAGAACGCCCGGCGGCGGGTGCTCGGCCAGGACGTGCTGAATGTCTTTGCCGCGCCGCCCTATGGCTGGGATGCCAACGCGGTGCGCGTGGGCGTGGCCGCGCTGGTGCGCGCGGCGCTGGTCAAGGTTTTGATCAACAAAAAACCCTATACCAACCCGGCCGACCGGGAACTGGCCGACGCTTTGCGGGTCAGCCGCAGCTTTGACCGGGTGGAGCTGGTGCTCGAAGACGCCGACATCGATCCACAGACGCTGACCGATGCGCGCACCTTTTTGATCCACCTGGCCAGGCGGCGCACCATTGACGAAACGCCGTCCGCGCTCAGCCAGGTCGCCGGCGAACTGGGCCAGCACATCCTGGCCCGCGCCGACGCCGTGCGCCTGTGGGCGGCCGGGTCGCGCATGCCGCTGCCGGCCGAGTTTGTCGAAGGCCAGGAAACCTGGCGCAAGGTGATGGCGCTAACCAATCCCATCCATCGCGTGCGCGAGGTGTATGGCGCGCACAGCGCCCTGGAAATGGGCTACCAGGCCATCGAGGCGCATGCCGCCTTTCAGGAGCAGCACGGCGCCCAGTTTGTCGAGTTGACCCAGCTTCGGGGCCGGCTGATGGCGATCGAGCACCTGGTGACGGGGCAGGAGGGCATCTGCGCTTTTCTGGAAGCCTGCCGCGCCGCCGAGCAGTCCGCCGGTTTCGCCGATACTCAAGTGTGGAAGCGGTTGCAAGGGCACAAAGCCCAGGCCATGCTCGAACTGACGCCGCTGCTGGATGGCTGGCGGCAAGAGGCCCGGCAGCAGCTTCAGGATGCCCTCGACCGCCTGCCGGAGGAGCTGGCTCAGCGCCGGATCGCCCCGACGCAGGAACAAGACCTGGCTGCGCCGTTGATCGCCTTGCGCGATTCGTTGGATGGGACAACGCTGCCCGCCCAGGTGGCCGCGCTGCCAGAGCGCGCCGCTCAGCATGTGCGCCAGTTGGGCGTGCGGCTGGCGCAGTTGGAAGCGGCCAAGACCGTTTATATCGAACCAGACCAACCGGGCGGCGACGCGCAGATCGCGGACGAAAAGCGCTCCTTGCGACCGGTGCAGCGCGTGCGCGCCAGCGACGTGACCTCGTCGCCCATCGTGCGCAGCACCCAGGAATGGGACGCGCTGCGCGACAACCTCGACCGGCGCGTGCGGGGGCTGCTGGATCAGGGGTTTGAAGTAGAGCTGGTGTAAAATTGGGGATTGCGCCGACTCCAAAATGCTGTATAATTGGAGTCAGGAGGTGTAACATGGCAAAAGCACGTGTACAGGTAGATTTGGACAGCAAAGAGATGCGGCTGCTGGAGCTTTTGGAAACCCGCCTTTCGGTGCGCTCGCGGGCCGATCTGTTGCAGCAGGCGTATGGCACATTTTTGTGGGTGGTGGATGAGATGCTGTCCGGGCGGCGGGTGATCAGCGTCGAGGCGGCCGCACTGGATAACCTGGCGCGGTTCAAAGAATTGAGCCTGCCGGCCGTCGAGCCGACGCGCTTTGGGCACTATCGCTATCTGGTGGCGCGGCCAGAAACAGGGCGGCAGCAGCTCTATCTCAAGGGCCGCACCATGACGGTGAGTCAGCTCGTGTACACTATGCGCGCCAACGAGCTAGACGCCGAGGCGGCAGCGCAAGATATGGATTTGCCCCTGGAGCAGGTGCAAGAAGCACTGGTCTATTACGAGACACACCGCGATCTCGTCGAGAGCGAAGTCGCCGAAGAACGGCGCTATCTGCAAGGGCAAGGAGTCGCGCTTGAGTCTGAACCTGTACCTGGATGATTGCGCTTGTTCGCGCCGCCTGTGCCAACTGCTGCGTGAGGCCGGCTATGATGTTCAGACCCCTGCTGACGTGACGCCGCCGTTGGTCGGCGCCAGTGACGCTGCCCATTTTGCCCACGCCTGCGCCGTCGGACGGATCATCCTCACCCTGAACCCCAAGGATTTCAAGGCGCTGCACGACCGCGCGGCGCACCATCCGGGCATCCTGGCCGTTTACCAGGACAACGACCTCACCAAAGATATGCGCCATACGGATATCGTGCGCGCTGTTGGCAATCTGGAGCGCCAGGCCCAAATTGCCGGCGGATTTTGGATTCTCAACGTTTATCGGTGGTGATGACTATGCACCCTGACCTCAAGAAAACGCTCAAATCGCTCAGCCTGGAACTGCGCCACCTGCTGGAGGGCTATCACGACGCCGCCGGCCGCTGGCACGCCGGCGACATGGAGCAGCGGCTTAACGCGCTGGGCGTGTGGCGTGACCGCGCGCCGCTGCCCGCCGACGAGTTGGCCCGCCACGCCGACGCCGACCGACGGGCCAGGGTGGTGATCGATGCATACCTGGCGCTGCGGAGCGAGGCGGGCGTTGCGCTGACAGAGGCGGCTGCCGAGTTTACCCGCGAGACGGCCTATACCTGGGCCAACCGCCTGCTGGCGCTGCGCTGCATGGAAGCGCGCGGGCTGATTGATGAGGTGATTCTGCAAAAAGAGGTCTATGGCGGGCGCTCGTTGGAGCATCACCGGCTGGCCCGGCAGCAGCCCGAACTGTGCCTGAGCGCAGACGACGGCCTGCTGGCCGCGCTGGCGCAGGCCTTTGCCCGCCAGGCCGCCCACCTGCCCCTGCTCTTTGACCCCCAGTCGCCGGCCGTGGCGCTCACCCCCTCGGCGGCGGCGATCAAACAGTGCGTGGCCCTGCTCTCGACCGCCGACGCCGAGATTTTCCAGGCCGCCGACGCGCTGGGCTGGGCCTACCAGTATTGGAACAGCGAAGAAAAAGACCGCGTGTTTGCCAAGGTGCGCACCGAGCGCGGAGCCAAGATCGAGGGGGCCGACATCATCCCGGCCACCCAACTCTACACCGAGCCGTACATGGTGCAGTTTTTGGTGCAGAACTCGTTGGGCGCGCTGTGGATGGGGATGTATCCCGACTCCAAGCTCTATAAAAGTTGGGCGTATTACGTGCGCGACGCCGACCGCGCGCCGGTGGCAAGGAAACCCCTGCGCGAGGTCACATTTTTGGATCCGGCGTGCGGGTCCGGCCATTTCCTGCTCGAAGCCTTCGACCTGTTCTACGCGATGTACGAGGAAGAAGGCGCACTGATCACGCCGGAGGCCATCTGCGCGGCGATCCTCGAAGACAACCTCTATGGCATCGACATTGACGAGCGGGCGGTCCAGATTGCCGAGGCCGCGCTGTGGATGAAGGCGGCCGAAAAGGCCTTTGATTTTCGCGGGTCGCCGGCCAACCTGGTGGCCACCAACATCCGCCTGCCGCGCGGCAAAGACCATCTGGCGGCGTTCCTGGCCCAGCACCCCAAAGATGGCGACCTGCGCCCGGCGCTGGAGGTGATTTTTGAGGGCTTGCAGCACGCCGACGAGCTTGGCTCGCTGCTGCAACTGGAAGAGCCGGTGGAGAAGGAACTGCGCTACCTGCAGGCCAAAATGGAAGAGCGTCGCGGCAAACCGGAGCAGGCGGTGCTGTTCCCCGAGCTGGAAAAACCCAAGCAGGGCGAACTGCCGCTGGGCGTAGAGAGCTATGCAGAATGGAAAACGCGCACGCTGGCGCGGCTCAAGCAGCATTTTGCCGCCGAGGCGCAGGCGGCCGATTTGGGCCAGGCGTTCTTTGGCCGCTCGGCCCAAAAGGGCGTGCGCCTCTTTGACCTGCTGGCGCGGCGCTATGATGTGGTGGCGGCGAATCCGCCGTATATGGGGACGCTCTCGTTGGGTGTAATACTCGGAAGTTATCTTGATGTACATTTTAAGGATTTTTCCAAAGATTTATTTGCTGCTTTTATTGCGTGTTGTTTATCGCTGATTTCATATCAAGGTCGAATTGCGTTAGTAGCTCAACGTGTTTTCTGGTTCACAGACGCTTTTCAGAGCGCTCGTCGGCAATTTTTTCAAAATGCTAGTCTACGAGTATATGTAGATGTTGGACCAGGTGGTTTTCATGAAATTGCTGGCGAAAAGGTAAATACGAGCCTTTTTGTAGCGGCTAGAAATAAGGAGACATCTACATTTGGAGCTTATGTAAGAATTGTTGATGTTGATGACAAGTCAGCAACACTTTTAGAAATTATCAAGGCACGATCATCAGGCAGGCTATTCATAATAGATCAAAGTGACTTAGCAAGGCTCCCACGAGCTACATTGAGTTATTGGGCGCAAAAAGAAATCCTTGAACTACTTGGTTCTGAACACACGCTGGCGAATTATGTTTCTGCCAAAGCCGGGCTTGCGACAGGTGATAATTCAAGATGGACAAGGTTTTGGTGGGAAACACTGACTTGTCATCCAACACCTCCTGGGTGGGTTCCTTGCATGACAGGAGGGGATTCAAGAAGCTACTATACGTCGCCTACTTTATCAGTTTTGTGGGGGGATGATGGATATTTGCTGCGCGAGTTTGTAGATGAGAAAGGAAGATTACGATCTCGTCCGCAAAATACTCAATATTATCGGAAAGAGGGACTGACTTTTTCTAAACTCAGTAGTCGCCGCGTATATGCAAAGTATTTGCCTTCCGGATTCGTTTTTCTTGACACAAGTAGGTATTTGGACACACCTGCAGATTATCGCTTTTTGGTGCTTGGGGTGTTGAATTCGCGTCTAGCTAGCTATTTGCTAACCTTTGTTGCGCCAGGTCTTTCATACACCAGTGGAGATATTGAGAGCCTTCCTACTCCTGACTTGAAAGACTGTTTATCCAACAATTTTGACTCTGTATGTCAGTGTATTATTAACCTGCGGGTTTCATACGAGTCGAAAGATGTCCAGAGCCGCGATTATAATGTACACTGCTTAGTCCTATCAGACAGTCTCGAAAACTTTGTTATACAAACTCAATTAAAGATATATGCTCTTTGTTCTCTGATACATGATCGGGAAGGATGGGTTGAGTCATACGTCGCTGATATTTATAAATTATCTCCTGATATATTAGATTATATCTACGAACAAATAACGATACCATCAGGTTGGCATTCGCTGATTGATGCCTATGATACATTGCCCCTGTTATCTTCGGACCTTCCTGCTCTACCACTGAATGTCATCGAGTTTTTGCAACATCATAATCGGCAGTCTCTTTCATTCCAGGCATTGAGCAGTCTCAAATATCGCCTGCGCGATCTGTATGAAGGTGGGCCAGGGACAAAATTAGAAAATATTGAAAATACAAAAGATCAAGATGATGATATGACCGAACATGTGGGGGCGTATATTCCCATTCCTCCCGAAACCTTTCTCGAAGAACTCTCGCAAAAACTCCAAATCCACCCCATCTCGGTCTACTGGCTGCTCAAAGAAGGCATCGAGCAAGAAGGCTGGCGCTGCCGGCCGGAGGAGCGCCGCATCGCTGCCGACCGCTTCACCGTCCTGATCCTGCGCCTGCTCGGCCACCGCTGGCCCAAACAAATCGAGGCCGGCGAGCCGGTTCCCCCCTGGGCCGACCCTGACGGCGTCATTCCCCTGACCGAAGGAACCCACAACCCCACCCTGCTGGAGCGCGTCCGCGAGCGGCTGGCGGCGGAATTCGCCGGCGGCGAGGTCGCCGCGCTGGAACGCGAGTTTCAGGAGGTTATGGGCCAATCGCTGGAAGCCTGGCTGGGTCAGACGTTCTTCAAGCACCACACCCGCCAGTTCAAAAAGCGGCCGGTCGCCTGGCAGCTGCAAAGCGGGCGCTGGACAGCGCGGCAGCAACCGGCCTTTGCCTGCCTGGTCTATTACCACAAGCTGGACGGCGACACGCTGGTCACGCTGCAATCGCAATACGTCCGCCCGCTGCGCCAGCGTTACGAGGTCGAACTGCGCGGCATCGAGAGCATCCCCGCCGCCGCGCGCAGCGCCCGCCAGGACGCCCGCCGCGTCGAACTGGGCGACCTGATCCGCGAGTTGAGCGATTTCGACGCCGCGCTGGGCCGGGTCGCCGACGAGGGCTTTGCCTGCTCTGCGCTGCAAGATCTGCTCATCCGCGAGCCGCTGGATCAGTGGTGCTCGGCAGATGGCGTCAAAGCCGCGCCGGCCGACGTCGCCGCGCTGCTGCGGCAGGAACAGCGCTACACGCCCGACCTCAACGACGGCGTGCGCGTCAATGTCGCCCCACTGCAAAAGGCCGGCCTGCTCGCCGCCGACGTGCTGGCCAAAAAAGACCTGGCCCCGGCCATCGCCGACCGCGCCGAGTGGCGCGCCGACGAGCGTCGCTGGTGCCGGGAAGGCAAGCTGCCCCGGCCGGGGTGGTGGGAGTGAGCGGGGAGTGAATCAGCCGCAAGCAACTTGCCAGGAACCGTGATTCAAGTGTGTTGGCAATTCGCTTGCAAATGGCAGACGTTTTGAGAAAGGTGAGACAATGTTGACCGATGCTGAACTCGAAGGTCTGATGGTTGACCTGGAGTCCGAACTGGTGGAACGGAAAGAATCGCTTTCCAGCCCCGACCGTATCCGTGAAGCGATTTGCGCCTATGCCAACGACTTGTCCGGTCACCAACGTCCCGGCGTCATTTTCGTGGGCGTCCGGAATGATGGGACGTGCGCCAATCTACCGATCACCGACGATCTGCTGCTCCGGCTCGCGCAGATGCGCGACGACGGCGCGATACAACCGTTTCCTTCCATGACGGTGAACCAGTGCGTGCTGCATGGATGTCAGGTGGCAGTCGTCCAAGTCCAGCCTTCCTCAGCGCCGCCAGTGCGCTATAATGGGCGCACCTGGATTCGCGTCGGGCCGCGGCGGGCGGTGGCCACCTCGGAAGAAGAGCGCCGCCTGGCCGAGCGGCGGCGCTGGGGCGATTTACCGTTTGATATTCAGCCGATTCCCTATGCGGAGATGGATGAGCTTGACCTGGATTTTTTCCAGCGGGACTATTTGCCCCGAGCAGTGGCCGCCGATGTACTGGCGCAAAATAACCGCTCGATCGAGGAGCAGTTGCAGGCGTTGCGTTTTCTCGGCCCGGATGGACACCCCACCGTGTTGGGCATTCTGGTTTTAGGCTACGACCCGCGCCGGTATTTCCCCGGCGCATACATCCAGTTTTTGCGCATCGAAGGAACTGAATTGACGGATCCGATTCGGGATCAAAAAGAGATCGCCGGGCCGCTGGCGCAACAGTTGCGGCGGCTGGATGATGTGCTGGAGGTCAACAATGCAGTGAGCACATCCATTACCGCCGGCCCGTTGGAAATCCGGTATCCAGAGTATCCCATACCGGCCTTGCAGCAGTTGGCGCGCAATGCAGTCTTGCACCGCGCCTACGAGGGCACCAACGCGCCGGTGCGGATCTATTGGTTTTCCGACCGTATTGAAATGCACAGCCCCGGCGGCCCATTTGGGAACGTCAATCAACGCAACTTTGGCCAACCGGGCATCACAGACTACCGCAATCCACATTTGGCCGAGGCGATGAATGTGTTAGGCTATGTACAGCGGTTTGGGTTTGGCATTCCGATTGCCCGGCAAGAATTAGCCAGGAACAACAATCCGGCCCCCGAATTCACGGTTGAATCAACGCACGTTTTGGTTACCGTAAGGAGGCGATCATGAGCACCCCGGTCATCGCGTTTTTCAATAACAAAGGCGGCGTGGGCAAGACATCCCTGGTCTATCATCTGGCGTGGATGTATGCGGAGATGGGGGTGAGCGTCCTGGCTGCCGACCTGGACCCACAGGCGAATTTGACCATTGCCTTTTTGGACGAAGACCAGCTTGAGAAACTATGGGCGGTGAACGAGACCGCTCCGGAAAACGTCGTCCCGGGCGGCACAATTTATGGCTGCATTGAACCGCTTTTGCGGGGTGTGGGGGATATCCTCGAACACCCGCACATTGAGCCATTGGGCACGCCCAATGGCGCGCCTAATGGCGCGCAGATTGGTTCACGTTTGCACTTGTTGGTCGGCGACCTGGCATTGGCGCGCTTTGAGGACGAGCTTGCACAGCAATGGCCGCTGTGCCTGGACGGCAAAGAAAGAGCATTCCGCGTGATTTCTGCTTTTTGGCGCTTGTTGCAACGCGGCGCAGAGTCAGGCCAGGCCGATGTGGTATTGGTAGATTTAGGCCCGAACCTGGGCGCAATCAACCGCGCAGTGTTAGTCGCAGCGGATTACCTGGTCGTGCCGATGGCGCCGGATTTGTTTTCTCTACAAGGGCTTAAAAACCTGGGGCCTACCGTGCGCGATTGGCGGCGTGAATGGCAGGAGCGCCGGGCGCGCGCGCCGCAGTCCAATCTTGTGCTGCCTTTGGGTACCATTGATCCCTTGGGCTACATCGTCATGCAGCATGCCGTCCGCCTTGACCGCCCGGTCAAAGCGTATGATCGATGGATGGTACGCATCCCAGAGGTGTTTTCAACCGAGGTGTTGGGCGAGCCGCCCATGCAGCTTGCGCGATCTATTGACAATGACCCACATTGCATTGGTCTGGTCAAGCATTATCACAGCCTGATGCCGATGGCTCGAGAAGCGCGCAAGCCCATGTTCAAGCTCACACCGGCCGACGGTGCGATTGGCGCGCATACCCAAGGTGTCCGTGAAGCGTACGATAACTTGCACGGGTTGGCGCAAGCGATCAAACAGCGTTATCAAAGCCGTTGGCGACAAGGACAAAGCGTATGAGCCACAGTTTTCGTGACTGGTTGTTAGCCCAGGTGCGCGCCGTGCTCGACCGGCCCGCTTCACTGCCGCTCTTGCTCTGGTGTGACCCTGCCGGAGAATGGCTCGGCCTGCTGCGCGAGGCCGCCGCGGGCCAGGCTTTCGAACTGTGGGCCGACCCGGTCGAACACGAACTGCTGCTGCGCGACCGCTTTTACCACACCCCGCGCGCGCCGCGCATAGTGTGGCTGCCCCGCGCCCGCGACGCGATCACCTGGTTCGAGGTCTTGGCTCTGCAAGCCGACGCGGTGTGGGAGAAAAGTCTGCTGCAAGCGCTGCGCGAGTACGGCGTGACCATTCCCCGCGATCAGGAGGCCGATCTGGTCTCACTGCTGCCCGCCCACGCGCAGGAATGGTTCGACAAGCCCCAGGAAACGTGGAAGGAACTGACGCCCGGCGCCGCCAAAGGGACGCTGGTTGACGACCGCCGCATGCTTCAGGTCTTGGCCGGGGGGGCGGGAGAATTTGCGCGGCTCGTCCAGGAAGAACGGTTTGCCATTTTCGCCCGCCGGGCGGTCGAGGATTTTGGCCTGCCCGATCCCACGGATCGAAAAGAGACCGCCTGGCGCGTCGCGGCGACGGCCAGGATGCTCTGTACCGAAGCGGCGGCGACCAGCCCTCACCATCTGCCCGGCGAAAAGGAGCAGATCATCCCTCCGGGGCTGCCGCGCGACCGCGCGCTCAAGCTGCTCAAAGACTGGCAGGCCAACGTCCACGCGATTCCTGCTTTTGAAGACCTGGCCGTGCGCGCCGACGCTACGGTGGGACTGGCTTATTGGGCCAGGAACCTGGACGTGCCGCCGGCCTCGTTCGCTTCGCGCGCCGTAGAAGAAACGCTTTTTCGGCAAATGGCCGAACGGCTCGATCGGATCGAGGATGTGGACACGCTGGCCCAAGAACTGGAACGCCAGGCGCAGACGGTCAAGCAGCGAGAGTCCGGGTTCTGGGGCACGCTCGCTGCCGACAAGGTGGGCTGGTTCTACCTGGCTCACCTCGCCGAAATGGCCGGCTTGTTGATCGAAAACGACCGCGCCGAGTCGAGTTGGCAAACAGCCCAGGATGCCGTGCGCTGGTATGACAATCGGGGCTGGCAGTTGGATCGGGTCGGCGAGTCTTTGTTTGAAGAGCAGCCCGACCTGCCCGCCCAACTCCACCGCATTCGCGCCCGCTTGCGCCGGGCCTATTTGCGCGCCACCGACCGCCTGGGCAGCGCATTTTCCGGACTGTTGGCTCATCATGCCGACCAAGTGTTGGCCTTGCCGACGGCCGGCGAGCGCATCCTGGCCGAATTGAGCGGATGCAGTCCATCCGCGCGCAGCCCGACGCCAACCGCCCTGATCTACCTCGATGCCTGCCGGCTGGATATGGGCTATCGCCTGGCCGAATTGCTCAACGCCGGCGAACCGGCCCAGCGAGCTGCCGTATCCATCGCCCGCGCCCCGGTGCCGTCGATCACCGCGCTGGGGATGGCCTTTGCGCTGCCCATGCGCCGCGAGCAATTGCGTGTCGAGTTTTCTGTGGACCGGCGCGCTTTCCAGGTCAAGGCGGCCGGGTTTAATGGCGATCTGGCCCAGGCCGAGCAGCGACGCAAATGGCTGGCCGCGCAGTGGCAGGTCAAGCACTTTTGGCGCATTGCCGACCTGCTTGACGGCTCGCCAGTGCCTGGCGCACCAGGCACTGGCGACCTGTTCAAACAAACAAGCAAACTGCCCAAACTCGTCGTGGTCTATGGCAACGAGTTTGACGTGACCGGTCACGAAGGACAGCTTCAGATCACCGGCGCGGCCGATCACCTGGATCGCTATGCCAGGGCCGTCCGGCGGCTGCGCGAGATGGGCTTTAGCCGGATCATTGTCTCAACCGATCATGGTTTCTTTCACTGGCAGCCGGAAAAGGACGAAATCGAACAAGTCAAGCCGGAGGGCGACCTGTTGTGGACCTGCCGGCGGGCGATGGTCGGCCAAAGGCTTACCCATCCGACTGCTATTCACCTGCCCGTGACCCAATCCGATCTGGAAGTGATGGCGCCGCGCAGCGTGAACGCCTTCAAGACCTACGGTGGCCTGGGCTTTTTCCACGGCGGCGCCATGTTGCAAGAGATCATCGTTCCCGTCGTGATCGTACAGTGGCCGGCGCAGGCGACCCCGGTTAAAGTCGTGCTCAAGCCGGTGGTGCATATCACCAGCAAAGCGCCACGGGTTGGCGTCGAGGCCGGGTTTGTAGGGATGACCCTGTTTGGCCCGGATGACAGACAGATGTCCCGGCGCGTGATGATCAAGGTGAGGGATCCAGCCACGGGCAGGCTGGTCTTCAAACATGCCGATCCGGTCGTCATCGAACCGGGCGGGCCGACCAGCATCGTTCAATTGCAGATCGTGGAATCTTGTCCCAACCTGCCGCGCGGCGCGGCGCTGTTGGTTGAGGTCAGGGACGCCGATGACGAAGAGATTTTGGCCCACGAAGAGATTACACTGGGGATAGATATCGATGAATGGTGAACCGGTAGATTCGACAATGAACGCAGCAGATGAAAACCATCCGCTTGATACGGTCGTGATGGATGCGCTGGATCGCAAATTGGCGGAGGCTTTTCCGGGGCGCGTGGTGCGCAAGGACTTGGTGCAAAAGCTCAAGGTCGGATTTAGCATCCCCGTCTATGTGCTGGAATACCTGCTGGGCAAATATTGCTCCACGACCGATGAGGATGAGATCGCCCATGGGTTGCAACTGGTCAAAGAGGCCATCGCCGAGCGCGTGGTGCGCGCCGACCAGGGCGAGTTGATCAAGTCCCGGCTACAGCGTAGTGGCTCGATGAAACTCATTGACCTGGTCACGGTCATTTTCGACGAGAAAGACCAGGGCGGCAAGTATTGGGCCAGGCTGGCTACTGCCGGGCTGGATCGGGTGCATATCGATCAAGCGATGGTTCAAGAATACGAGCGGGTGCTGACCGGCGGCATCTGGGCCAACATCGAGTTGACCTACGATGAAACGCTCATTCACGGTGGCGTGACGCGCCCCTTTGTCATCCACCGCATGCAGCCGATTCAAATTGCCAGCGCCCGCCTGGACGAATGGGCGGCGGCGCGCCAACAGTTCACGCGAGAAGAATGGGTTGATGCGCTGCTGCGCTCGGTTGGCTATGAGCCGACGCACCCCGATTTCACATGGCGGCGCAAGCTGCTGCTGCTGCTGCGCCTGGCGCCGATGGTCGAAAAGAATTACAACCTGATCGAGTTGGGGCCGCGCGAGACGGGCAAGTCGTTTGTCTTGCGCGAGATTTCGCCTTACGTGATTCTGCTGTCCGGCGGACAGGGATCTGTTGCCGACCTTTTCGGTTGGAAAGGCCGCAAAGACAAACCGGGACTGGTGGTGCGCTATGACGTGGTGGCCTTTGACGAAGTGGCCGGCGCCCATTTCAAGCGGGAGGCCGACCAGCAAATGTACAAAGGCTATATGGAGCAAGGGTCTTTTTCCAGAGGCGATGACAAGGGCACGATCTCGGCTGAGGCAGGTATTGTGTTCAACGGCAACATCGATGGAGATGTGCAGGCGATGGCGCGCACGTCGCACCTGTTTGCGCCGCTGCCGGAGCAAGTGAGCAACGACACCGCCTTTCACGATCGCTGGCATGCCTACCTGCCCGGATGGGAAATGCTCAAACTCAAGCCGGAGCATTTTACCTCGCATCTGGGCTTTATCGCCGACTATATGGCCGAAATTTTGCACAACGAACTGCGCCCGCTCAACCTGACCGATGCCTATGACCCTTTTTTTGCCTTTGGCGCCCATGTGGGCCAGCGCGATCGGCGCGCAGCGGTGCGCACCCTCTCGGCGCTGCTCAAACTCGTTCACCCAGATGGCCGATACACCAAAAAAGAGATTGAAGAATATCTCACCTTTGCGCTGGAAATGCGGCGGCGGGTCAAGGAACAGCTCAAGCGGATCAACCCCATCGAATTCTCACGGGTCGATCTGTCTTACCTGGATAAAGAAACGGGGCAAGAGTCTTGGGCCGAATGCGCCGAGTTGGGCACGACCCGTTTGATCCCAGAAGGACTGCTGCAACCGGGAGACGTATTCAGCGTGGGGTATGACCCCACCGATGGGCGTATGGCTCTTTTTCGCCTTCAGGTGATGGTTTTGCCCGGCTCAGGCCGCTTTCAGGTCGTCGGCATCACGTCCCGGGCCATCCGTGAAACGGCGCGCATGGCATTCGACTATGTGCGCGCCAATGTGCGGCGCATCGGCCTGGATCGAGACCTGGGCAGCTATGACCTGAGCATTCAGGTGATCAGCCCTATGCAAGGCAAAGACACTGAGGACCTGGGCATGGCCTTTTACATTGCCATCCTCTCGGCTCTACTTGATAGGCCGATCGTCGGCGGGTTGGTGGTTTTGGGACAAATGTCGATCCACGGCGTGCTCTCACGTGTGGAGCAGCTTGGCGATCGCCTGCGCATTGCCCTGGATGCCGGCGCCGGGCAGGTTCTGATTCCAACGGTCAATATTGCCGATTTTGCCAGCGTCCCCCCAGAGTTGCTGGATAAGCTGCGCGTGGACTTTTACTCCGAGCCGTCAAATGCGGCGTTCAAGGCTATAACCCATTGACCGTGAAAACATTGGAGGTCGCAAACAACCGCAGCGCGCATGGTATGTTCTACCGCCCATTGCACGGCTATCCAAAAATGAAGGGCCGTGCCGTCCGAGGTTGACGAATCACATAACACGGTTTGGGTCCGTGAGGTCGTGGGTTCAAATCCCACCTTCCCGACAGAGGCGTCATCCAAGAGGATGGCGCTTTTTGTTTTCCAGACCCGGCGGAACCAAGTGCATCGCAAGGCGTCGCTGGTGGATAACTGGCGGCTGTGAGCAAGTGCCATGCTCCTGCACCCGATGAGGAGACAAAGAAAAACCCCAGAGGCTCACCTCTGGGGTTTTGTACTTACAGGCCTTCCCACACCTGGCGATCGATGTCTGCTTGCCTGAGTATCCGGGTCAGAAGCGCCCGGCCGATCTCTCCCTGGTGCGGGTTGGGAATCGCCAGCCGCAGTGTGCCCTTGACCACAAACTCGTGCCTGCCGCCGGCGTATGGACCTTCAAAGCCCAACTCGCGCAGCGCACGGATCAGGTCGCGGCGCTTGATTGGGCCAAAAGGCGGCTACGCAGCCTCCAATTCAACACCCAGCGAGATGCCATCGACCTCTGGCAAGGGATGCCCCAAACGCAGGCCCAGCACAATCCACCCTTCCAACACCTCGCGCAGTTCGTCGCGGCACGCTTCCAGCGTTTCGGCATTGGCCAAGACACCCGGCAAGCCGGGGATTTCGGCATAAAAGGTGCCATCGTCGAGCAGTTCATAGTGCGCACGGCGCAGCGCGGCACGGATATATTCGTCCCGATGCTTCGCATCGGCAAGCATAGCCCAACCTCCTGATTCGAATCTGCTTTAGTTTATTATACACCCGTTTGAGGTGAATGTTCAAACAAACGTAAGGACGCAGCAGGCAATGCTGTGCGTTGCAGATACTTCCGCAGTCACAAGAGGCAGTAACAACCGTTTGGTCCCGCAAGCGAATCAGGGCGCCTGCCCCAGCTCGTTGTGTTTGGCTGAGATGTTCCAAACCAGGGATGGCTAATATTGACAAAAGCTATAAAAAAGGTATACTATCTACATAATCAAGGTTCGAAAAATGAGAGGTGACGAATGACAACCAAAGTGATGGTCTCTTTTCCTGACGAATTCCTGGCCCAGGTAGATCGCATCGCCCGGCAAGAACAGCGCAGCCGGAGTGAACTGCTGCGCGAAGCGATGCGCCTGTATATCGAGGTGCGCAGCGGTGCGGCTCGCCCCGGTGACGATCCCCGCGTCCGGGCGGCTATTGCGGTTCAAGATGCCATCGCCCAGGCTGCGCCCGGCAGCGGTGAGGACAGCGTCGAAGAACTGCGCCGCTGGCGGGAGACCCGTTGATGCCTGACGAGCCAAGGTTTGTGCTGGATAGCTCGGTGCTCATCAAGTGGTTTCGCCAGGGCGAGGTATGGGCCAGCCAGGCGTTGATGCTGCGCGATGCCTATCTTGATGGGCGCATTGGGGTGCTCGTTCCCGACCTGGTCGCCTACGAGCTGGCCAACGTGCTGCGCTTCAAGACCGACCTGTCGACCGAGCAGGTGTGCGCTGGCGTGCAAAGCCTGTTTGACCTGGGTCTGGATTGGATCGCGCCATCGCCGGCGGTGATGGCGCGGGCCATCGAGATCGCCCGTCAATATGACACGACGGTCTATGATGCGACTTTTGTCGCTCTGGCCGAGCGGCTTGAGGTAAAGCTGGTCACGGCCGATGCGCGGCTGGTGGAGCGGTTGGCGTCATTGCCATGCGTCCGCTTCTTGGGCGATCTTGAGCTGTGACCCGTGTGCCCGTCACGGCGAATCCAAGGTTCGCTTCGATGACGGGCACCTTGTCGATCTCTGCCTTTGACAACCCCGATCATCTGTGCTATGCTCAAGCACGTAAACGATTCGACAAACCTGGTTTTTGTCAAAAACCAGGTTTGTCATCCAAGGAGCCACCCTCTATGCCCACCCTGAACTGGATCGGCAAGGATGCCGTCCTCGACCACCATACGCAAGTCCAATTTCACCTCTTGCGCTGCGATCCCGGCCTCTCCGCCGGCGACCCAAACAGCGGCAACCTGCTGGTTGAAGGCGACAACCTGCTGGCGCTCAAGGCGCTGCTGCCCCGTTATGCCGGGCAGGTCAAGTGCATCTATATCGATCCCCCTTACAACACCGGCAACGAGAACTGGGTCTACAACGACAACGTGAACAGCCCCGAAATCCGCGAGTGGCTGGGCCGGCTGGTGGGCAGCGAGGCCGAAGACCTGAGCCGCCACGACAAGTGGCTGTGTATGATGTACCCGCGCCTGGTGCTGCTGCGTGAACTGCTGGATGAGAAGGGCAGCCTGTGGATGAGCATCGACGACAACGAGATGCACCACGCCCGCGCCGTTTTGGATGAGATTTTTGGACAGCATAATTTCGTTTCTGGCATATCGTGGGAAAAAGCTTATGCGCCAAAAAGCTCCGCGAAGCATCTATCAGACAGACATGAGTACATTTTGCTCTATGCCAAGAACAAAGACCTGTGGGAACGAAATCTACTCCCTCGAACTGAGAAGCAAAACCGCAACTACAAAAACCCCGACAATGATCCAAGAGGTCCCTGGCGTCCCAATAATCTGGCGGCACGCAATTACTATAGCCGAGGAACCTATTCAATCAAGTGCCCCAACGGCAGAATCATCCCCGGTCCGCCAAAAGGATCATACTGGCGTGTTTCCGAGGAAAGGCTATGGGAGATGGACGCCGAAGGACGTATTTGGTGGGGGAATGACGGCAACAATGTCCCGGCACCCAAGATTTACCTTTCTGAAGTTAAGCAAGGTGTTGTTCCCGAAACTATTTGGTTCTATCAAGATGTTGGACATTCGCAAGAAGGGAAAAAAGAGATTCTCAAGATTCTCCCTGATATTGCAAGTGTTTTTACAACTCCTAAACCTACTCGACTAATCCAACGTATCTTGCAAATCGCCACCAACCCCGGCGATCTGGTGCTGGATTCCTTTGCCGGCAGCGGCACCACCGGTCACGCCGTGCTCAAGATGAATCAAGAAACACCCGACCTGACCCCGGCGCTGTGGGAGGACTATGTCGACTGCCGGCTGGCCAACGGCCTCAGCCCGGTAACGGTCAACGGCGAACTGCGCGAACTGCTGGCCTTTCTGCACTATCTGAACGATCTGGGACGCCCGGTGCAGCGGCGGATGCTCAAGCTGGCGCCGCTCAAGGAAGCCGCGCGCCTGCCCCGCGACCTGCCGGTGGACGACCTGCGGCGGCTGCGGCAGCAGGTCGTGGACCAGGCTGAAGCCGAACCCTCCTCACAACAGCGCGAAGCGGTGATGGACCGCGCCTGGTTTCTGCTGATGCTGTACTGCGGGCTCAGAACAGGGGAAGTCCGGCGTTTGCGATTGGATGACCTTGATCTGGCGGATCGCCGGGTGCGCATCGAGCAGTCCAAAGGGCTCAAAGACCGCGTGGTGTGGATCGGCGACGAGGCGTTCGACGCGCTGCAAGCATACCTGGCCGTGCGCGAGCAGACGTCAGAGACGCAGCTCTTGCTCTTTCGCCACAAGCCGTTGAGCGTCAGCTACTGCGGGGAGCGACTGAGAACCTATGGACGGCGCTGCGGGGTCAAGGCAACACCCCACCAACTCAGGCATTCGTTCGCCACGCTGCTGATCAACGCGCGCGTGCCGGTGGAGGTGGTGCAAAAGCTGATGGGACACAAAAA
This sequence comes from uncultured Anaerolineae bacterium, assembly GCA_964428175.1. Lineage (GTDB taxonomy): Bacteria > Chloroflexota > Anaerolineae > JAFGEY01 > JAFGEY01 > CAYRXM01. The sequence continues at coordinate 23,359 of CAYRXM010000057.1, forward strand.
CATCGACACCACGCTGATCTACACCCGGCTCTACGACCACACTGTGGCTGACGACTATTACCGCGCCATGGGCGAGATCGAGGCGGCGGTTGGCGCAGAGAATGAGGCTGGCGCATCACCCAACAGCCTGCTGGCCTTGATCGATGCGTTGCAGGCAGATATACTCACCCCGTCACAGCAGGAGACGGTGCAGGCACTGCGCGCGGCTGTCCTGGCGATGGATGTGGCGCAGGCGGATTTGGTTTGACTTCGTAGGCCGTTGCAGGTAGAATAGCGGTACCCCCAAAGCGAGAACGGAAGAAAACGGCCAGATGGCTGTTTCCTTCCGTTTTCTGTTGTGCTGTTGCCTATTCGATGACATTGATCGGCAATATCATTCGATATTCGGCGTAGGCGTAGGTCCCTTCAGATACGATGTCATTCGCTCATCAATGGCTCTCACCGCTTTTTCAATGTCTGCCAATGTTACCTCTTCAGGCGTCATCCGCACCCAAAAGACCACGATATATTCCTCATACTGCCCCGCCCACTGGCATATCGGTGGCGAATGTCCATCACCGGAACAGCCAAAATGAGATTGTCCAGCCGTCGTGCTTTGATATGTCCACTCTTCAACAGCTTTCAGATATATTCTAGATGGCAAATAGACCTTCTCGAACGTGCGTCGCGCAATATCTGCACTCAAGTATCGATACACATCGTGGAATGCTTGTGTATGTGACTCCCGACCAGAAACTCCAAACTGGATGGATGCACATTCGGTGCTACATAGATCGTCTCCAAATTGTGTAAATGGCCCCCATCTGTCTTTCCAAACAGATGGGATTACATCCTGGCCGATCAGCAGATCTTCCAACGTGAACGAGCGCTGTGGCGCGGCTTGCTCCGACTCGAAAGAAACGCAAGCACTTGACAGAAGCATTGTTATTGTCATCAGGATCAGTAATGACCTCAATCTTGATCCCTGGTCACAAGGTTTTGACATATACAGTTTACCTCGCATAAGTCTCAAATGCTATGGAAAAGGAGGAGGAGCAGGTAAAGGATGCTTCTCAAGATATGCCTTCAAGCCCTTGGCAAAAGTCTCTGCGCTTAGTCCATCTACTCCATACTCATCGTAGAGATAGCTGCCAAACCTTAAAGCCCAGGTAGCATAAGGGTGGTCGCAATAACAACCAGATGTCACCCGACAATCACCGAGTTCTCTTGGGTCACCAGTTTTTTTCCATGAGTTTAGTTGAGCTATACCAGCACCGACCGCAAGAACCTCTTCACCTATGCCAGCTGCACGTCCAACAAAACCAAAATGAATGTTTGCTACAACATCAAAATGGAGTGTCTCACCACCCAAGACGACATCCGTTCGTGTGCCGTCTACGAATTTTCTGGCACGATCTATATTCACTTTGAGATCCCAGATAGCTCCAGTCCCTACCAAAGATGACCAGGCTTGTAGCGCAGCATCCTTTTTCCAGGCCCAAGGACTTGTCCAGTTTTCTCTGATTTGTTGTGTAACAGGAGCCTGGGCGTTTGTTTTCATCACATCGATTAACCACTCGGTCATGTACGGAGATGTTGGATCAGAAGGGCGCAATGAGTCATCTCGTATTACAGGATGTGCCATCGGCTGCCAGTAGTTCCAAATCTGGCTGAAGGGACTTTCTATCCCATAAGGGCCTGTATCGCCAGGAAGAGTTAGCAGCGCAGCAAGCAAAATGACTACAGGCCATGGAAAATGCCCATCTTTGTCGACATAAACGAACGGACGGTTGTACACATACGAATAACGGTTCCAACTTTGCGGATTGGCCGGATCGGGTATAATGGGGTCAGGGCTGATCCACCGCCCCAGGCGAGGCGAATACCATCTTGCCCCCATTTCTGCGAGTTGCGTGTAAGCATCGGCGCGCTGGCCGGTGTAGGTGAAATCCGTCGGCAGCGTGCCCGTCACCCAGCGCACCTCGCCGTAGGGCAGGTATTTCTGCGCCGCGGCCACATTGCCGCTTTCGTCTGTTGTTAAGGAAGTCGAGCCAAGATGGTCGCTGTGCAAATAGTATAGCACACCGTTGCTTCTCGTCGCAACTCGCTGCCCGGCCACGGTGTAGTACTTTTTCACCACCACCGTTTTGGCCTCGGCCTGCACCCAGGCAGAAGTGTTATTCACATTGTCCGTCGCCCGCATGCGGAAGGTGTAGGCCACGCCCAGCGTGCCGGTGAAGGTGACCTGGGTTTGCGTGGTGGCCGTGAGCCAGGGCGTCCAGTCGCCATTTGCAATTTGATATTCCACATCATAGTGCTGCACACCCGAACCCAGATCGATGGCGCTCCACTGCACGGGGATGGCGCTCGCGGCGATCCGTTCTGCCACAGTGAGGACGACGGTCGGCGCGGTGGCGTCGCGGATGACCGTAAAGGGCACCGTGGTCTGGTTGGTCGCCCGGTCGGTGACGGCGACATTGTATGTCCCGCTGGCCGTGTCGCCGGCGTCAAAGGTGTAGACGTGGGCCACGGTGGCGGTGAGGGCGCCGCTGCGTAGAAAAAAGAACCGTGCCGACGAGGGAATCGCCGGCACGAGAAAAAGATGCTCCTTTACCTGGTTATGGGCAAAGCACGCACTCGGATGCGCCGTTCAGTCACGGTGATGACTGCCCCCTGTTCCAACGACGAGCGATGCCGGGCCAGCAGCGCAGCCAGGTGGCGGTTGACATTGTCGGCGCGCATGTTGCGCAAGCGAAAGGTGATCACACTGGGCAGTTCTGCGCAACCGATCGCCAGCAACTCGCCGAAATCAAGGTCGTGCGTCAGCACAATCCAGTTTTCTCGCCGCGCCTTGTCGAGAATGTCCCCGTCGGGCAGGCGATCCAGGCCGAGTTCGTGCAGATGCACGGCATCGTGTCCCCATTCGTGCAGTCGATCGACCGTGCGCGGCGAAATGCCCATATCGGCCAGGAATTTCATGCGACAGCCAGGTCCAGGGTGTAGACGGCTTCATCGGCCAGCCAGGCCGCATAGGCGAGCACCTGGCGAATGTCCTCAGATTCCAAATACTCGTATTCTTGGACGATCTCTTGGGCGGTCATCCCGTTGGCGATCAGGTTGAGGATCAGCGAGACAGTGATGCGCATCCCGCGCACGCAGGCACGCCCGCCCATCACGTCAGGATCAAAGGTGATGCGATCAAATTGAGACATCAACGGCTCCTTTACAGCGTGTTGTTTGTCCCCAGTATACGCCAACCCGGCTTGTGCGTCAAGACGCCGGGCCGGGCAGAAATGCCGGGACTTGCACACGTCGGCACAGAACTATCCATATCTTTTCCACATCTTTATTCCGCCGAAAAGCAAAATGCTTCCTAAAATCACAAAAATAGCAACAATACTCCAATTCAGCACTTCTGATCGTCGAAGCCAGAGTAGATCTATTGCTTTTTGGATGGCATAGAAAACAGCAAAAAAACCACAAGCCATAAGCAAGAAACTCCATAGTCTAGGTTTCCTGCTAGAGGGGCTGGATAGTTTCACTTTGACTCCTTTCAACGACAATACAAACTACAACTGACATAGTTACGCGCACTTTTTTGAGGAGCATTAAGGATATGGAATAAACAGGGGTTTTTTCTGCCGAATTATCCAAACAGGTTGCGGTTGCACTTCATTTTTATGATATGTATAGTGTTCTGGATGCTCAATTATGTCAAGTATATAAGCAGCGGATGCCCCCATTATCCACATTCCTGTTGGGTTGTTGTTAGTGGTTATTAGTATTCCAATACCATCCCGATATACATTGATCGTAACCTCGCTTTCACCATTTATGTTGGCTATATCTATTGCTTGCTGCAGATAATCAATCACATCTTGAGTTTGTTCCACATGCAATGCATTGAGAAAAGCTATAGCCTCAGCACTTATTGATGCTGCCCCCGCTATGGCTTGAACAAGAGGAATAGGTACTAAAGTTAGGGCACCACAGATGAGACCTCCAACTCCCCATCCCCAACCGCTATAGCTTTTAAGAAAAAGATTTGGGGTATCTGGTTAGCCTACCACTTCACCC
>CAYRXM010000058.1:0-26590 GCA_964428175.1 uncultured Anaerolineae bacterium
ATCGCACCGTATTTACTCATTTTGAATATCGGTTTTTAAGCTGCAAAAGTCGAGTATATAACTCTATCACGCACAAAGACACGAAATTAACTACTTGATCGTAGAATGATAGATGATTTCACTGAAAAAAGGAACACAGATGAACACTGACTAATGCACACTGATAAACACAGAAAAATCAGTGTAAATCAGTACAAATCAGCGGTAATCAGTGTTGCAGTTTTTTGGCGTTTCCAGGTTTTTTCAGGGGAGTCATAGATGCGCCTGCACTGATGGCTGTCAGGCAGATTATATTCAGGGGAGGTTTTATGGCTGCAATTCTCCAGGTTTTTAATTTGGTCAAAAAATACGGCGATTTGGTCGCCGTCAAGGGTATCTCGTTCGACATTCAAGAGGGCGAGATTTTCAGCCTGCTCGGCCCCAACGGCGCGGGCAAAACTACCACCATCTCGATGCTGTCTACCCTTTACACGCCCACCGGCGGCGATGCCAGCATCGACGGGCACTCGATCACCAAAGAGCCGATGGCCATCCGCCGGCTGATCGGCGTGGTGCCGCAAGAACTGGCTCTCTATGACGATCTGACCGCGCGCGAAAACCTCGAATTCTGGGGGCAAATGTACGGCCTGGGCGGCAAAGCGCTGTCCGCGCGCATTGCCGAGGTGCTGGAACAGATCGGCCTGACCGACCGAGCCAAAGACCGCGTCAAGACCTATTCCGGCGGCATGAAACGGCGGGTCAACATCGGCGTGGGTCTGCTGCACAAACCGCGCCTGCTGTTCATGGACGAGCCGACCGTGGGCATCGACCCCCAATCACGCCGGGCTATCCTCGACACGGTCAAAGAACTGAACCGCCAGGGGATGACCGTGCTGTACACCACCCATTACATGGAAGAGGCGGCCGAACTTTCCAACCGCGTCGGCATCATCGATCACGGCCAGATGATCGCCCTGGGTACGCAAAAAGAACTCACCCGCCAGGTCGGGCAGAGCGAGACGCTGATCTTGCACCTCGACGCGGCCCAAGACCCCGCCCCGCTCGCGGCCGCCCTGGCCGACATTCCCGGCGTGCTGCAAGCCGATCCCGGCGAGGAGCGGGTGACACTGATCACCCCCGAAGCCGAGGAAATCCTGGCCCCGGTCGTCGCTCAAGCCGGCGATCTCGGTTTCAAGGTGCGTTCCATTGACATCCGCGAGCCGAACCTGGAAGCGGTGTTTCTGCACCTCACCGGCCGCGCGCTGCGCGATTAGGGAGGTTGGCAATGAAAAAACTGTGGATCATTGGTTTCAAAGACGTGACGCTGGCCTTTCGGGACCGCCCGGCGTTGATGTTTATGCTGCTGGCGCCGTTCTTGCTCACCCTCGGCCTGGGGGCCGTCGCCGGAAGCTTTTCCAGCAGCAACCCGGGCAGCGGGGTCGGCAACATCTCCGTCGTGCTGGTCAACCTGGACCAGGCGCAGTTGGGCGACGCGCTGGTCGAGGTGTTTCAATCCACCACCCTGGCCGATCTGGTCGATCCCGTCGAGGCCGCGTCGTCCGAGGCGGCCCGCCTGCTGATCGACGAGGACAAGGCCGCCGCGGCGGTGATCATCCCGGCCGGCTTTACCGCCTCGATCATCCCGGCGGCAGACATGGCGCCGCCCCAAGAAAGCCCGACCATCGAAATCTATGCCAACCCCACCCGGCCTACCTCGGCCGGCGTGATCCAGACCATCGTTGAAGAATTCCTGACCCGGGTCGAGATCGGCAAAATCGGCGGCGAGGTGGCACTGACCATGCTGCTCGAAAGCGGGCGGCTGTCGCCCGACCCGCAGGCCATCGCCCAGATCGGCAGCGTTTTGGGCGAGCGCATCGCCGGCGAAGGACGGGCCGCGTCGACCATTTCTTTGCGCAAAACCACCAATGGCAGCCAGACGGTCAAATTTGACATCCTGGCCTACATGGCGCCCAGTATGGCGCTGATGTTCCTGATGTACACCGTCAGCTATGGCGGACGTTCGATTCTGCTTGAGCGCAACCGGGGCACCCTGCCGCGCATGCTGATCTCGCCTACCCACAGCGCCCAGATTTTGGGCGGCAAGGTGTTGGGCATTTTTCTGACCGGAGTGGCCCAGGTAGGCATCCTGATCCTGGCCTCGACGCTACTGTTTGGGCTGAACTGGGGCGACCCGCTGGCGGTGATCGCGCTGGTGATGGCGGCGGTGTTCGGCGCGACCGGTTGGGGCATGCTGCTGACTGCGTTTGGGCGCACGCCAGGCCAGGTCGCGGCACTCGGCTCGGCGCTGATGCTCACGTTTGGCATCCTGGGTGGCAATTTCATCGACCTGGAAAACATGCCCGAGGCAATCCGCTGGGTCAGCAAGATCACTCCCAACGCCTGGGGGTTGGATGGATTCGCCACTCTGGCTCTGGGCGGCAGTCTGGTCGATGTGCTACGCCCGATCCTGGCCTTGCTGGTGATGGGCGCTGTTTTATTTACTGTTTCCATATTTGCCTTTAACCGGCAAGGGATTGCGCAACAATGAGAAAGATTTTTGCCATTGCCTACAAAGATTCGGTCATCCGCTTTTCCAGTTTTTTGGAACTGCTCTTTTTTCTTATCCTGCCGCTCGTGTTCACCGTGGTGCTGGCCGGCGGCACGCCCGGTGACGACACGGACAATCGCGTCCGCATGACCACGGTCGACGAGGCCGGTTCGTCGCTCTCGGCGCAGGTAATCGCCGAACTGGAGAGATCGAGCGCTGTGCGGCCCGTCCTCAAGGACCGCCAGGAGGCCGAACGCGAATTCAACGAACGGCGTGTCGCGGCGGTGCTGTTCATCCCGGCCGGGTTCGATCTGGCGGCTGCCGACGCGGAACTGGAGATCAAGCAGCAGTCCAACAACCTCAACGCACTGGTTGCCGAGCGCGCCGTGCAGGCCGTGCTGGGGCGAGTCAGCAGCAACGTGACCATCGCCCAAAGCAGCGTCGCCGAGGCCGAAAAGATGCGCGCGTTTGAATCGGACGCCGAGCGGCAGGCTTATTTTGAGGCCGCCCTGGACAAAGCACAGACGCTGATGGCCGAAGCCCCGGCGCGGCTGACCATAACGCGCGCCGGCACACCCGAGCAGGTCGAGTACGATCCGGCGGCCAACTCGTCGGCCGGGCAGCTCATCACCTGGGTTTTTATTCCCCTGCTGGGGCTTTCGGAATCGTTTGCCTCCGAGAGACGCCGGGGCACGCTGCGCCGCCTGTTGACCACGCCCACCCATTCCTCCGTTTTTCTGCTCGGCACCATCAGCGGGCAGGTGTTCAATGCGCTGGTGCAAATGATGCTGCTGGTGTTGTTTGGCGTGTTTGTGATGAAACTGCCGTGGGGGCGCGAGCCGCTGGCGTTGGGGGTGCTGCTGACCTCATTCGCGCTGGCCGCGGCTGCGCTGGGCACCACGCTGGGCACATTGGTCAAGACCGAGGGGCAGGCCAACGGCCTGAGCATTATGCTGGGCATGGTGATGGCCCTGCTGGGCGGCTGCTGGTATCCAATCGAGTTGTTCCCCACGGCCATGCAAAGCGCCGTCAAGGTGCTGCCAACCACCTGGGCCATGCAAGGCATGCTCGACCTGGTGATGCGCGGCGGCGGCCTGGCAGAGATTCTGCCCGAGGTCGGCGTGCTGTTGGGGTTTGCGCTGGTCTTTTTTGTGGTGGGGGTCTGGCGGTTCAAGTTCGAATAGACTGATCATGAAAGAGCATCACGGATATGACACATTCTGAAAAGCCCATGCACGGCAAGGTCTGCCTGGTAACGGGGGCTGCTTCGGGCATCGGCGCGGTGACGGCTCGGGCGCTGGCGCAAAAAGGCGCAACGGTGATCCTCGTCGACCGCGACTCGGACCGGGGCACGGCTGTGGCCGAACAGATCGCGCAGCAGGCGGGCAGCGACGCGGTCGAATTTATGCGCGCCGACCTTTCGGCGCAGGCCGAGATTCGCCAATTGGCACAGCAGTTCAAGAGCCGCTACCGGCGACTGGATGTGCTGGTGAACAATGCCGGAGCGATGTTTGATCGGCGTCGGGAAAGCGTCGATGGCATCGAGATGACGTTCGCCCTCAACTATTTGGGCTATTTCCTGCTGACCAACTTGCTGCTCGACACGATCCAGGACAGCGCCCCGGCCCGGATCATCAATACCTCGTCTCGCTCGCATGCCAGAGCGCGGATCAACTTTGATGACCTGGAAAGCCGGACGAATTACCAGGGACTGCAAGCCTACGCGCACTCCAAGCTCGCTATTTTGCTCTTTACCTACGAACTGGCGCGGCGGCTGGAGGGCACAGAGGTGACGGTGAACGCGCTGCATCCGGGCATCGTGGCGACCCAATTTGCCGCCAACAGCCGCAACACAACGGGCCTGCTCGTGCGCCTGTTTCGTTTCGCCTTTCTCAGCCCGGAGCAAGGCGCACAGACCGGCATCTACCTGGCGACTTGGCCGGAGGTAGCAGGGGTTACGGGAAAATACTTTGTCAAGTGCCGCGCCGTTCCGTCATCGCCGGCATCCTACGACACGGCCACCGCCGCCCGGCTGTGGCAGGTGAGCGCGACGCTTACCGGACTGGCCAGAGGCCCGGTTCATCCGGCGCAGCATTGACAGACCTGCCACGGTTGGCAAACCGGCCAGGCCTGAAGGCGGCGACTTGGGGAAATTGGCCAATGACAGCAAACCAGGATTCGCAAACAGACTGGGTCTTGATGGGCATCGTATTTGGCGGGGGAGAGCAGCAAGCCAGTATCGAATCCATCATATCCGCAGCAGATTATGTAAATCATGCGATCATAAAATTCGATGAATTGTGCGCGGGACTAATTTTTCTGCTCAAGAAGGGAATCGTACATACAAGAGGAACGGATTTCAAGCTGTCGGAAAGGATTGTGAAGCGATATCAAAGCATAAAAGGGTATGATACAGCAAAATATTGGCGAGTGACTCGAGAAATCATCATAGAAAGTTCAAGTCAACCAGACATTCAATTACATACGTCTCAAGTAGTTAAAAAGAGCGACTATGAAAAGGCAGTTCGTGAGTACATGGAGCGGAATCGAGTAGAATAGGGTCCATTCCCCGCGATCCTGGCATTTTGGGCAACGATCTTTCCGAGCAATCAGGCCCTGTTCAGTCGGCACACGTGCCGGTCCGATTTAGTTGGCGAGGTACAAGACCCAATATTCAATCTGGCGAAGCGTTGTTGGGTTTCACGTTCGTTCAACCCAACCTACAACAGGTAAGCCTCCAAATCGACCGGTGGATAGCTGACCCGCAAAAATTCGGCCCGTTCTTGCAGTGTGCGCTCGCGCCCGGCGTGGTCGATCCAGGGGATGGTGGCGTCGAGGCCGAGTTTGGCCGTGCGCGTTTTTTCGCCCGGCGCGTGTTTGGCCGACGGATCGAGCGAGCTGCTGGGTTGATCGGTGAGCACGAACAAATCGCGGTCGGCCTGGAAGCGGGTGGCGACCGCCCACTCGACCTCGGCCGGGTTAAACGGATCGACATCGATGTCGACGACGACGACGTGTTTCATCGACGAATGGCCTTCAAACGCGGCAATGATCGCCCGCGCGCCGTCATCGGCGTGCTGCTTGTCGATCTGCACCACGCCGTGCAGCCAGCTCATCCCGCCCACGGTCAGGCAGACGTTGGTGCATGGGCACACCCGGTTGACAGCGGCGTAAATGGTCGGCTCGCGGGGCATGCCCATCAACAGCTTGTGCTCAGCCAGGCCGGGTAGCAGGGCGTGATAACAGGCATTTTTTCGATGCGTGATGCAGTCGATCTCGATGATCGGCTGCAAGCGCACAATGTCATACGTCTCGGTCAGATCGATGAACGGCCCTTCGCGGGTCAGGTCGTGGGTCAGGCGGCCTTCCAGCACCCACTCGGCCTCGGCAGGCACGAGCAGGTCGTTGCTGCGACAGCGCACCAGCGGCGTGGGGGCCAGCGCGGCGGCGATGTGCAGCTCGTTGACCCCCTTGGCCGGCGACATGGCCGAGGCGAGCAGGACGTGCAGCGGCAGGCCGATGCAGATCGCCACCGGCAGGTCGCCGGCGCTGTTTTTCCAGGCGGTATGCGTACCCCGCCCCTCCACCAGCCGCGCGGCAAAGCGCCGCTCGTCCAGCTTCATCAGGCGATGAATGGCCATGTTGTCCCCATGCACGGGGTCGCGGGTGATCAACACGCCGCTGGTTACATAAGGCCCGCCGTCTTCTTCTTTGTGGAACAAAATCGGCAGCAAATCGAGGTTGGCCTTCGCTTCGACGACCTGCTGGCAGGCGGCGCGGCCAACCACCTCCGGCTCGACGGGGGTTTCCAGCGCCCGCGCCAGCTCGAACAGCAGGCGGTCCGGAGCCACATCGAGGGCCAGCCCCATGTACTCGCGCCGCGCGCAGAGGTTGGCTGCCACCGGCGTGTTGTAACCCTTGACCTTGTTGAACAAAATCGCCCGCTCGTCCAGCGCGCGGATCACCCGCGCCATCTCGATCTGCGGATCGACCTCGCGCTCGATCACCGTCAACTGCCCTTCGGCACGCAAAACCTCGATCAAATCCGGCACGTTCATGTTCCCACTCCTGTGACGATCACGTTTTTGGCCCCCGCGTCGAGCAGGGCGCGGCGAATCTGCTCTGCGTTATCCGGGCCGACCAGGGCGATCATGTTGCCGCCGCGCCCGCCGCCGCAGAGCTTGGCTCCCTCTGCGCCCGCCTTCAGCGCCGCCGCCCCCAGCGTCTCCAGTTCGGGCGATGAAACGTCGAGCCGGCGCAGCAGGACCTGGTTTTCATCCATCAATGGGCCGAGGGCGTCCACGTTGCCCGTTTCGATGGCCTGCCGCGCGCGGTCGGTGATTGCTCCTATCGCATCGAAAAGTGCGTCATAGCGCGCCGGGTCGCGCTGCCAGGCCGCGCGCACATCGGCGACACTCTCTTTGGTCAGGCCCGGCCGGCCGGTGTCGGCGATGACAATCCAAAACGGCGTGTGGACGGCAAAGGTTTCGATAGGGCAATTTTTTTTGAAATAGACCGGCTGCGCGTGGGCGATGACCGTGTTGTCGACGCCGCTGGGCGTGCCGTGAAAGAGTGTCTCCGTCTGGTAGGCCAGCACAGAGACCTGCGCCGCGTCGAGCGGCCGGCCGAGGTGCGCGCTCAAAGCGCGGATCAGCGCCACCGCCACCGCCGCGCCGCTGCCCAACCCGCTGGCGATGGGAATGGTCGAGGTGAGGGTCAGGGTCAGGTCAAGCCCGCGCGCATCCAGGCCCAGGTGGGACAGGGTGTTACGTACGGTGAGCGCCAGCGGCTCATCGTCGGGCGCATCAGACAGGCGGATGGTGCGCCCGATGTCGCGCGCGTCGATGGCGATCCCCGCGCCGGGCGGGGCCGGTTCAACGCGGACGGTGGCGCGCACATCGACCACCGGCACGGCGATGGCCGGGCGGCCATAGACGACGGCGTGTTCGCCGAACAGGATGATTTTGGCGGGGGCATGGACCAGAGTCAACGCGGTATCCTCGCAAACAAAAATGCCAAGCGGTGAATCACACGCCTGGCATTTTACTATGGAAAGGACGGACGATCAAATCTTATGCGTGACTTGGCTGAAAAAAGGTCATTCTACTTTTCAAGTGATTCATGCGGGAGTCTCCTGAAAAAAGTCTCTCACGCCAAGTCGCAAAGACGCAAAGATTGTTAAAATAGTCTTTGAGTTCTGTATTTATACCAAAACTTGGCGACGCCAACCATTGGTTGGAGGCGCCTTTGCGCGAGTTCTTTCAGTGGAGTCATACGTTCAACAGAACGGGTTCGATCTCTTGCGCCCAGGCCTTGATCGTCTCCCAATCGCGGAAATCGCCTTCCTGGATTTTCATGGACTGCATCATCAACTTGAAGAGAAAGGACAGCTTTTTGGGGTCCATTTTGCCGGCCAAGACGACTTCGGCAGCCGGCCTGACGATGGCCTTGAGCGCATCGAGATAGGTTTCAGCCTGTTTGCGCTCCGACTCCTCCGTCGCCGTGGGAGCCAGGCAGGCGGCAAAATAGGCCAGCGGCACCTTGCTCAAAGCCTCTTTGTGCCGTTCGACGAACGATTTGGCTTCCGGCAGGCACTGCCCCATCCTTATCGCCGTGCCGATGACCACTGCGTCATAGCCATCCAGGCTGGTCACAGATTTGACCGGTCTGACATCGACCTCTGCGCCGCCCTGGCACAGCACATCGCCTATCGCCTGGGCGATCTCGCCCGTCGAACCGCATTTGCTGGCATAGGCCACCAGGACTTTTTTGCTCACATTTACTTCCTTTCCGCAACTGGATCGGGCCATTTCGACCGGCGGCGACCACAAGGCCACGGCCGCGCCGCTGCCACACAGCGCAATCATACCACCAAGTGCGCTACCTGACAAGATCAAGAATTTTCGCCGATTCATTTTTTTCATGTTATCTCCATGTGTCTTGCTCCCACGCAGAGCGTGGGAGCAAGACAACGACGAATGTTATCCCAGATTGGCCTTGAACTCGATCAGCTCGGTCTCTCGATCTTCTCCAGCATCAATAACCAGCAGTTCGCGATAAGTCAGCGTCCACACCGTCGAGTGGTAAACGGTGGCAAAGGTCGCAAAGGCCACGCCGGGCAAAGCCAGGAGCAGAATGACCAATGCGCCAAAGATAAACATTCCCAAGATGAGCGCCAAAATCGGCGAAGTGAACAGCGCCACGATTGATCCCAGAATCAATGCAGGCAGACCGGCGATGAAAAAGGCCAGGAGTGCCAACGGCACGATGACGATGAACAGCGCTATGTTCCAGGCAATCCCCAGACCGAACAGCAGCAGCGCTTGCAGTGCGGTCGGCCACAGATTGCGGCGGATCAAGGCCACGGCCTCCTGGATCGATTCCCAGGCGCCTTTGCCTTGCAGCGCGCAGATGCGGAAGGCAATTTCCTGAACGACCGAGATGATCACCCGCAGCAGGATGGCGATCAGGCTCAACGGCATCAGAATGAGCATAAAAATGAAAAACAGCGCGATGCCAAACACGACTGCGGCGACGACTGCGCCGCCGCCGCCCGAGTTGGCGACAACGATGACCAGTACGACAAGCACAATGGTCAGCGCCGCGCCCGCCAGCAGGCCCAGCAGCGTGAGCAGAATCAGCGGCAGGGCCAGGATCAAACGGATGATGAACAACCTGCGCGCCGCCGGCCCACTCCAGCCCAAGCGCAGCCCTTCCATAAAGCCGATTTGTTCTTCCGTTTCTTCATAGCGATCGACCATCTTGATCAATGCCGCGCGGGTTACATAGCGCAGCACAAATCTGGCAAGAGCCAGCAATATGGACAGGACAAACAGGATGGCGATCACGATCAAGACGGCGATCACGATGGGCACAATCTTGTCCCATACCACATCCCAGTCGGGCGCGCTCATGTCACCGCCCTCACCGCTCGATCCGCTGCTCGAGCCACCACCGCCCGGCGACCCGCCGCCCGGCGCGCCCATAAACCGGCCGCCCACAGCGCCGCCAACCAACACCAACACCAGGCCGATCAACAACAGTGTGCGGTATTTCCAGACGATATCCCAGGCACGTTTGAAAATCTTGAAATGATCCATTGTACAACCTCCTCAAGCGTATTTACTCGGCCAGACTCTTGTGAACGGAGCGCCACAGCAGTCCGACCCAACCGGCGTACGGAATAAACAAAAGAACCAGCACAACACACAGCGAAACATACGCGATCAGGTTGAGCAGGCCCAACCCAGAAGAAATCAAGATGTTACCCCACCAGGTCTGCGCACCCAACCATTCAAGCCAGCCGGGCATCAATGAGGCGGCGATGTCGAGGCCGCTCCAACTCAGTGCCGAAAGCAGCAGCAACAGCAATACGATGGTCGCTTGCAGCAGGATCAGCACGCTGCCCAAACCAGCCGGAACTGCATACCAGACCCAAGACGTACGCGGCTGCCGCTTGCGCCGCGCGACCTGGAGCATCACCCGCGAGCGGAACGTCTCGGGCGGCATCAGCGTTTTGGGCAGCGTGTACGCCTGCATCAGGCTCGACAACCGGGTCAGGCTCGCCAGTTCGGCGCGGCAGGTTTCGCATTCGTCGAGATGGGCCTCGACCTGCCGGCGCTGGCGGGCGTTCAACTCGCCGTCATGGTATTCACCGAGCAAGTGATTTACGTGTTGCATCAGCAAGACTCCTGTTGAATCAAATCGCGCAGTTCTTCTTGCAGCCGCCGCCGCGCGTCGTTGATCCTGGATTTGACTGTGCCCAGCGGGATGTTGAGTGCATCGGCGATCTCGTGGTACGAAAAACCTTCGTACTCGCGAAGCACCAGCACAGCCCGACTGTGCGTAGGCAGCCGCATCAGTGCGGCGCGGACGGCGGCCGCGCGCTCTTGCTGGACGACGCTTCGCTCCGGGCCATGCCCGGGGTCGGCCAAAGCCATGTCGTCGATGTCGGCAGCTGGTTTTTGCTTGCGCAGCGTGTCGATGGTGAGGTTGGCGGCGATGCGGCACAGCCAGGCTTTAAAGTTACCTTCGGGCCGGTACGTGCCCAGTTTTTCCCAGATGCGGATGAATGTCAATTGCGCCACGTCCTCAGCCATTGCCAGGTCACCACAGATGCGATAGGCGACACCGGTTGCGATTTGCTGGTAGCGCATAACGAGTTGGCCAAATGCGGCATTGTCGCCGCCCAACGTCTGTGCAATCAGTTCGTTATCGGTCTCCGTCCATATCGCGTTCACGCTGTTTCCTGCCCTCTCTTGTCCATGATACGCGGCTCAAATTGGTTTGGTTCGCAAAGAAAAAAGGCAACCCGGTGGGTTGCCTTTTGATGTCGGTGCGGCTAAAACAAGTACATTAAAACCAGTACGGCGATCCCGTACAGCAGCAAGGCGACGACGAACGGTGGGTCGCCGAGGACAATCTCCTCCGGCGTGCCGCCCATCTTGCGCACGTGTACCAGGTATTGGTAGCGAAACATGGGATAGAGCACGAAAGGAATAGTCAGCATCATCACCGGCTGACCGTCGATGCGCGGCAGGTTGGGCGCAGAAAAGGTGTACAGCGAATAACCCATCAACGCCGCCGAGACGACGACCACCGTCATCTGATCGATCAATTCCAGGCTGTAATGCTGGAGGCTGGCGCGATGGTTTTCGGCGCCGGCTTCCAGGGTGAACAATTCGTGGCGGCGCTTGCCAAAGCCCAAAAAGAGGGCCAGCAGGGTCATACAAATGTACAGCCAGGGCGAAAAGTTTTCTGCTTCGATCACCACCACGCCGGCGGCGACGCGCAGCACAAACCCAGCGGCGATGGTCATCACGTCAATGATCACCCAGCGCTTGAGGACAAACGTGTACAGGATCATCAACCCCAAATAGAGGCTGATGATCGCCCCCAACGCCGGAGCGACCACGAACGAAAACGGGATAATGATCGCGGGAATAATGATCGCCGCCACAATCGCCGCGCCAGGCTTGAGCTTACCCGAAGGCAGGGGGCGGTTGCGCTTGGTGGGGTGCTGACGGTCCCGTTCAATATCAACCAGATCGTTGATCAGATAAACCGTGCTCGAAATCAGGCAAAAAGCGATAAACGTAGCGACCGTGTGCAGCAGCGGTTCGATTGAAAACAATTTGCGGTCAAAGACGAGGGCCGCAAAAATAAACACATTCTTGACCCACTGTTTAGGGCGCATTGTCTTGAGCAGAGCTTGAACTGTTGACACAAAAACCTCCCAAAGTGAAAACTGGAACCTGATTATATCTGACAAGGCGTCAATGGGCAAGTTGCGGGGGCATTTTTTTGACGTTGAGCGGTAATTATGCTACACTTGCTGTTGGATGCAATCAATCAATTCCGGGTATGCTTGGCAAACAGCACAAGCGTTTTCGACAAGGAGGGAAAAGCAATGGCAGATGTGAAAAAAGTCGTCGAGTTTTTGGCCCGTGTGCCGCTGTTCCATGATCTGAATGGACGCCAGCTCGAGCGGCTTGCCGGGCGGCTGGTAGAGCGCGCGTACAAGGCCGGTCAGGACATCGTTACCCAGGGCAAGGGAGGGGCCGGGTTGTTTATCATCACCGCCGGCGCTGCCGAGGCTATCCGCGTGCGCTCGGATGGCAGCAAGGCCGTGGTCAATACCTTTGGCCCAACCGACTTTTTCGGTGAAATGGCCCTGCTCGACGAAGATCCGCGCACCGCATCGGTGGTCGCTACCCAAGACACTCACTGCCTGGTGCTCTCGCAGTGGGAACTGATGGGCGAGATGCGCCAGGACGCCGATGTGGCGATCGGCATTTTGCAAGAAGTGGTACGCCGCTTCCGCCGCGCGCTGGATGTGCTCTAGCCCGCTCAAACAAGAGCGGCGCAAAGCATTTTCTCCAGGGTTGGGCGGCGGCCTGGACGCATCCGGCACGCCGGGGATTACGGAGGAACAGACCATGATCAAAACATTGGACCTGATCGGCATGTCGATCATTACTATCAACCTGGGCGAGAACATTGGCAAGGTCAAGGATGTGCTGATCGATCCGGCCAGGCTGGAGCTTGCCGCGTTGGTGCTGCCCTCCAAAGCGTTCAGCAAGGATACCATGGTGGTGCCGCGCACAGTGATTCAGGTTTATGGCCGCGACGTGATCCTGGTCAAGAGCAACGAGGCGATGGTGCGCGACAACACGCTGCACGGCGTGGCCAGCCTGCTCTCGGCCGGCAAGCTCAAGGGCCGCCCCATCGCCACCGAAAAAGGCGTCAAGGTGGGGTTGTTGAACGACATCATGATCGACGGTTCGGGGCAGATCGTGGGTTATGATCTGTCGCGGGTCTTTGTCAAAGGCCCGGTGGCCCAATCCAGGCGCGTACCGATCCGCATCACCCGCTCCATTGGGCCGGACCTGATCATTGTCGACTCGCAGCAGCTCGACACGATCTGATTCGCCGGCGAGCAAAACAAACGGAGCCTGGTCAGGACATTCTGACCAGGCTCCGTTTTTATTTCGGATGCGCGCTAGGTGTGCGGACGTCGCGGTGCGATCACCCCACGCATGGGCTTGCCGGTGGAAAGCAGCCCCGAAAGACGGGTCAGCATCTCTGGATCGACCACGGTCTCGCCGCAAACATCACAGATCAGCGCGGTGGTATTGGGCACCACCAGCAAGTCGCCCTGAAACGTGCTGGCAAAAGTCATTTTGCGGTGTCTCAACCTGCCCAGGTGGCAGTTGGGGCACATCAACTGGATCGTGTCTTGTGTTGCCATCTAGATCTCCTCACGCGCCTGGGTAACGATCTGGATGCTCGCGCTGGCGCCGATGCGCGTCGCGCCGGCGGCGGTCATGGCCAGTGCGTCATGATAGCTGCGGATCCCCCCCGCGGCCTTGATCCCCATCTCCGGCCCCACCATGTGCCGCATCAGGGCGACGTCTTGTGCCGACGCGCCGCCGGTGCTAAAGCCGGTCGATGTCTTGACAAAGTCTGCGCCCGCCGCCTGAGCGAGTGCGCAAACGGCCACTTTTTCCTCATCGGTCAGCAGCGCCGTTTCAATGATCACCTTGAGATGAGCGCCATGCGCGTGACAAGCCTCGGCGACAATCAGCACATCCTGGTACGCGCGCCAGTGGTCGCCGTCCTTGAGCGCGCCAATGTTGATGACCATATCGATCTCGGACGCACCGGCAGCGATGCATTGTTCGGCTTCATACGCCTTGACCCGGGCGAGCGTGGCCCCGAGCGGGAACCCGACCACCGTACACACGGCCACCTGGGGCGCGCGCTTGAGCAGGTCGACGCAAAAGGCCACCTGACACGGGTTGACACACACCGAGGCAAACGAATACTCGGCGGCCTGCTGGCAAAGGGCGATCACCTGCGCGCGCGTGGCGTCGGCCTTGAGCAGGGTGTGATCGATCATTCGCGCCAGATCATTGGCGTCGATCTTGATCTGCGCCGCCGGCGGGGAAATGATGGCTCCACTCCACGCGCCGATTTTCGCCCGGACCAGTTTTTCGATCTCGGTCTCAGAATAACTCATTTTCAAATTTCCAATGGGGAATTTTCCCCCACAGATTGGGCGGCCAGTAGCAAAACCAGGCCTTGCCGATGATTCGATTCAGTGTCAGTGGCCCCCAGTTGTGTGAATCCATCGAGGCGGGGCGGTTGTCTCCAAGCACGAAAATTTCGTCTTGGCCCAACTGCCAGGGGCCGCCGTTGTATGGGGTTGGGTTGGCATACGGCTCGTCGAGCGGCTGCCCGTCGATCCATATCCGACCATCGCGCACGGCCACCGTTTCACCGGGCAGGCCGATCACGCGCTTGATCAAATCGCGTTCCTGCGAGATGGGCGAGCGAAAAACGATGACATCTCCGCGCTGCGGCGGCTGGAACCAATAGCTGAACCGTGTAGCCAGCAAATGCTGCCCGTGGTGCAGGCTGGGTTCCATGCTAGAACCGTCGATCCAGAAATTGCGGATCAAAAGACGAATGCCGACCACGATGACGATTGCCAGCCCGATCGTTTCGATGAGGTCTTTGACAATGTGTCCGGCGCCGGTGGGTTCCGGTTTCGACTCGGGCCGGGGTTCTGGCTGGGTCTGGATGCTCACCTCTTTGCCTCACTTGAATTATAGCGGATATTGGGCCAGAGAGCAACTGATCAGGGGTAAATATTGCGCAAATTTTGCCCTGCCCTCCAACACGGACGAGAAATGAAAACGGTGCGCCGATTTCGCGCACCGTCTCGAACCCAATCTGCGGCCGGGATGCTAAAAATGGACCCCCAGCACAGACTTGGCGCGCTCGATGATATAATCGGGGTCAAAGGGCTTGGTTTCGTACTCGTCGGCGCCGACCTCATTGCCGCGCCGCCGGTCGATTTCCTGGCCCTTGGCGGTGAGCATGATCACATAAGTGTTAGCCAGTTCGGGGGTCTGTTTGACCTTTTGGCACACTTCATAGCCGCTCATTTTGGGCATCATCACATCCAGGAACACCAGTTGCGGCTGTTCTTGCTGGATGATCGCCCAGCCTTCGAGGCCGTTGCTGGCCGTGAGCAGGTCAACGCCGTGATCCAGAAAATCTTCGAGTGTTTCTTCGAGCAGCGTGCGGATCAAAGGCTCGTCATCGACAATCAGGATTTTTTTCATTCAATTCACTCCAAACCCAGTTTTTTGATTTGTGGCAGTGCCTTTTCGGCGGCCTGACGCCCCCGTTCGATGAGGCGTTCGGCATGCTCAAAAGCAGTATCGGCCAGATCGGCGACCTGCGGAGCGATCAGCAGGTCGATTGCACTCAGGTGATCGAGCGAACGCTCGTGGGCGACGACATCACACACGCCAAACCAGCTGCTCACCAGGTTCTGCTCATAGCTTTGCAGCGCCTTGTTCTGGCGCGCGCTGGGCGGCGGGATGACGCTGCTGGCGATAACAACATCGGTGTCTTGGGTGATGACCGCGTCAGCGGGGAGCGGGTTGGTCAGGATGGCATCGACCAGCAGCCGGTCCTGCGCCTCGACCGGTGTGACCAGCCCCGGAGTCGCCACACAGGCAGACAGGGTGTTGAACAGGTTGTCGTGATCGACCCAGATCGTGTCGCCCGTCACCAGGTCACTGACCACCAGTTGGCACGGCGTCTTGAGGTCGGCAAAAGTCAGCCGGCCAACAGTCTCGCGGACCAATCCACGCACCGAGCGGGCGTCGAACAACCCCGGGCGGCTGGCCGGGCGCAGGCCCAGCCAGCCGCCAAAGGGCTGGAGCCGGGCCAGCTTGTTCACGGCCAGGTCGATCATTTGCGCGGCCGACCAGCCGGCCGCGAACAGGACGCCCCACAAGGCCCCGTAGCCGCAGCCGGCGATGGCATCAAATTCGATGCCCGCACTGCTCAACACCTGGAGCACGCCCAGGTGGGCAATTGTCCGCGCCGCGCCGCCAGAAAGCACCAGGCCGGTCACGTGTCCGGTGAGCTTGCGAACCAGGCGCGACAGGTACAGATCGTCATCGATCGACATGTTCCAATAACGGCGCGATGCGGCGCGCAGCCAGGGCGCACTGCTGCCGGTCAGATCGATCACCACTTTGGCCAGGCCGATCACGCGCATCAACTGATCGGTCATCTGCGGGTGAGCGCCGATCACCACCCAGGTGCCCCGCTCGGTCTGCTCGTCGATCGTGTCGGCGATGGCTTTGCTGCGCATCCCGCCGCCCTCGATGCAGGTCAAATTGGGCAGTGTTTCCGGGCGCTTGCCGATCAGATCGATATAGACCACGCTGCCGCTGGTCTGCCGGGCAAGCTGCCAGGCCAATTTGTGCCCCTCCTGACCTACGGCGACGACCGGGTTATGCTGCCGCTTGATTTCGGCGGCGTTGTGCAGCGTCTTGTGCTGCTGGGCCAGTTCGCGGCGGATCGACAGGCCCACCGACGGATGCTGCGCGATCAGATAGTCCAGGTCGGCCTTGTCGAGCGTCCACACTCGCGCCTCTTCGCGGACCTGGGCGGTATAGGGACGCTGCTCGCCGACAATGATCGACATTTCGCCAAATACATCGCCGGCGGCAGCCGTGCGGACGACAAAGGGGGCGCCGGCCTGGTTGTGTACCAGCAGATCGATCCGCCCGCTGTCGAGGATGTACATCCGTTCGCCCCACTCGCCGGCGCGAAAGAGGATCGCCCCTTCGGCGTGGTTCTCGAGTTGAAAACGCTCTGAAAATTCTTCCAGCGAGGCTTCTGAAAAGAGGCGAAAGATGGGGATCTGCCAGCGGTCGTCCAACGTTTGCCAAATGCCCGGCGGCAAGACGCGCTTGCTGTGCCGGGCCAGGCGCACCCGGTAAATCCACTCGCCAAAATCGTCTTCCTGGACCTCGAGCCAGTTTTGGGCTACCAACTGGTTGAGTTCAAGCTCCAACTCGACCGGGCTGCGGTCGAGCGAGCGGGCCAGCTCGGCCAGGGTGATCGGCTCGCGCTTGTTGATCTCGATCATCAGCTCACGCTGCACATCGGGCAGGTCTAGCAACTGGGTGATCGAAAAAGCCTCGCTGCGCTGACCTGAGCGAGTGCGGCCGCCTTTGAGCCAGCCAAACGCATCGTCGACGCCGCTGCCGGTCTGTTGAGGGAAAATCTCCTGGCTCATGGGGCTACTCCACCGCCAGCACTTTATCGCCCAGGGTCTTGATCTCTTTGCTAAAACGGTGTTTGGGAGCTTGCAGATAGAAAATGCCGCTGCTGGCCAGACGGACAATCTCGGTTGCCAGGGGCAGCAGCGCGCCGACCTCGGCATTGTAGGTTTGTTCCAACTGCGTTCGATAGGCCTTGAAATCGCTGTCGGGCAGAATTTTGTTGAGTGCGAGAAACATCGTGGGCACGCCGAGTTTGCGGGCCACTTCGAGGGTGACACTGGTGCCCTGAAAATCTTGCTGGTCCGGACGGAGGATGATGATCAAGATGTTCGAGATGGCAATCGAGAGCAGCGTTTCTTCGTTCAGTCCGGGGTGGGTGTCGATGATCAGATAATCCAGCGACAGGTCACGCACCAACGCCTTGAACCCGTCTTTGAGCAATCGTGCATCATAGCCTTCATGCAAGATGCGCGAAATCTCGTTGATCTTGATGCTGGAAGGCACCAAAAAGACCTTGCCCTGCACTGCTTCTTGAGGCGTCACATCATAGGCGGCATCCTCGATGCGGCATTTGCCCCACAGGTAATCGTTCAAGGTATAGCTGGCCTGCTCTTCGTTGAGTCCAAAGATGATGTGGATGCCCGGCGACTGGATGTCAGTGTCGATGACGGCCACACGTTTTCCGGCCAGGGCGAGAACGGCGGCCAAGTTGGCGGTGATGTTGGACTTGCCCGTGCCGCCGCGAAACGAGTGCAGCGAGATTAGCTTTGCCATAGATTGCCTCCATACGGGTGATGGGCGGGAAAATGCCGCTGACCGAGCCAGTACTCTTGCCAACCAGAGATGATAAGTGAAAAGGCCGCCCCGTGCGCGCCAGTGACCTGCCTGATCCAGTTTGGCCGAGTACTAGATATCAAACTCTTCGCGCAGACGCTGCGCGTTTTCTTGCAGATAGCGAAAATATTCGCTCTCGGTGATGTGAGCGACCTCTTTTTGCTTTTTCACTTCGTCGATCTCGATGCGCAAGGCCTGAATCTGCTGCCTGAAGCGCTGCTCGCGTTCTTGAACCTGTCGGGCATTGGTGATGGCGATGCCCGCCTGCGAGGCCAGTGCATTGAGCAGTTTCTCGTCGCCGGCGGTAAACATTGCGCCCTGCTGGCTGCGAAAGAGGAGAATCACGCCCATCGTGGCCTCCTGGGTCTTGAGCGGCGCTGACAGCAGCGCGCTGAACGGCAACAGTGCAGGGTTGGCGTCGGCGGCTTGCAGCTCGTTCAAAATCTGCGGCCGCCCGCTGGAAAAAACCTGTTGGGCCAGCGTATGTCCGAGCAGCGCTTCCTGATGCGCCGGATCGTCCAGGGCAATGCTGTCGTGGACGACAAGCGTCTCGGTCAGATCGTCGGGCAACAGCACCACCCCCCCATCGGCCTTGATGATGCGCACGCTCTCGTCCAGCACGCGCTCGACCACCTGGCCCAGATCGACCGAAGCGCCGATCGTTTCGTGGACGCGATAGAGCAGGTTGACCTCGCGGTAGCGATCCAATGTCTCCTGGGCGAGCGATTTGAGCATCACGTCCTTTTGCAGCACCATCGACATCACGTGGTGCAGCACAACGCGCAAATCGGGCCGGTCTGGGGCCAGGTACAGCACGCCAAGCACATCACCGTCATTGTCTGCCAGCGGCACGACGGCCATCTGCCCGTCGAGCAGCGCCTGCCCGTCCCGGCAGACCTGTTCGATGGGCACCCCTTCCGGCGCCACTGGGTGGACGGCAATCCAGCGGCCGGAGGCCTCGGCGATGCCCAGGACAACCGACTCGCCACACAGGATGCACCACTCCTCAAGCAGTGCCTGAATTTGCTGCCTGTCCAACAGGCGTCTGAGCGGCGGCTTGTTCAATGCCCGTCTCCATCAGATGAATTGCACAATCTGGGGCTTGTCATCGTTTACCATTGTAACACAGCTTGCGCTTGAGGACAAGGGCAAATTTCCGTCCGGACGCGGCACGCGCCGGGTGTAAAAAAAAGCCCTCGGCAGGTTTGTGCACAAGGGCTTGATCCTTCGATGCGTGTCCGGCTAGAATGCGTACGGCGCGTTGCCCAAATAGCCAAAGTATTCCGTAAACGTTTCCCGCGAAATGCCGACCTGAGCCTCGATGTTGGCGAGCAGTTCTTGGTCGTGCAGATCATCCCGGGTCAGGCGGATCATGAACTTGCGCGCCGAACGATAGGTGAACGAGTCAATGTTGACCATGCGCACTTCGGTGCGGCGCGTCTTGGGGTCCAGCAGATCGTCGTAGGGGATGGGTTTGGTCTGGTTCTGCTGGATGGTGATCATTGCATTGGTGCCGCCCTCGCGCAAAAAAGTCACCGCTGCCTCGCCCAGGCTGCGCGTATAGTCGATGTCATACGCGCACGGGTCGGCGCAGCGCAGTTCGTAGCCCAATTCCTTGTCGACGATGGTGATCTTGACACCCAACCCGTCCAGCACCTTGCGCACCTCTTGCTTGACGATTGCCGCCGAGTTGACTTCGGCCAGGCGTGGGTGCCCGTGCTCGTCGCGCTCGATGGTCTCGATAAACTCGAAGTCCTGGGAATCGATGATCTCCATCATCCCTTCAGCGACCACGGCCACGCCGTAGGGCAGTTTCATCCCCAGCCGCTTGATGATCGACCCGGCAATGATGTCGGCCAATTCTTTCATGCGAATAGGTTTGTTGGGAAACTCTTCGGGGATGATGGTCAGCGTCGTGCCGGCGCTCTTGCCCACGCCCAACGCCAGATGCCCGGCCTTGCGGCCCATCGCCACAATAATGTACCAGCGCTGTGTGGTCAGCGCATCTTCCATAAGATTTTGTACGATTTTCGTACCTACCTCGCGGGCCGTCTCAAAGCCAAACGTGGGGATGCCTTCCGGCAGCGGCAGGTCGTTGTCGATGGTCTTGGGTACGTGTACCGAGCGGATGTCCAGGCCCATCTTGTCCTGGGCATAGCGGGCCACCGAATAGGCCGAAAAAGCCGTGTCGTCGCCGCCGATGCTGACCAGGTGAGAAATGCCAAACGAATTCAAGGTATCCACACAATTACGCAAGGTTTCTTCTTTGCCAGTCGGGTTGACGCGCGAGGTCTTGAGGATACTGCCGCCCTTGAGGTGAATCCGGCTCACATCACGAATGCCCAGCGGAACGATGTTGCCCGGTCCCTCGCCGGAAGACAGATACTTGAACCCTTCCATGATCCCATATACGCGAAAGCCGTTATTGATCGCCTCGATGGTCACGGCGTGAATGACGCTGTTCAATCCCGGCGCAGGCCCCCCGCCGACCAGGACGCCGATGGTTTTGTTTGCATGTGGTGCTGGCATAAACACTCCTCCTGCTCTATACAAATTGATTTTGGGCATACAGGTCGAGATCCCGGCGTCGCTGGCGAGATCGCGTTCGGTTCATTCTACTCTGGCGTTTATATCACAGGCAGGGAGTTCTGTCAAGCCTGCACGTTGAAAGCGGCTTTTTTCAGGGGACTCGTTTTTTTACCTCATCAGATTTGATCGGAGATACGCGTGGTCAGTTTGTCCTTTCATTCGATGGATGGCTGGGAGCCTTGAACAGATCGCGCAGCAACAACACCCCACCGACGCCAATGGCGATCAGCGCCAACACATAGACAGCAAGCGACGCGAGAACGAGTGCCCACGGCCATCCCGCCATCTCCATCTCGCCCGAAGCCAGCCCCGTGACCACGGCCAGCGCCTGACCTCCAACCAGTGAGCCTACGGCGATGCCAAGCCCCCAACCGACCAGCTTCTGGCGCGAGCGGGCGCGCAACGCTGCCCAGATGAGCAGCCCTCCGCCGACCAGCGCCGCCGGAAACAGTTCGGCCGGCATGAGATAATCGAACCGGAACATTCGCCCGCGCCTTCGAATAAAGGTAACCACAGCGAACAGGACCGGCGCCAGAAGAGGGAACCACACCAGCACCGTTCCCACGATGCCCAAGATTTTGGTGAAAACGCCTTTCTTTTCCACTGTAGCCTCCTTGATCCGTCGACCGTTTCCGGTGGTTGGCGAGCAGGTCGTTTTAACGCCCCGTTGCTCCATGCCTTCGCCCACCACGGGCCGAGAAGGCGGGGATGGACAATGTCTCAATTGGCCTATAGCCAAGTCTCATCGACGGAAACCGACGCCAGAGGAAGCTGCACAATGATCGCCGTACCATAGTCGACGGCAGTCTGCACGTCCAGCCGGGCGCCGATCATCGCCGCACGCTCGCGCATCCCGGCCAGGCCAAAGTGGCCTTGCGCTACAAATCGCCCCGCTTCAAACCCGCCGGCAATGCCGCGCCCATCGTCGACGATGGTGAGCCGCAGGCGGTCGGGGTATTGGGTCAGGCTGACGGCGATTTCGGAGGCGTCGGCGTGCTGGATGGCATTGTGCAGCGCTTCCTGAGTGATGCGGAAAAGGGCCAGGGCCATGTCGTCGGAGAGGCAGTTCGATAGCACCTGCGAGTCCTGGACCTGCACGTCGATGCGCACGGGGGCGGCAGAACGTGCATCCAACCCTTCGACCAGCGCCTTGAGCGCCGAGACGAGGTCTTGTTGGAGCAGCGGCGGGCGCAGGTCATTGCAGATGGCGCGCAGTGCCTGCACGGCTTCGCCGGCGCGTGCAGGCAAGCCGGCGTGGGCTGCCGTGCCGGGGACGTTGGCGTCGCCGGAATTTTCGGCGACGGCCGAGTTCGTCGTTTGCGCTTCCAGCGCTTTCAGGTCGCGGGTGATGGCGCACATGTCTTGCAGCACACCGTCGTGCAGTTCGCGTGCCATTCGCCCGCGCTCGATCTCCCGCGCCGACACCACCTGGCGATACAGTGCGCGGATATCCGAAGCAGCCAGCCGCTCCTGTTCGGCATAGTGGATCGCCTCCAGAACGAGTGCAGCCTGCCGTCCCACAGCGGTCAACCAGCGCAAGTCTTGCGGCGAAAATCGCAAGGACATCCCTTGCCCGCTTCGTTCTCCGAGTAGCCACAATCCCCGTAGATCGATCCCGCGCATCAAAGGCACCCAGACCTGAGCCCAATCCAGGTCGCTGCGCCCTTGCCGGATCAGCGCGTGCAGCCGTCCCCGATCTGCTCTTTGCGCTTCGCCTGCGGATGCGACCCAGCGTACCGCCGCATGGCTGATCGGCAAAGTCAGTTCTCCGGCGACGAGATGGTAGTCTTGTGGCAGCAGCAGCATGGCATGCTCGATGCCGAACACGCGCGGCAGGTCGGTGGTGAACAGGCGCACAATCCCCTCGCGATCCAACGTGCTCGTCATGCGGCGGCCATATTCAACCAGTAGCAGGCCGTGATCGATCTCCGGGCCGTACTGCCGTCGCTGCCACCACTGACGCAGTCCGCGATAGAGCAGTAGCCCCAGCGCCAGGCTCAACCATCCCAACGCCAGGCCAATCAAATAATCGCCAATCATATCAGATCAACCCTCGTTCCGCCGCAATCTGAAGCGCCTCGTGGCGGCTGTGGACGCCCAGTTTGCGATAGATTGTGCTGAGGTGATTGCGTACCGTGCCCGGCGAAATGTGCAGCGATTGGGCAATCTGTGGGTTGGGCAAGCCTCGCCGGGCCAGCCGCAAAATGTCCAGTTCTCGCTCCGACAGGGTCGATTCGGCGCTTTCTGTGCGCATTGCTTCAGCCATGGCCTGATACACCTGCGTGCTCAGGTAAACGCGCCCGTCTACCAGATCGCGGAGAATGACCTCGATCTTGGATACGTAATCGTCATCTTTGAGGATATAGCCGTACACGCCGGCCTGCAGCAGGTCGCGCACCATCGACGGCTCCAGAAACGCGCTGAGCAGGCAGATTTTGAGGTTTGGAAAGTCGGCACGCAGGTCGCGCACGGCGGCCAGCGCGTCGAATTGGGGTTCGATGAGCAGGTCGAGCAGCAGAACGTCGGGGCGAGCCTGACGCACCAGTGCGGGCACGTCGCTGCCTCGCCTGGCTTCGGCTACCAGGCGGATGTCGGTGGTTTGGTCGAGCAGCGCGCGCAGGGCAATGGCTACGTGCGGATGATCATCGACGACGGCAACGCGGATCATGCTGGCCTCCTTCCTCTGATGCCGGACATTGGCGTCTTGAGGTAGCCTGATTGTACCTGACGCTGAGTGAAAAGTCAATGAACTGTGCTGCTCATTCTCATCTGTTTGTCGGTTCTGAACACCATGACAGTGTCACGGTGTAATGTGAGCGTCATCACCGTCACTGTGTGACAGCCGCCTATGGAAAATAGTTGGCGGATCGGGTATCATAGAGGCGAATTGATGGATCACAGTCGAAAAGGAGTAGCAATGTTACAGGGAGAAAATTTGACCCTCACTTATCAGGATGGTGACAAAACCATCGACGCGGTGCATGGCGTATCGCTGATCGTTCAGGATCACCAGTTTATCGGCATTCTTGGCCCTTCCGGCTCGGGCAAGAGTTCGCTTTTGTACCTCCTGAGCGGACTGCGCAAGGCCAACGCCGGCGAAATCTACCTGGATGGCCGTGCCTACAGCAAGATGCCGGAGCGTGAGCGTGTGGCCTTGCGCCGCAGCGATTTCGGTTTTGTTTTCCAGCAGCACTTTTTGATCAACTATCTCACCGCGTTGGAGAATGTGATGGTCTCCGCGCCTGTGCAGGACAAGGCCCACGCCGAGCAAGCCAAAGCACTGCTGGCCGACCTGGGTCTGGGCGACAAGCTGCACCGCTTCCCCTACGAGCTCTCCGGCGGTGAGCGGCAGCGTGTCGCCATCGCCCGCGCGATGATCCACCGGCCGCGCGTCATCTTTGCCGACGAGCCGACCGGCTTGCTCGACCGGCGTACCGGCTTGCAGGTGATGGGTCTTTTGCGCAGCTACCGCGAGCAGGGCAGCCTGATCGCGGTTACACACAACCCGGAAATCCTCAGCGAGGCCGACCTGGTGTTGACCATCCGCGATGGACAGATCGCCAAGGCCGAGGATCGGTTGACGCGCGCCAATCGCACCAACGGCGCAATCGAGTAAGCAGGCTATGAATCCACTATCACCCCTGACCTACCACCGTCGTCACAGGCAACATGCTGCCTTGCTCGCAGGCTTGGTCGGTCTGATGACTCTTGCTGTCTACTTGCTGTACACTCTATCCAGCGCCAATTTTGTCGAATCCATGCGCATGGCAGGCATGTACCTGGAGAAATTTAGTGTGGTCTATCCCAACTCAGGCGACGAGCTAGATCCCACCATCGTCACTCAAATTCGAACTCACCCAGATGTCGCGCACGCGTTCCCGGTCAAGACAGAGGTAGGGATCAAGTACACCTATCCACTGGGCGGCAATTGGGACCTGGCCAATATGATGGGACTGAGAGAGGCGGACATGCCAGTGATGATGGAACTGTGTAACGCTACCCTGGTCGAAGGAGAGATGGTGCAACCTCGTACCGATGGGCTGATTCTGACCCGGGAACTCGCAGCCAGCGCTGGCCTCCAGGTCGGCGACATCCTCGATTACAGGCTAGACAGCGAGCGCTTCGAGTTCGTCCCTGTCCCATTGCAGGTCGTCGGTATTATGGACAGCGATGTTAAACAGGGCATCGTCTCCTTTGAATACTTGGACAGCCACCAGGCGACGATGGGCGGCAGTAACATGATAGTCATTCCCAGGGCGGGGCGCGAACAGGCTGTCCTCAACTTTTTACACGACGAGCTTGCTGAAAATCTCGTCTATGTCGCATCGTCGCGCGTGGTCAAGGCCGAAGTAGCGGATACGCGGCAGTTGGTCAATCTGGTTGCTGTACCGATCTCGGTCATCGCCTCACTGGCCAGTGCGCTGGTCATCAGTGCCATCAACCGGATTGCGTTGATGCACAGGCTGCGGGAATTGGGCATTCTCCACGCTATGGGGTTCAACAAAAAGTGGCTGTTAGGCCGCATGATGGGAGAGACCGGCGTGCTGGCTGGCGTGGGATTTGTCGTCGGCCTGGGCCTATCGTGGTTGGCCCTGCTGGCGATAGAAACCTTTATCTTTGTACCAAAGGGCTACGCGCTCCCCATCATCACGTTACCCTCGATTGTGGTCACGCTGCCCATCCCGATCGCGATCCTGCCCTGCGTCTACTTTAGTCTGCGACACGTCCTCTCGCGACTGGACACAGTAAGCATTGTTGAGCGTGGAGCGTTAAGCACCGAATCAACACCGCGCCTGGCGTCCGCCGCCGCAGTTCGCTTTTCCAACCCACACGCCTCGGGCACGTTCTATAGGCGCCACCGAGGCCGTGCTCTGTTGCTGATCGGCAGCATGGCTCTGATGATCATGGCCACCGTCATCGCCCTCTTTTACCTGACGAACGACATCGAGGACCCCGAGACTACCGTCCTGCGTTACGCCAGCCGAATCCTCGCGTTGCATGGAGGCGACCTTGCTCCAGTCGCCGTCGCACAGATCAGGACACATCCCACCGTCGAGCGGGTTGTGCCGACAATCGGCATATCCATGTTCAGTGCACGTATTCCCGTCCAGGGTACGACCGACTTGATCACATTTGCAGTGTCCGAAGACGATGCCCGCTACCTGGCCCAGGTCTACGGTCTGAAATTGATCGCCGGCCACTTGCCGCGCTCGCGTACCAATGACGTCATTATCTCGCAGGCGCTTGTCAAAAATCGCGATCTGCACGTTGGCGATGTGATCGGCAATCCCGATGTCCCAGCCTACCCCGGCGCCCGATCATTAGAGACCGAGTTTGTCGTTTCGGGCATTTTTGCGCCCCCAGAAGATGGATCTGTCAACTGGCTATCTCTTGCCTCCATCGAGTTCGTCGAAAGCCACAGCGCTTTTACTGGCAGACCCATGACGTTCCTCGCCGTACCACACGCCGGACAGAAGGAGGCAATGGACAATTGGTTGGAGCAGGATTTGGCCAGTCAGGCTGTCGAGGTCTGGACGTATCGGAGGGATATCGCCTACGCTCAAGAGGCGAGGCACTCCCTCATCATCACTCTGGCTCTACTGGAAAGCGTGTTAGCCACGGTAGCGGCCATTACCCTGGTGGTGCTGAACACGATCTTTGTCTCACAGCGCCAGTCTGAACTGGGTATTCTTAATGCGCTGGGGTTTAGTCGTCTACGACTGATCTGGCGCACGGTACGAGAGACAGTGTTGACCACGGGCACTGCCTGGATCGCTAGCATCTTGCTGTGTGCGATTGGCCTGATCTACCAGACGATGACGTTCACCGCCATGGGCTTGAGCTATAACTGGGCTAATCCTACACCCTGGCTATTCACCCTGCCCATTCCCATTGCCGTATTGCTGGCTACCTCCGGCACCGTCGCCTGGATGCTCGCCCGGCTCGACCCGGTGGCGGTGATCGAAAGACGATAAATTATATTTGAGGATATCAATGACTCCCCTGAAAAAAGTCGCACTTTAACAGCAATACAAGGCTGATC
>CAYRXM010000059.1:0-26242 GCA_964428175.1 uncultured Anaerolineae bacterium
GCCGGAGTGGCAATGCAGGTATCAAGCTGGTTTTCGAAATATCCGAATGGGTTTCGATTTCCGATTCGCTATAGCAAAAATGTTCCAACCCAGCACGTCCGCTTGCACGAGTTTGATTGATCCAGATCGATTGGCGTTGCAAGGGGGATGGACTTTCAAGACAATTCTGGACACCATCTTGAAAAAATCAAGCTCCTCGGGGACAGGGCCGAGGAGCTTGATTTTTTTAGGGAGCGGTGAGGCTATTTGTGGCTTTGCTGAAAAAAGGTCGGTTGTTCGCTAAATTGCCTGTTGGGGCATTGTTCTTGCGCTTATTAAGCACAGTTAGCTCAAACTCTGCGAGTTTGCAAGCCCCAAGATATTTGACGTATTGAGTATTGAGGCTTGTTTGTCGCTCTTGACCTTTTTTCAGTGGAATCATTTGTCGTTTTGCAAAAGGCGTTGGTAGCAACCTTGCCATAGTTCCGGCGAGCGGGTAAAGCGGTTGATGGTGATGTCTGAAAATTTGGGGATGAGTGTGATCAGGATGGCCGGCACCCGGTCGAACTGGCTCAGCAAGAGCGCGCTTTCGAGCGCAAACACGGTGTCTTCCAGCCAGTCCCATTCGCGGCGAAAACGGTCGGCCTTGAGAAAATAGTCGCGGTTTTCCCAGGCCGACGCGGTTTGCTCGATGCCCTGTTCGATCTGACGCAGGGCGAAGACGATCAACGCGGCCATGTCGCGGCTTTCTTGATCGAACTTGGGCTTGCTCATCATCAGCCTGAGTGCTTCAGCGATTGTGCGGCGAAGCTGTTGTCGTTGTTGACCTACGCTTGCCGTGTTGACAACACGACTCATCCACGATCCTCCGAGGCAATGTGCGTGCGAGTTGCATAGGGCCTCATTCTATCATAGATTGCCGAATTGGGGAAATGCGTGGATGAGGATTTAATTAGACATAAAGTCACAGTTTCCAAAACACAAGAGCTATGATATAATGGAAACTGGTCGGGCTTTTTTGTCCAGATAGCCCGGTTTGACCTCGCTGGCGTATCCGCATACAATAGTTTTTGAGTCTGGGTGTGCGAGCGGGTTGAGGCGGGCCGGCTTGAGGTATAGGGACACCTGTGATGGATGCGGCAGTCAATATCCGGGGAACGCGCGACGGGTTGCTGATTGTTTTTGGAGCGGCCGAGATCGATGCCTGGTTGGCCGAACTCCAGAGCTTGCTTTCCGGCCGGGAAACGTTCTTTCGCGGCGGGCAGGTGATGTTGCAGTTTGACGGTTCCCGGGTGAGCGCCGGCCATCTGGCGCAGATTTTGCAGCTTTTGGACGAGTATGATATTTCGGTGCGTGCCGTGCATGGGCAGCCCGAAGCGGCAGCAGCGCCGGAAAGCGAACCGGAAGCCCTCGAAGCGCCGCTGTCGCCGACGCTGTCCGAAGGCAGTCCGTCCGGGACGGACTCGGATGTTGGTATTTTGGTGCATCGAACGCTGCGTTCGGGGCAGTCTATTCGCTACGCCGGGCACGTGGTTATTGTCGGCGATGTGAATCCCGGAGCCGAGGTCATTGCCGAAGGCGACATTGTTGTTTGGGGACGTTTGCGAGGGATCGTGCATGCCGGCGCGTCCGGCGATGAAACGCGGTGTATCTGTGCGCTGACATTTTCTCCTACCCAGTTGCGCATCGGTGGGCGGATCGCCCGCCCGCCAGACCAGCGCCGGGGGCGAAACAAGTTTGGTCCGGAGCGCGCCTACATCAGCGATGGTCAGATTGTCGTTGAGACGTGTTGACTGGTGGCGGGGGAATGAGGAGTTTTGAATGGCCGCAAAGAGTTTTACGGTAACATCGGGCAAGGGGGGCGTGGGCAAGACGACGCTCACGGCCAACCTGAGTGTGGCACTGGCAATGCGCGATCAGCGCGTGGTTGCCATCGACGCGGATATTGGCCTGCGCAACCTGGACGTGGTGATGGGACTTGAAAACCGCATCGTCTATGACCTGGTTGACGTGATCGAAGGGCGCTGCCGTCTGCGCCAGGCGCTGATCCGCGACAAACGCCTGTCCGAATTGTATCTGCTGCCGGCGGCTCAAACGCGCGATAAAAACGCGGTCAGTCCGGAGCAGATGGTCGAGTTGTGCGATGAGCTGCGCCCCAATTTCGATTTCATCATCCTGGATTCGCCGGCCGGGATCGAGCAGGGTTTTCGCAACGCCATCCAGCCGGCCGACGAGGTGCTGATCGTCACCACGCCGGAAATGTCTGCCGTGCGCGACGCCGACCGCATCATCGGGCTGCTGGAGGCCGCCGAAAAGGAGTTGATGGCGCTGGTGATCAACCGCATCCGGCCCGATATGGTGCGCCGCGAAGATATGCTCGGCATCGACGATGTGATGGATGTGCTGGCGATCAATCTGTTGGGGGTGATCCCGGAGGACGAAAAAATCATCGTTTCCACCAATCGCGGCCACCCGCTGGCGATGCTCGACCATTCGCCGGCCGGCAAGGCTTTCAACAACATTGCGGCCCGGATTATGGGCCAAGACGTACCCTTGATCTCGCTGGAAAAAGAAACCGTCTTGACCCGTATCAAGCGCTTTTTTATGTCCTGACGCCGGACGTTGCCAGCCGTCGGATTCGATCACGCTGGGAAGGAAAACGCTATGAACCTGTTTCGCAAAGTCTTTCAACCCAAAGAGGTTTCGAGCAGAGAAATCGCCAAAGAGCGTCTTCAACTTGTGCTCGTCCACGATCGCGCGCAAATTTCTCCGGGGCTTTTGCAGGTCATCAAGGACGAGATCATTGATGTGATCTCGCGCTATGTCGAGATCGAGCGCGAGGGGGTCGAGATTTCTTTCACTCAGAACCGGCGCGAGAGCCGCTTGCAAGCCGACATTCCATTGGTGTCTGGGCGGCGGCGGCAGCGCGCGACGCAATGATTCGAGTGGTATGAACCGGCGTATCTGGAATAATTTTGACATTGTTTTGTTCATCGCCACGCTGCTGCTGCTCGTTTATGGCGTGATGATGATCTATAGCGCGTCTCACGATGTGGAACGGATCAAGGGATCGGCCATCCGGCAGGTCGTTTGGGCGGTGGCAGGGATAGTGCTGGGGCTGATCGTTGCGGCGATTGACTATCGATTGCTCGATGCGTTTGCCGTCCCCATGTACATTGTGATTATTCTTTTGCTTGTGGCTGTGTTTGCCATTGGCCAGATTACATTTGGCGCGCAGCGCTCGATTAACCTGGGCTTTGTCAGCGTGCAGCCTTCCGAGTTTAGCAAGCCAGTGATGATTGTGATTTTGGCCGCCTTTTTGGCTCGCCGCCAGGACAAGATCGACCGGCTGGATACGCTGCTCATTTCGATTGGCCTGATCGCCCTGCCTGTATTCCTGATCTACAAAGAGCCAGACCTGGGCACGGCGCTGGTGTTGATGTTTGTCTGGGGGATCATGATCTTTGCCGCCGGGATAAACCCGGTCTACCTCGGACTGTTGGGAGCGGGCGCGGTCGCTGCGGTGCCGATGGCCTGGCTGACGATGCAAGACTATATGCGCCAGCGCGTGACGACTTTTTTGAACCCGGAGAGCGATCCGGATGCGTTTTTCAACATCCGGCAGGCGCTTTATGCGATCGGCTCGGGCGGTTGGTTGGGCAAGGGCTATATGAAGGGCACGCAGAGCCAGCTTGGGTTTTTGCTCGTCCAACACACCGACTTTATTTTTTCGGTGCTTTGCGAAGAGATGGGCATCCTGGGGGCATTTGTTCTTTTTGCGCTGTTGGCCGTGGTGCTGCTGCGCATCTTGCGCGCGGCCAAAATGGCCCGCGATGCCTTTGGCCGGTTGATCTGCACCGGCATCGCAGCCTGGTTCTTTTTCCAGATTGCGGTCAACATTGGCATGAACCTGGCATTGCTGCCGGTCACCGGGTTGCCGCTGCCTTTTATCAGTTATGGTGGCAGTTCGCTGCTGCCCATGCTGGTCTCGCTGGGGCTGGTGCAGGGCGTGTTGATGCGCTACCGCAAGATCGAGTTTTAACCCGCTGGAGGAGGTGCTATGTTTTCATCGATGAGTCCCAAAATTCGTCTCGCCCTCTCGTTTATGCTCTTTTTGCTGGTGACGATCTTTGGCTTTGTCTGTCTGCTGCTCACCGGCAAGATGGTACCTTGATTCGAGCTTTTCCTGCTTGGGAAACGTCTCAAGCCAAGACAGACAGGTCCGGGTCTGTTTGTTGCTCAATAGCGGATAAAACGGGCTGGAAAAGCTGATGAAAAACCGGAAATCAACTTCTCGATGCTGGTGGCTGCTCGGCGGTCTGGTCCTGCTACTGGCGTCGGGCACATGGGGCGTTTACGCCTGGCTGTTTGTCGATCTGCCTTCTCCGGGCGAATTGCCCGACCGGGCGGCTGCACCCTCATCCAAACTCTATGACCGCAACGGGCAGCTTTTGTTCGAGGTCATCGATCCGTATCTGGGCAAGCACTCGCCGCTTCCTCTCTCTGAAATTCCCCTGGCGCTGCGACAGGCTACCGTCGCCACCGAAGATGCCGACTTTTATACCCATCCCGGCGTCGATCTGAGAGGTATTTTGCGCTCAATCTGGATCAACCTGCAAGGCGGCGAGGCCGGCGGCAGCACGATCACCCAACAGGTGGCGCGCAACCTGCTTTTCTCACCGGAGGAGCGCAGCGAGCGCACCCTGACCCGCAAGCTGCGTGAGGCGATTTTGGCCTATCGCATTACCCGCCGTTATACCAAAGATGATATTCTTGCCCTCTATTTGAACGAAAACTATTACGGCAATATGGCCTATGGCGTCGAGGCTGCCGCGCACGCCTATTTCGGCAAGACGGTCGACGAACTCGACCTGGCCGAATGCACGCTGATTGCCGGGCTGCCGCAAGCGCCGTCGGTCTACAACCCGCTGATCAACCCCGACGGTGCGCGTCGCCGCCAGCGCACCGTTCTCGATCTGATGGTCAAGCAAGGCTACCTGACCGCAGAAGAGGCTAACCTGGCGGCGTCCGAGCCGCTCAAGTACGCCAGCACGCCCTTTCCGATCCGCGCACCGCATTTTGTCACCTATGTCTGGAGCCAGCTCGAAACCACGTTGGGCGTGGAGACGATGGCCCAGGGCGGGTTGTCGATCTATACCACCCTCGACGTTGACCTTAACGAGCGGGCCGAAGCCCTCGTGCGCCGCCACATCGACGCGCTCCAAGCGCGCAGCGGCCCGGACCGCAACGTCAACAATGCCGCCCTGCTGACCCTCGATCCGCACAACGGCGAAATTCTGGTTATGGTCGGCAGCGCCAATTATTTCGATGCCGAGATCGGCGGGGCGATGAACACGACCCTGGCTCTGCGCCAGCCCGGTTCGGCGATCAAGCCGATCACCTATGCGGCCGCTTTTAGCCCGGCTTGGCTGGGACGCGCGGATCGCGTCACGCAATGGGGCGATCTGCCTTTTACTGCGGCGACAATGCTTGTCGATGTGCGCACCTCGTTCATCACCCGCGAGGGGGTGGGCTATGTGCCGCTCAATTATGACCTGCGCTGGCACGGCCCGGTGCTGCTGCGCGAGGCGCTGGGATCGTCATACAACCTGCCGGCGGTCAAGGTGCTCGATGCGGTCGGGCTGGAGGCGATGATTGCCCAGGCGCGGCAGATGGGGATCAGCACCTTTGATCAGGCGGTGGATCGCTTTGGCCTGGCGCTGACGCTGGGCGGCGGCGAGGTGCAGATGATCGAGCTGGCTTCGGCCTACGCGGCGCTGGCCGCCGGCGGCGAATGGGTCACGCCGGTATCGGTGATCGAGGTCGTCGACGCGCAAGGGAAAACGATCTGGACCCCGGCGCAGACGCGCCGGCAGGCGCTCGACGCGCGCGTGGCGTATCTGATCACCCACATTTTGGCCGACGAGTGGGCGCGCATGCCCTCGTTTGGCGAGCAAAGCGCGCTCTACCTGGGCCGTCCGGCGGCAGCCAAAACGGGCACCACCACCGATTGGCGTGACAACTGGACGGTGGGCTATACGCCCGATCTGGCCACTGCTGTGTGGGTCGGCAATGCCGACAACTCGCCCATGTACCACGTTTCCGGCATCAGCGGCGCCGGGCCGATCTGGCACGATCTGATGATTTTGGCGCTCAAGGACCGCCCGGTGCGAGATTTCGTCCGTCCCGATGGGCTGGTCGAGGTGGAGGTTTGTGCGCTGTCGGGGCTGCTGCCCGAGCCGTTTTGCCCGCACCGGCGGCACGAGTTGTTCATCGCCGGCAGCGAACCGACCGAGCCGTGCAATTTGCACCAGCTCGTGCGCATCGACACGGCGACGGGCCTGCGCGCGACCGCGTCGACGCCGGAGGATCGCGTGCGCGTGAGTGTGTACACCGTGTATCCGGCCGAGGCGCAAGCCTGGGCAGTGGAGCAGGGCATTCCCCAGCCGCCGCCATCGCCCGACGCAACGCCCGTTTCGCCGGAGACGCCGGAGACGCCATCAACGGTGCTGCTCGAAATCGTCAGCCCCTTTCAAATGGACCGCTATCGCCTCTCGTCGTCGCTGCCGAGGGAGGATCAGCGGATTATGGTCGAGGCGCGCGGCCGGGCCGGGGTTGCTTTTACGCAGGTCACGCTGTTTGTGGACGGTGAAGCGCTGGCGACGTTGACCGAGCCGCCTTATCGCACCTGGTGGGCTTTGCAGCCGGGGGAGCATCGCATCCATGCGCTGGGGACGACGCCGGGAGGTGGGGAAATTCAAAGCGAAGCAATTGTTCTGATCGTTGTTGACGAATAAGGCGGCTGGAAAAAAGCCGCCTTTTTTTTATTCGAGCATCATTTCCAGTTCGATCTCGTCTCGCAAGGGGATGCCCGCGTCGCCAACCAGCGGAATCTCGGGTTTCAACCTTCGCGCCTGCTCCATGGCGTTGCGATGAACGGCGACCAGGGCCAGGCCGCGTTTTTGATAAAAACGCAGCGCATTGAGGTTGTCGTTGGTGGTGATCAGCCACAGCCGTTTGCAGCCGGCCCCGGAGGCGGCCTGCCGGACGGCCTGGATCAGCGCCGTCCCGACGCCGCTCGACGGGCGGAGGCTGTCCAGGGTGACGACCTCGCACTGGTCGTCCTCCAGGTGATAGGTCAGCAGGCCCAGCCACTCGTCCCCACGATGGGCGACAAAACCAGCCAGGTCGCCGGGGTGATAGATCGTGCCGTGGGCGACGACGGTTTCGGCGCCCCAACGCCGGGCGATCCATTCGCGAACCCGCTCGCGGTCGGCCGGATTGAGGGGACGGATATCAAAGGGGGGCGCGGTTTTGGTTTCCATGGGATCGTGTCGATGGATGATCTTATTGTATTTGTACGACGACCTGCGCGTCTTTCCACAGCCCTTCCAGGTTGTAGAATTGGCGCTTGAGCGGCATAAAGATGTGAACGACAATGTCGCCGTAATCGAGCAACATCCACCCCGACTCAGGCTCGCCCTCGACGCTCAAGGGACGCCCGGTATCGGCTTTGAGCTGCCGGCTGAGATCGCCGCTCAGCGCGCGCAGGTGGCGCTCGCTCGTGCCGGAGCAGATGATGAAATAATCGGCCAGAATGGTTACAGATTGGACGTCGAGCAGCAGAATGTTTTCGGCTTTGCGCTCTTCGAGCATGCCCACGATGGCGTGGGCCAGTTCTTGTGTGTTCAGTTTTAGCCTCCTTGAACGTGTGGAAATCCGGGTATCAAACAGCCTCTTATTCCCCCATCGTCGATAGGGATACAAGTTCTTGCGAATAGGCGCGGACGTGGTTGCCCCCGCTGCGCTTGGCCACGTACATGGCCCGGTCGGCGGCCTCGATCAGGTCGGCGGCGCTGGCGGCGTCGTCGGGAAAAGTAGCCACGCCGACGCTCAACGAGATGAGCGGCAGGTTGTGCGTGTGAAGCAGCTCGCCGGCGAGATAGCAGGAGCGCTCCTTGATCGTCCGGGCGACGGTTTCGTTCTGTGCCCGGTTAATCCGGGGAAGGATGACGACAAACTCGTCGCCGCCGTAACGGGCGACCACGCCGTCCCAGAGTGTGGCCGCTTCTTCCAGTGCCTGCGCCAGGCTGATCAGGGCCGTGTCGCCCTGGCGGTGTCCATAAGTATCGTTGTATCTTTTAAATTTGTCAATTTCGATCATCAGCAGCGAGATCGGCCAGTTGCCCTCCGACTCGGCGACGGTTGCGCGCAGCGCTTCCTGGAACGAGCGGTGGTTGAACACGCCGGTCAGCCCGTCATAGTTGGCCATCTGCCGGACGCGGCGGTGCAGGCTGGCGTTTTCAATCGCCATGACCGCCGATTTGGCCAGGCTGGACAGCATTTCTTTGTCCGACTGCTCGACGGCGCCCCGGTCATTGCGGTCGGCGATCAGCACGCCGATCGGCGCTTCGTGCCCGTGCAGCGGCACGGCGACCTGCAAAACCGGCCCGCGATCCATATCCGGCAGTCCTTGCGAGCCGTCGATGACGATGGGCATGGTTTCGTTTTCGAGCACCGTGTCGAACAAGGTGCGATCCAGGTGGACGTTGGGCAGCCCGGCGCGCTGTGCTTCCGGGTTGCGGCTGTAATATTCGTGAGGCAGCATATCGCCGACGCTGGGGGTCAGGAACAGGGCGGCGCGTTGAAAGCCCAGCACCTTGGTGGTGATCTCGACGATGTTTTGCAGCGCGTCTTCGGATTTCAGGTCATGGACGGCATTGCTGACCTCGTGCAGGACGGTGATTTCATAGATTTTGTCTTCCAGGTGGTTCGCATTTTGCTGCCAGTTGATGTGCTGGCGGCGAACCAGATAGGCGAAATAGGACAGCAGGACAGCGTCGCTCAAGATTGAAACCAGCACCGTCGTCGTCGAAGGGGCTTTGCTTCCATTGGCGCCGGCGGTGAGCGCATTGAGCAAGACGCCGACCAGCCCGCTGGCTATCGCGCCGGCGATGCCAAAGCGGATCGCCGAGGTGATGATCATGGTCGTATACAGAGGCAGATAGCTGCGCATGCCGCCCGGCAGGGCCGCCGTGTACGCTTGCAGCAGCAAAATGTCGGCCACCTGGGCGGCGATGCTCCAGGCCGGCGAAAATCGTTTTTGATAGGACAGGTAGGCAAACAGGCTGTTGATCGCCACACCGGCGAGGAGCGTCGCGCCGGCCAGGGCCAAAAAAGCGCGTTCGCCGGCAAAGATGAGGTACAACGTCGCCCCGGCGATGACGATCCAGCGCAGATAGGTCAGGTGCCGCTCGGCCCGTTCGCGCCTGAGCCGCGCCGATGAGTCGGCCCAGGGGAGGGGATGTCCCTGTTGTGCCGGGGGGCGGTTGGTTTTCAGGCCGGTGAACGTTTGCCGGGCAGGCGGCGATTTCCCCGTCGATGATGGGGTTTTCAACTCGGGCTTGTTCGCCGGGCCGTGTGCGGGCTGGTTCTCCATTCTTTTACATCCTGTCCAATGCCGCCTGGACGTGCTGCCAGTGCGTGCCTTGCCAGTAATAGCGATCACAGGCCGGGCAATACCTGAATTGGGGCTGTGTTTCCCACACGTATGGCGGCACATGCGCTCTGGCCTGTTCGCGTGTCGCATCGAGCAAGGGCGTGTTGCACTGCACGCAGCGCGTCGGCGACTGCGCGGTGGGCCGGCCCAGTGACCGGACAACCTGGTCGATTTGCGCTTCGAGCGTTTGGCTGTCGATGTGCAGGCAGCGAAAGCCTTTTTGTCTGGTCAGTTCCCGGTCGCGGGTCAGCACCGTTCGTCCCTGCGCGCGCGCCTGGGCCGCAATCCGGGTGTCGGGCCAGTGGTTAGCATAGACGGCATCGTAGCCGATGAGTCGCAGCCACTTGCACAGCCGGCCCAGCATCGCATCGACCAGCAAGGGCGGCGGTTCACCCGGCGCGCTGTTCATCTTGGCCCAGCATCGCTTGTGCGACGCGTTGTCCGTACACAACGGCATAGTTCATTCCCCGATCTTGCGGGTAGACCTGGGCCATGCAGCTCAGCCACAGGTTTTCGACCGGCGTCTGGAAAGGCGGCTTGATTTGCGAGTAATTCAGTCCGATCAAGGGCTGCGTGTAGCGTTCGCGCCAGACCCACAAATCCTTGACCCAGGCGCGGTCGAACCCGCGAAACATCTTGGTCAGGTGCGGCAGATAGGCGTCGAGCAGTTCAGCTGGCGACATGGCATAATACGGGTCTTCAGGGGCCATATAGCGCGACAGGTAAGCCAGGTGTGCGCCGCCATAGGTCTCCGGGCGCTGCATGTTGGTGTGCTCGATCACGCCGGTGAACGGGATCGCTGGATCGGCGACGTTGAGCCAATAGGTGTCTGAGAGGCTGCGGTCGAGCGACATCACCAGGCAGACGTTGGCGAGATATTTGATGCTCGATAGTCTTGCACGATAGTCTTGAGGCAGGTCGGGCGCGATCTGCAAAAACAGCTCCGGCGCGACGGTCACAAGCACCCGGTCAAAAGTGCGCAGTGCGCCATGGACGACGACGCCGTCGGCGCGACCGTCTTGGATGTGTACCCGCTCCACTGCCGCGTCGAATTCGATCTGCACGCCTTGCGCGCGCAGTTGTCGTTCAAAGGCCTCGATGGCCTGCCCGAACCCCTCGCGCAGATAGCCCAGACGTTCTTCCTGGGCCTTGCCCCGCGAACTGCCGCGCAGCTTGAGCTTGTTCCACATCCATACCGCCGCCACCTCGTCGGCGTAGCTGCCGAATTTGCCGCGCAGCAGTGGCTGCCAGACTTTTTCATACACCCTTTGCCCGGCTATGCGAATCAGCCACTCGCGGGCGGTGATCGCTTCCAGCGGCTGCCAGTCGCCTACAAAGCGCGTGCTCAGGTAGAGCAGCCCCAGCCGGATGCGGTCGACGAGGCCCAGATGGGCGAAGCGCAGCAGGTCCAGCGGTGTGCTCAAGCGATAGATGCGGTTGGCAAAAAAGCTGTTCGAGGTGGGCAGCCATTCCAGTTTGTCGCCCAGCCCCAGCCGGGCGATTAGATCGGCCATCGCCGTGTCGCTGGTGAACAGGTGGTGGTAGAATTTCTCCACCTGCACCCCGTTGACCAGGAACGATCCGGCCAATCCGCCGACTTGGGCATCGCGTTCGAATAGGGTGCAGCGGCAGCCATTTTGTGACAGAACGTCGGCGGCGCTCATTCCGGTGAGTCCCCCGCCGACGATAGCGACGTTTATATTCATGAACATTGATTCTTTATCGTTGTGTTTGGGCCTTCCATTCGAGCATGGCGCTGCGAAATTCGCCGCTGTATTTGGCCCACGAGGCACGCGCTTCCAACGGCAGGGCCAGAACAAGCGCGCGCCGCGTGCTGCCGTCGTCCTTGTTTACCTCTTTGATCGCCGGCAATTTTCTGGTCGCCAGGTAAATGATGCCCACCGCACCGGCCAGGGCCAGCAGTGGGGCGAACAGCCCGCCCAGAAATCCTTGTGCGAAATCGCGCGGCGCGGCCAGCCATTGAGCCAGGGTCAGTTCGTGCTCTTTCATGCCACTCTCCCTTCGCTGCTGTGGGGTGCTGTCTCGTGCAGGGTGTCCAGGCGCAGCCCGCCGCCCAGATCGATCAGCCTGACCTGCAGGCCTTGCTCCGGGCTGGAGACAAAGGCAATCGCTTTGCCAGTAAACAGATAAACCAACACAGCGCCCAGTGCAAATGCGCTCAAGCCGCTGCCCAAAATCAGCCCGCCGATGAATGCAATGCGTCGAACCACAATCGCCTCCTTTTGTGCCCGAATAAACTTGTACCCACTATATCATATCTCGAAAGGCCCGTCAATTCGAGTCTGGTTTGGCCTGCCCGATTTCATTTGTCCGGCGTAGGGCAACGGCAGTTATCTTGGAATGCGCAAACCTTTTAGGGTTTGTATTGGACTCTGGCGAATCTATATCCGGCGCACAGCGACTTTGCCGCTGTGGATCAATGTGCTATAATCAGCCCAATGTGGACACATCGCGCCAAGAACGGGCTGTCGGCCCTGTGGAAGTGGATTCCCGCCGCGCTGCGCCAACGACTGCGCTGGATGTTCAGCGACAAATTCCTCGTCGGGGTGACGGGAGTGGTGCTCAACGCGCGTGGTGAGGTGCTGCTGGGACAGCACGTCTATCGCAGCGGCATTGTGTGGGGACTGCCCGGCGGCGGCGTCGGGCGCGGCGAAAATTTGCAGCAGGCGATGCACCGCGAGATTTTCGAAGAAGTTGGGCTGGACGTGCGGGTGCGCGACCTGCTCCTGGTCACACTGACGCCGGACGCCCGCACCCTGGATGTCTTTTTCTGGTGCTCGGTCGAAGGGACGCCCGCGCCGACGCCGGGCGCGGAACTGCTGCGGGCGGGCTTTTTCGTGCTCGACGATCTGCCGGGGGAGGTCGATCCCCGCCAGTTGATCCTTGTTCGCTGGGCGCTCGACGCGCAGGCCAGCAGGGCAGCACCGCAGCCGCGCACGGCCATTTCGGAACCTTGATCCTGGAGCAAGCGTGAGAGGCTACAAGTTTGTCATTTTTGTGTTGATCATTCTGATCATCCTGTACCTGCTCTACCAGTTGCAGAGCTATACCACCTACCGCAACTTGCTGCCGCCGGGCACGACCATCGCCGGGTTGGATGTGGGCCTGTTGAGCGAGGACGAGGCCAAGACGCTGATCGAGCAGGCCTTCAGTTCGTCGGTGGTGCTCAACTATGGCAGCGACTCGTTCAAGCTCAGCCCGCGCCGGGTCGAGTTTTATCTCACCCAGGGCACCGTCTGGGCCGAGTTGTCCCGCCAGCGCGCGCAGACCTCGTTTCTGGAAGGGTTTGGACTGTACCTGCTCGGCGAACCGCCCAAGCCGTTGAACGTCAACGTGGAAGCGCGCTATAACGAGCAAAAACTGATCCAGTTCCTCAACGAAATTGCCCGCCAGCAGGATCGCGGCATGCTCGAACCGCAGATCAACCATCAAACGCTGACCTACAGCCCCGGCGCGCCGGCGCGCTGGCTCGACATTGAAGCCTCGTTTCTCCTGGCCGAGGCGGCGCTCAGTTCGGCTTCGGAGCGGCAGATAGACCTGGTTGTTCGGGATGGCACGCCGCCGCCAGCGGCAGATATATCGTTGTTCAAAGCCATGATCGACTGGCGGCTGTCCGAGTGGCCCGGCATCGTCGGCATTTTTGCCAAGAGCATGGCCAGCGGTGAAGAACTGGTGATCAATGGCGATGTCGCCTATGCCGGCATGAGCATCATCAAAATCCCGATCCAGATCGAAACCTATCGCTACCTCAAGCGCGAGCCGGACGAAGAAACGGCCAAGCTGCTGCGCGAGACGATGATCCAGAGCGGTAACTTTACTGCCAACCTGCTGCTGCGCCAGATCGGCGCCGTCCAGGCCGGCAACGACAGCGCCTTTGCCGGCGTCGAGGTGCTCAATGCCTCGCTCAAAAAGCTCAGCCTGGTCAATACCTTTATGGCCGCGCCC
The DNA here is from genome assembly GCA_964428175.1 of uncultured Anaerolineae bacterium. GTDB lineage: Bacteria > Chloroflexota > Anaerolineae > JAFGEY01 > JAFGEY01 > CAYRXM01. The sequence continues at coordinate 13,445 of CAYRXM010000059.1, forward strand.
TATGACACCAAAGAACTGCCGCGTTATATCAGCACACCGGCCAACTCGCGCACCGATCTGACCACCCGGCCCGATCCCTACATGCAAACCACCCCCTTTGAGACCGGCCTGCTTCTGGAAATGGTCTACCAACTTGCCCAGGGCGGCGGCACGCTGATGGCCGCCTATCCCGGCAATTTTACCGCCGAGGAGGGCCAGGCCATGATCGACTTGATGGCCCAGAACCACGAGGCGCTTTTGCTCGAAGGCGGCCTGCCCGAAGGCACGATCATCGCCCACAAGCACGGCTATGTCGCCGACACGCACGCCGACGCGGCGATTGTCCTCGTGCCGGGCGGCAACGATTTTGTGCTGGTGGTATTCATCTATGCCAACACCGAATGGCTCGGCGACCGCAGCCTGCCCCTCTTTAGCGACATTGCCACAGCTGCCTACAACTATTACAACAGCGACCGCCAATACATTCGCGAGGATTTGACTCCAGTAGAATGAAGAAAATATTCACCACTGCCATTATCTTGTTCTTGTTGTTCACAAATTTACAAAATAGCACGTTAGCCTATCCAACCACCCAACCACCCAACCACCTCATGTTTGTCCACACCACCCAGGCCGACTGGATGGCTGGCGAACGCGATCACCTCGACGCACGCACGCTCGACGCGATGGGCACACCCTACGGCTGGGATGCCGATCCACGCGGCGCGCTGCGGCTCAGATCGCAGCCCGGCGAGTGGAGCGAACACCCGTCCAGCCCGATTATCCTGCCCGGCGACGCCGGCGCGTGGGACGATGCGGTGATCAGCGAGGCCAAGGTTGTTTTCGACGGCGAAACCTATCACATGTGGTATGCCGGGCGCTGGCGGCACCCCGAAGGACTCAAGACGCCGATGGACATCGGCTATGCCACCTCGTCCGATGGCGTGGTCTGGACCAAGTACGAGGCCAACCCGGTGCTCAAGCGCGGCGATTTGGGCAGCTATGACGAGAACATCCTTTCCGCGCCGACCGTGCTCTATGACGGTGAAACCTGGCACATGTGGTACAGTGCGGCCAATTTCAAGGGTGATTGGAGCCTTAGCTATGCCACCTCGACCGGCGGTGCGCGCTGGGTCAAGGCGGCGCAGAACCCGCTGCTCAAAGAGACGCAGGACGCGCGCTGGGACGCCGTGTATCTGGCCGAGCCGTATGTGCTATGGAACGGCAGCGGTTTTCAGATGTGGTACAATGGCGCGTCGGCGCAAACGCAAACCCTGCTCGGCTATGCCACCTCGACCGACGGCATCGCCTGGACACGGTTCGGGCAAAACCGCCCGGTGATGACCGTCGCGCCGGACGGCCAGTGGGACGATTTCGCCGTCGCCCGCGCCAGCGTGATCTATGACGGCGAGCGCTACCAGATGTGGTACGAAGGACACAACGGCGGCACCTGGCGCATCGGCTATGCCACCTCGCCGGACGGTATCGATTGGACGCGCGGTGACAACAACCCCATCGTCGATTTGGGAACAGAGGGCAGTTGGAAGAGCCGGGTTGCCTCCGAGCCAAACGTCATTTTCGACGGTCAGCTTTACCGGCTGTACCATTCCGGCTATGACGGCGACCTGTATCGCGTTGGCCTGGTCACTGCGCCGCCGGTATATCAAGAACGCGGCGTATTCACCTCGACGGCGTTCTTACACAGCACGCCGGTGCACTGGGGCACGCTGTTGCTCGACCTCTCGCTGCCCGCGCAGACGGCGGTCGATGTGGCCGTGGCGACGAGCGACGATGGCAGTGATTGGAGCGAGTGGCGCGAGGTGGGGGTGCTGGAATCGAGTCAAGGGTTCGATGGGACGCAGCAGATCGATATCGCCGCACTGGCGGCGCCCGGCCTGCCCGCCAGCCGCGCCTTACGCTACCGGCTGACCCTGCGCACGGTCGATCCAGGCGTTTCGCCGCTGATCCGCGAGGTGCGCCTGTCTGAGATGTTTTCCGATTTTTCCATCACCTTGCCCGGCGACCGGGTTTCGCTGCGGCCTGGCGCGCGTGTCGAGGTGCAGGTGGCGCTGCAAGGACGGCATGGATTCGACGCGCCGGTTCAGCTCAGCGTATCCGGCCTGCCCGATGCGCTTTCGGCGACCTGGGTGCCGGGCCTGATCGCGCCGCCGGGCACGGCCACGCTCAACCTGCAAGCCAGCGCGGCGCTGCCGCCGGGCGCGCTGCCATTGACCATCACCGCGACCAGCGGCGACCTGGTTCACGAGACTGTGCTCGATCTGGACATCCTGCCGCCGCTGCCGACGCCCACACCTTCGCCAACATCGCCGCCGACGCCCACCCTGACCCCGCTGCCGCCTCGCCCGCCGACGCTGACGCCGGAACCGCTGCCGCCGCTGCCGCCGCCGCCGGCGTTTCAATTTCAAATCGGCGCGCCCGGCAGTGTGATCGCCCTGGGCGGTGCGGCCCTCTTGCTGGGCTGGCTCGGCGCACTGGCCGCCTTTCGCCGGCCGGCCGGCGACCAGCCGGAAGAGTCCCCGCCCCGCCGCCCGCTGTGGCGGCGCCCGGCCTGGGCCGGGCTGCCCGTCTTGCTTGTTCTGGCCGGCGTCGTGCTGCTGTGGCGCGATTTCCAGGCCGAATGGCGGGCCTGGGAGTCCGAGCACGAGCGCTTGGAAGCGCTGCCGTCCGCCACCCGTGCGCCGCTGCCCTGGCTGAGTGAGGCCGACCTGCGCGCGGCGGTCCAGGCGCGGGTCGTTGCGCCCTACCTGCGCACGCTAACTCTGACCTGGCTCGATCAGACCGCCACCGTCCGGGTGGCCGATCTGGGTTTCGAAAGCAACGCCGACGCGCTGGTCGCGCGGGCCTGGGCGGCCATGGAGACCGAGGCCGGGCAAAGCGCGATGGAGGCCTTTTTAAGCGGTATGCCATCTGATGAGCCGTCGGCGCAGTTTGTGCTGGAATACACGCTCGATGAGGAAAAAATTCGCCAGTTTGTGCAGGGTATCGCTGGCGAGGTTCAAACGGCCCTGCTCGAGCCGCGCCTGGACGAGGCCAATCTGACCTTTTCTGCCGGGCGCGCCGGCGCCGAGCTGGATGTTGAACAGGCGGTGGCGCAGATACGGGCTGCCGTCGATGATCTGAGCATTGCGCAGATTGCCCTGCCGCTGCGGGTCACGGAACCGGGCGCGCTGTCTGAGGCCGAGATCGACCTGGCGCTGGCGCGCATCTTGCCGGAGTGGAGCCGTCCGCCCGTGCCCGCGGCGACGCTGCCGATCACCATCGCCTTTGATGCCGAACGCTGGATCGTCGGCGAAAACCGCCCGCAAGACTGGACGCCTACCCGCCCGATGACCGGCTACCAATTTTTGCCCGGCCAGATGGGCTGGACGCTCGACATCACCGCGGCCAAACAAATCATCTTGAGCGCGGCGGCGACCGGCGCGCAGGGTGTGTCGTTCAAGGCCATCGTCGACGTGCCGCCTGCGCCGCTGACCCTGGCCGACATTGAGCCAGCGCTGTTGGAGGTGGTCGGCCATTTTGACGGGTTTAGCGGTTTCTACGTGCAAGACCTGACCACCGGCGAAGAAATCCGCCACAACTGCATGGTCACGACTTCGGGGATGAGCATGGTCAAGGTGGCGGTCATGGTCACAGCCTATCGCACGCTGCCGCAGCCCTTTTCCGCCGATCTCCAGGATGCGATGGCGCAAATGATCGCCCACAGCATCAATGAAAAGAGCAATTATGTCATTTTGCAGATCGGTGAGGGCGATTTCCAGGCCGGGCTGACCCGGGTCAACGAGACGCTGGCCGCGTTGGATATGCGCCAGACCTATCTCCGCCAGGGCTATCGCACGCCGGAAGGGCCGTTCTACGAGGCAATCGCCGTGCCGGAACGCTTGCCAGCCGACGTGCCGCCGGACGAGCGGATCAACTTGTGGCCGGATACAGCCATGCAAACCTCGCTCGCCGACCAGGCCCGTTTGTTCGAGGCGATCTATTGGGGTGCGCTGGGGCAGGGGCCGCTGCTGGACGCGTTTCCCAGCCTGACCGCGCAGGACTGCCAGGCCATGCTCGATCTGCTCAAGACCAATCCCACGCGCACGCTGCTCGGCCCCGCTTTCGCCGACGACGTGCCGATGGCCCACAAGAACGGTTTTGGCGGCGGCAGCAACACCGACGAGCGCATGAATGTGGGCATCGTCTGGCCGCCGGGCGGGCGGCCCTACCTGGCCGGCATTTACCAGTGGGATAACGTGGACTGGATTCACTGGCTGCGCGTGTGGCCGCAGCAGATCGAATTGTCGAGCACCTTGTACGCCTATTTCACCATGGGCGAGCCGCTGCCGGCACCCGACCGGCCGAGGTGAGCGATGAAGCAGTGCGCATACTGCGGCGCTGAGGTTCCCGAGGCCAAGATCGCCTGCCCGGCTTGCGGCAAGAGCCTGTTCAGCCGGCCGGCATCCGGCGCGCGCCCCCGGCCGCCGGAGGTCGCTGTGGACACCAAGTCGCCGCCCGCCCGGCGGTTCAGGGCTCGTCTGCTGCCGATCCTGTTCGGCATGCTCTGTCTGCTGTTTGGCTTTTTCATCGTCTGGATATTCGGCCAGGTCAAGGTGGTCCACTGCACGCGGATCGAGCCGCATCAGGTGGACTGCTGGGTGCAAAGCAAGTGGGTTGGGTGGCTGCCGGCAGGCCGGCCTGTCGTCGTGCCAGGGGTGCGTTTGGCCCAGGCGCGGATCCAAGTGGCCGAATATGAAGACCAGATAGACAGTATCTATGTCGACCTGAATGGCAGTTCGCAGACGGAGCAGGTTTCCTGGAGCAGTCTACCGAACGCCAGCAGCGCCGCCGGACAAATTAACCATTTTATCCAGGACGGCCAGACTCGTGAGACCCAAGTTAGAGACGCTCCAGGGTGGTTTGAGGTATCTTGTGGCGCGTTTCTTTTTGCCGATCTGCTCTTTTGTAGCGTGCTGATGTTTCGAATGGCCTCAAGTGGGTGGAAAAAATCGAGTTTGAGCGATGTACAATCCGCTTCCTCCTCTGATTCTGGGCTTTAACGCCATTTTGGCGCTGACGATAGCCGCGTTGGTCTGGCGGCGGCGGGCCACGCCGGGCAGCGTGCCTTTTGTGCTGCTGCTGCTGGCCGCCGGCACCTGGTCGCTGTTCAACGCGCTGGAAAAGGCAGTGCCGGGTATGCCGGCTCAGGTTTTGTTTGCCCGCCTCGAATATCCGGGCATCGTCAGCACCGGGCCGCTGTGGCTGCTCTTTGCCCTGGCCTATGCCCGCCAGGCGCATTTACTGAACCGCCGTGGTCTCTTACTGCTCTTTGTGATCCCGGTGATCACCGTGATTTTGGTGATGACCAACGATTGGCACCGCCTGATCTGGCAAGATATCATACCTGCTTCCAATGCGCTGGACGCGCGCATGATCTACAGCCACGGGCCGTGGTTTTGGGTCGCCGCGGCCTACAATTATCTGTGCGTTTTGGGCGGCACCGGCATCTTGCTGTGGGCAGCCGTGCGCGCGTCGTGGGTGTACCGACGGCAGGCCTGGGCAGTGATCATTGGTGTCGCCATCCCCTGGATCGCCAACCTGGCGTACCTGCTGGGGCGCAACCCCTTTCCCGGCATCGATCCGACGCCGATCGCCTTTGCCCTGACCGGGGTGGTCTATGCCTGGACTATCTTTCGCTTCCAGTTGTTCGATCTGGCGCCGGTGGCCCGAGACGCCCTGATCGAGCGCTTGACCGACGCGGTGTTGGTGCTCGACACCAAAAATCGTATCGCCGATCTCAACCCACAGGCCTGCACCCTGCTCGGTTTGGACAACGACGCAGTCGGCCAGCCCATCGAGGCCGCGCTGTCCGGTTGGGATGCGCTGGTTGTGCTGTGCGACCGCTCGGTGGATGACGTGCGCGTCGAGTTTATGTATGGAGGCGGCGCGGCGCGCCGCTATTTCGAACTGGAAACCATTTCTCTGTACGATCAGGTACGCCGTTTCAACGGGCGGCTGCTGGTGCTGCGCGACATCAGTGAGCGCCGGGAACTGGAACAGGCGCGCGACAGCTTGATGCACACTATTATTCACGACCTGCGCAGCCCACTGACCAGCATCAATACGGCGCTGCGCATGATCGCGCTGGAAGAGATGGCCTCCGAATCGCAGCAGCGCATGATCGAGATCGCGCAAAACAGCGTGAACCGCATGTCGATGCTGGTCAATTCCATCCTCGACGTCAGCCGGATGGAAAGCGGCCAGATGCCCCTGGAGCGCGGTGCGACGTGCCTGGCCGAGTTGGTCGCCGAGGTGATCCACCTTCAAGCGCCGCTAGCCGATATGTGCCAGTTGCGCCTGATCGACCAGGTGCCGGACGACCTGCCCGCGGTTTGGGTTGACGATGGGCCGATCAGCCGTGTGCTGCAAAACCTGGTCGATAACGCGATCAAGTTTACCCCCGCCGGCGGGGAAATCCGCGTTACCGCCCGCCACCATCCCGAAAGCGGTCAAGTGCACGTCGCGGTGATCGACAACGGCCCCGGCATCCCGCCCGAAATGCAGGAACGGCTTTTTACCAAGTTTGTCACCGGCGATGTCCTGGGGCGCGGCACCGGGCTGGGCCTGGTCTTTTGCCGCCTGGCCATCGAGGCACACGGCGGGCGCATCTGGGTCGAAAGCGAGTCGGGGCGAGGGACGACGTTTACGTTTTCATTGCCTATCAAAGAATAGTGTACCGCTATGCCTATCCATATTCTCTCTGAAGATGTAGCCTCTAAAATCGCCGCCGGCGAGGTGATCGAGCGACCGGCCTCGGTGGTCAAAGAGTTGATCGAAAACGCCATCGACGCCGGCGCGCGCACCGTTCACGTCGAAATCCGCCAGGCCGGGCGGCGGCTGATCCGCATCTCCGACGATGGCTGCGGCATTCCCGCCGACGAGATACCCCTGGCCTTTGCCCGCCATGCCACCAGCAAGCTGCGCACCGTCGACGACCTGGAGCGCATCCGCACGCTCGGCTTTCGCGGCGAAGCGCTGGCCAGCATCGCTGCCGTGGCCCAGGTCACATTGACCACCAGCCCCGGATCAAACCAGGCCGGCGCGCGTGTGCGCGTGGAGGGGGGCGAGCTGGCCCGCCTCGAACCGATCGCCCACCCGCGCGGCACGACGATCGGCGTCGAAAACCTGTTTTTCAACGTGCCGGCGCGCCTCAAATTTCTGCGCGCCGACGCCACCGAGCGCAAGCACATCGACACCTTGCTCGCCCGTTACGCGATGGCTTATCCAGAGGTGCGCTTTGCGGTGGAAAGCGACGGCCGCCTGACCTTCCGCTCGCCCGGCGGCGGCGACCTGCGCGACGTGCTGATCGAAATCTATGGGCTGCAAACGGCGCAGGCGATGCTGCCGGTGGAAACCGGCGTCGATGAGGGGCAGGTGCGGGTGAGCGGCTATGTCAGCCCGCCGGACGCGCATCGCGCCACAAGGAGCGAAATCACTCTTTTCGTCAACGGGCGCTGGATTCAGGACAGCAGCCTGGCTTACGCCGTCGAGCAGGCCTACCATACCCTGCTGCCGCAGGGTCGCCACCCGCTGGCGGCGATCAAGATCGAGCTGCCGCCGCAAGAAGTCGATGTCAACGTCCACCCGGCCAAGAGCGAGGTCAAATTCCAGCGCCGCGACGCCGTGTTTCGCGCCGTGCAGCGCGCCGTGCGCAGCGCGTTGATCGATCAAGCGCCGATCCCCGCAGCGGCCGCTCCGGCCTTGAGTTGGGGCGTCGACGGCTGGCAGGCGCGGCGGGAGGCGCTGACCGGGGTCGAGGCGACGCAGGCGGCGCTGGAGCTGATCCCGCCGGCGCGGAGCGATCCCGCCTGGACGGGCGAATGGGAGGGCGCCGCCGCCGGGCAGACCCGGCTGCCGCCGCTGCGCCCGGTGGGGCAGATCGGACGCACCTATATCATCGCCGAAGGGCCGGAGGGGCTGTACCTGATCGACCAGCACGCCGCCCACGAGCGGGTGATGTATGAGCGGCTGCTGGCTCAGCACGAGGCCAAAGACGTGGCTGTGCAGGCGCTGCTCGAACCGCTGGCCGTCGAATTGACGCCGGGCCAGGCCGACGAGATGGCGCTGTGGCTGGATGGGCTGCGTGCGCTCGGGTTCGAGATCGAGCCGTTTGGAGGGAACACGGTGCTGGTGCGCGCGCTGCCCGCGCTTTTGGCGCGCAGTGACGTGCGCGACCTGCTGACCGGCATCGTCGACGAGTTGGCTTTGGGCGAGGAGCCGCTGGCCGAAGACGTTCACCGGCGCATCGCGGCGGCGGCCTGCAAGCAGGGCGCGGTCAAGGCCGGGCAGACGCTGTCGAGTGAGGAAATCCGGGGACTGATCGAACAACTGGAGCAGACCACATCGCCGCGCACCTGCCCGCACGGTCGCCCGACGATGATCCTGCTCAGCCAGGGTTGGCTGGAACGGGAGTTCGGGCGGAGATAAAGGTCTGTTGGGGTTTACGGAAAATATCGGTAAATGTCTTTGCGATGCAATATGCGAACCAAGACGAGTTGATCCTCAACCATTTCCAGGCCGATCCGGTAATCGCCCAGTCGCAGTCGATATAAAGTGGCATATCCCTGGAGCTTTTTGAGATTTTGAATGTCATCCAGGCTTGAGGCCGATTTGAGTTCCTGAATCACTTGCTGCACCCTGGCAAGAATTTGAGCATTCTTGATTCGTTTCAGGTCCCGCGCAAAGCTGGCCTCGAACGCAATGTTCACGCCTGCCCCTCCAGGATGGTCTGGATCTCTGCCTCACTCACCCATTCGTCGCGCCGTCCCTCGCGGATAGCATTAGCCAAGCCAATTTCTTCCATCGCCTCGACAATGATTTCATAGACGACGTCCCGCCTCTCTTGCATCAATTCGATGATGGCCTGTTTGATCAACTCTTTGGTTCGGGTTTCATCGATCACCAGTTCCATTTTTTTGCTCCTTTTATCGCTGCCGGTTAACACCGCTGTCATTCATTATATCACCGCCTAGATGCACCGGCAAGCAAAATCTAGATCAGCTGCCATGCCGGGCTGACGCCCGCATAAACATGGATGAAAATGTAGGGGCGAAGCATCCCTTGTATATGCTTCGTCGACCAGGATGTTCGGACGGCAAAGGCATGCTCGATCAGCAGATTCCGTCTTGGGATGCTTCGCCCCTACTACCGGCGGCGATTTTCAAAGTAGTCTGCCCAGGTAAAGCATCAGCCCGATCACCACGCCCAGGGCCAGCCCGCCGATCTGGGAGGCGATCAGTACCGTGCGCATCGTTCCCTCGGCCTTCAGGGCCAGCTTCCAAGTGAAGGCCTGCGCGAGCACGGTGAGCATCAAAAACAGGGGGGCGACCAGCGCCGGGCCGGTCCAGTCTTCCGGATGGCGCACCCAGTACACCACACATACGCTGAGCAATGCTGGCCCCAGGCCGTTCAGGATCATCCACAATCTCATCGCAATGCCTTTCTCGCTTACAGCCAGCGGTCGAGCAGCGCGTCCAGTTCGCCGCTTTCGCGCAGCTTACTCAAGGCCTGCTCGACGGCCTTGTGCAGCGCCCTGGCCTTGATGTCCACCGCCATCACGTAGGATTCGTCATACAGCGGTTCGCCGACCACCTGCAAACCGGCGTGCTCGCGTCCAAATATCCGCACCGAGATGTGATCGACGACCGCCGCGCCGTCCGGGTCGGCCAGCAGTGCTTCGAGCGCCGCCTGTGCCGTGTCGAACGGAACGATCTCGATCCCCGGCCATTTTTTTTGCAGCCGCCGCACCTGCACGTCACCCTCCGCGCCAAACTCGACGTACACGGCCCGCCCGGACAGGTCTTGCGGCTGCCGGATCGCGGTTTGATCGCCGTGCGCGACGATCACCGGCCCGGCGTTGAAATACGAGGTCGAATACAACACATCCTCCGTGCGCCACCCATCATAGGGCAGCGCCGACAGGATCAAGTCGAACTGCCCGGTCCGCAGCGCGTCGTACAATCCTTCCCAACCGGAGACGACAAAATGCACTTGCACGCCCATTTTTTCCCCGATTGCCCGCGCCAACTCCACGTCCAGCCCGGCGACCTGGCCGTCGGCGTCCACGTACTCGAACGGCGGCCAGCTCGGATCGATGCCCACGCGCAGCACCCCGGCCGCCCGGACGCGCGCCAGCGACTGGTCTTGCGAACGGCAGCCGGTCAAGACACAGATGGCCAATAGCCAATGGCAAATAGCAAATAGCAAACGGCAACTTTTAACTCTCAACTTTCAACTCGCAGTTTTTATTTCGTATGCGCCAATGCCCACTTGATCAGCGCCACTTCGGGCATCAGAGCGTAAAAATCGAGCTTGATCCGCACGCGCACCCACCAGCCGTAGACGCGCGCCGCCAGCCGCATGAGCGGCGAACGCATCGACTCGGCGACGGTCTTGCCGTCCAGGAAAAAGGTGAAATAGGCCGCCTTGTGCAAGAAACGCTCCTCGCGCGCGGTCAGCCAACTGTAATCGATGTGCTCCCAGCTCGACGCCGTCCAAGCCTCCAGGGCGGCGGGCATGTCCATCCCCGTTTGCCGGCAGCGATCGAACAGCGCGGTGCCGGGGTAGGGGCTGTACAACTGCACCGGCGTCGTGTAAGCGTCGGCATTTTCCTCGACCAACTGCACCATCAGGCGCATCGTATCCTTGACCTCGGCCACCGTCTCGGTAGGAAAGCCGCCCATAAAACTGAACTTGGGCGCGATCCCGGCCTGTTTCAATTTCTGGTTGGCGCGGGCGATCTGCTCGCTCGTAATCCCCTTGCTGATCAGCTCGAGCACGCGGTCGTTGCCCGATTCGGCGCCCAGGTAGAGGTGCTTGAACCCGGCGCGGCGAAACAGGGTCAGGTCGTCGGCGTCCATACGGTCGATGTAATCGATGCGGCAGTTGGTGCGCAGGGTCAGATCGAGGTCGCGTTCGAGCAGCAGCTCGCAGACGCGCCGCGCCCGCGAGCGCTGGGTGAAAAATTCGTCGTCGATGATGTGAACCGCATTCAGGTTAAACTGCTTCACCAGCCGCTCGATGTGCTCGACGGTGCGCTCCGGGCTTTCGGCGCGATAGCGCCGCCCATCAGGGACGACGGTCAAATAACAGTAACCGCAGCGCATCGGGCAGCCCCGGCTGGTGGTGATTTGCAGCGACCGCTCGCCGGGCACCTCGGAGAGCACGTAATGCTCGATCTCGACCAGGCCATAATCGAGCGGCGGCAGATCGTCCATTGGCGTAAAAGAGCGCGGCGCATTGAAAACCGTCTCATTGTTTCGCCGCCACACCAGCCCGGCGATTGGCGTGAGGTCGGTTTGCGGCACGCCGTCGCGCAACGCCTGACTCAACTCCAGCGCGGTCATTTCGCCCTCACCCACGGCGACCAGATCGACCAGCGGGTGGGCCAGCGTCTGCTCCGGCAGGATGGTCGGGTGGACGCCGCCCCAGACGATGGGAATAGTCGGGTCGGCCCGGCGGACGATCTGCGCGGCGTCCAAGCCCCACTTGATCTGCATGCCGGTCATCGCGCTGATGCCCGCCCACAGCGGGCGCTCGGCGAGCGCGCCGCGCAGCGTGTCCTCCCAACCGTCATCAACGCGCTGGTCGATCACCTGCACGGAAAACCCGTGCGCTTGCAAGGTCGAGCCGATGTACAGCGCCGCCAGCGGCAGGCGGGTGGTCACGTTCTTGATGTCCCACAGCGTGCGCGGATAGATCAAGATGACGTCGCTCAAGCCGCGCCTCCACCCAATTCTGCGTGGACCAACGGGGTATAGACCGCGCCGCCGGGCAGCAGGTCGCTGCGGATCAGGCCCACCGAGGCCACGCGCACCTCGCCCAACTGGATCCGGGCGCTCAAGCGCGCCACACAGTCGCCCAACGCGCGCAGCGCGTCGGCGCGCCCCTCCTTGACCCGGCCCAGGGTCAGGTGCGGGTTGAAGGGGCGGCTCTCCGTTGGAAAGCCGAGCGGGGCAATGGCCCGCTCAACTGCCCCCTGCAAGCGCTTCAGCTGCCCGCCCGTCTCGTCGACGCCGGCCCAGACCACGCGCGGGCGTTTCAGGTCGGGAAAGCAGCCCAACCCACTGACAGACAGCATAAAAGGAGTGTGCCCCGTGCAGGCCACCCGCAGCGCTTCGCCGATGGCATCGACCTGGTTTGTCGGTGTGTCGCCGAGAAACTTGAGCGTCAGGTGGATGCCCTGCGGCTGCACCCAGCGCACCAACCCTTCCGGCGCTTCCTGCCTGAGCCGGTCTTGCGCGCGGGCGATGGCTTCCAACATTGTTGGCGGCAGTTCGATGGCGATAAAGGTACGAATGGTGCTCATAAAAATCTCCCCAAAATCGGTGTCGGGGTGCTATTATACTCTTTTTGACCAAACACGGCGAGTTGCCCCCCTTGTTTACCTGTTCCTTGTCTACTCAAATTGACAATTTCGCCCCCTTGTGGTATAGTCCTGCCTCAGTCCCGGGCAAAATTACCGGGCGTTAACAAACCCATACCGATCTATTCTTATCCAGAGAGGCGGAGGGACCGGCCCTGTGAAGCCTCGGCAACCGTGCAGCGACTGCGTGCAGCGGTGCCAATTCCGGCAGACCCTGGTGGGTTCTGGAAGATGAGATGCGAAACGATGACGTTGAACGGCCTCTTCTATCCGACAAGAGGCTGTTTTTTTTAGGGACGCGCTTCTCTGGAACATTCCAGAGGAGCCGTCCATGCCCAAGACCCATTTTTCCACCCGGGCCGTCCATGCGGGCGAAGACAAGCGCAAGCCGCACG
>CAYRXM010000060.1:0-26237 GCA_964428175.1 uncultured Anaerolineae bacterium
CGGCGCCGATCAGCCTTGTATTGCTGTTAAAGTGCGACTTTTTTCAGGGGAGTCACTATTGCTTGTGCTTGCGCTTCCAGGCCTGGTTGGCCATGATCGCCGCGCCGAGCACGCCGGCATAGTCCTTGAGCGCGCCGGCGACGATGCGAATTTTGTCCTTGTCCTGCTGGTTCAGATAATACTGCTCGGCTGTCTCACGAACGGGATCGAGATAGGCGTCGCCCAGCCGCTCGACCAGCCCGCCGCCAAAGACGATCACCTCCGGTTCGAGGATGTTGACCAGGTTGGCGACGAGCAGGCCCATGTAACGCTGCGAGTTGCGCATCACTTCCGTGACCAGCGGATCGCCACGTTCCAGCGCGGTGGCCAGGACGTTGCTGCTGAGATCGGTGCGCTTCATTTCTTCCCAGACTTGCGGCAGCAGGCTCTCGCGTCCTGCTTCCAGCCCGGCGTGGATATCGCGCTCGATGGCCGTGCGGCTGGCCAGGGCTTCGACGCAGCCGCGCTTGCCACAGCCGCACAGCGGGCCGTCGGCGAAAACGACAGTGTGGCCCACCTCGCCGGCGGTGTTGCGCGCGCCGAGGTGCAATTTGTTGTTGAGGATGATCCCGCCGCCGATGCCGGTGCCGACAAAGATCGAAATCAGGTTGCGCACGCCGCGGCCGGCGCCCAGCGCGTGCTCGCCGATGGCGCCGACGTTGACGTCGTTGCCCACGTAGGCCGGCGGACCGAGATGCTCGGTCAGGTAATCGGTCAGGGGCAGGCTGTTCCAGGTTGGGCCGAGGTTGGGCGCGTGAAAAACGATGCCGGTTTCGGGATCGAGCGGGCCGGGAAAGCCCACGCCGATCGCGCGCACGTCGCGCAGCTTGACCCCGGCATCGTCTGCCGCAGCCTTGACCGTGTCGACGATGCGCCCCAGCACCGCATTGGCTCCTTCTTCGGCATTGGTTTTGATCTTTTTGCGGCCCAGGATTTCGCCCTTGGGCGTCGTAACCACCGCCATCAGGCTGGTGCCGCCCAGGTCGATGCCGATCAGCAGTTTCTTGGTCATGGATATCCTCCTATAAAACGCTCCGGCGCTAATCAAAACGACGCTACACGTTTAATTATAGCACATTTTTGAGCACCTGATCGTTTTTACCGAGGTGTGACAAGCTGCTGCCCCAGCCGGTAGGCGCGTTCCAGCAGCGCCTGGTTGCCGGCGATCTCGCCTTCCTTTGAGGCCGTGCCATACACCGCGCCGACGATCTCGGCCCCGACGTAGCGAAAGGCGTCCTGAAAGGTGCGCAGCGCATTGATCGCGCCGGAGGTGAACAGATCGCTGTCGCCATAGGTGAGGGCAATGGCGATGCGCTTGCCGCGCAGCGCGCTGCCCTGCGGCCCTTCGAGCGCGTACCAGCGATCCATCAGCAGCTTGGTCTGCGCCGACACGGTGAACCAATAGATCGGGCTGGCGACCACCAGCGCGTCGGCCTGGCGAAGCTTGGGGTAGAGGCCCTGCATATCGTCGTCGATGACGCAGCCCCGGTTGTTGGGTCGATGGCAGCCATCACAGCCGCGGCAGGGCCGAATGTCCATCCCCTGGAGGGCGAACGTTTCCACCTGTGCGCCGGCGGCCTGTGCGCCGGCAGCGATCCGGTCGGCGAGCAGGGTGCTGTTGGCCCGCTTGCGCGGGCTGCCCAGAAAAACAAGAACGCGATTGGACATGTTGCTCCTCTTTACTGCGGGAACCGAGGCAAAACGACGGCGCGCGCGGGCAGAGCGACCGTATCGCCCCACGCGAACTCGTGCGGCAGCTTGCACACGGCGCGTTTCGCCTCCGGGAAAATAAGCAGGTCGGCGCCCGGCTCGGTATATCGAGCTTCGACCAGGGCCAGGCCGACCTGAACCTCGCCGACCTGGGCGCAGCTCGTCGTCGTGCCGATTACTCGCCCGCGCGTGCTGACCACCGGCTCGCCGTGATCGCCGCCGCGCAACGGACGGGCACCTTTTTCGACCTGAAAGCGCACTATCTGCCGCTCGACGGTCTGGTGGTAGGCTCGATAAGGCAATTGGCCGATGAAAAAGGGCTTGTCGTCCTTGACATAGCGGTCAAACCCGGCTTCGGTTGGGGAGATACGCAGCGGCCCGGCCAGGTCGTGCCCGTAGAGGGGCAGCCCGGCTTCGATGCGCGTGCTGTCGCGCGCGGCCAGGCCGCACGGCTTGACGCCGAACGGCGCGCCTTTTTCGAGCAGCAGCCGCCACAACGCGACGGCATGATCGGGATGCACATAGAGTTCAAAGCCCAGCGGTTCGCCGGTATAGCCGGTGCGGGCGATGAGCAGTTCCATCCCGGCCAGGCGGGTTTCGATCAGCCGCGTGCGTTTCATCGCTTTGAGCGCCGTCTGCACATCGACATTGTCCGCGCAGGCCAGCAAAATGTCGAGCGAGCGGGGGCCTTGCAGGGCCAGATCGACGCGCTGAGCGGCGCCGCTGGCCGGGTCTTTGAGATTGCGCAGTGAAACCGGCTCCCCCCAATCCCATTCCGGGCGTTCTTGATCGATCACCACCTGGCCTTGATTGACGGCATTCAACCAGGCCCAGTCTTTATCCCAGTTGGAAGCGTTCACCACGACAAAGAATCGATCCTGGGCCGGGCGATAGACCCACATATCGTCGAGGATTTGGCCGTCGATGTCGAGCAGCGTCGAGTAGCGCGAGCCGCCCGGCTTGATGTCGGAGACGCGGTTGGTGCCGACCAGGTCCAGAAAATCGCCGGCGCGCGGCCCGGCGACCTCCAGCGTGCCCATGTGGGCCACGTCGAACAGGCCAGCCGCCTCACGCACGGCGCGGTGCTCGTCGCCGACGCTGCTGTACCACACCGGCATCTCCCAGCTGGCAAAGGGGATCAGTTTTGCGCCCAGGCATTTGTGTTCGTCGAACAAGGGGGTGCGTTGGAGAATGGGGTCTTGGGATTCGATCCATGAAAAAATGGGCTTGGACATCATTCACTCCTTTGTGAATTTGCAGGATCAGGAAGGATTGTCCCCCATCAGCCCAGCGCCGACAGCCAATTCCTGCATCTCGGCAGTGATCGCCTGCTGGCGGGCTAACTGGAGGGCCAGCGTCAGTTCGTTGAGCAAACGCTGGCTGTTTTGCGCCGCGCCCTCCATCAACTGGAAGCGTGACGAATGTTCGGAAGCCGCAGAATCGAGCAAGATGCGGTACATCTCGGTGGCCATCCACAACTGGATGATGCGCGTGTACAGGGCAACGGCGTCGGTGTCAATGTAGGGCGGCGGCCAGGGCTGCGTGTCCACGTCGACCGCTGGCAGCCGCGGCGGGATCAGGCCGAGCGTGGTTTGCCTGTACAGCGTCGAATTTCGATACGCATTATAGATCACGTCCACCGCATCGATCTCGTATGCTTCATAGCGGGCCAGCCAATGGTCGACCAGTTCGGCGGCGAGGTCGCGGCCTGGAAGTGAGGAGGTGGGCAGCGGGCGGGATTCGACAATCGAGATTTCCCGGCGCTCCAGGATGCGCTGGATGCGCCGTCCCAGCGTGTACAGATCGATCTCGATGCCGGAGGTGCGGTATTGGACCAACTGTGCCTGAACATAGGCGGCCAGGTTCATGTTGAATGCGCCGCACAGCCCGCGCTCGCTGCCGATGACCAGGACGGCGATCCGGCCGGCGTCGGCGCTTTTGGTGCGGCGTCGCCGGCGGGCAAGGTGCGGGAGCACCGCCGGCAGCAGATCGAGCAACCGCTCGCTGAACTGGCGGATGCGCCCCTGGCGGTTAAGCGCGCTCTGCCAGCTTCCAAGCGAGATCGTGCGCATCGCACCGAAAATCGGTTCGACGGCGCGGATATTCTGCAACCGGGTTTGGATACGCTCTTGATCTGCCACTTAATAAATGTCGAACTGCTCGACGCTCCAGACCATCACCACCGCGCCGCCAACCTGGGTCCAGGTGCGTGTGGTCGACGACTCCAGCCCATCGTCCGGGGCCAAATCGGTCGAGACGGAGGAACGGCAGTTTTCGCGAATGATGTCCAGGACTTCTTGCAGCCGGTCGGCCTGGACGGCGATGAACAGCGTGCTGCTGGCCTGGCGCAGCACGCCACCCCGGCTTTCGTTGAACGTGGCCGTATGCCCAGCGGCGATCAGCGACTCCAGCACGTGCGCGGTCTCGTCGCGGTGGACGATAGCCATCACCATCTTCATTGCACACGGCTCCTTTGCGCCCAGGAAGCGCGAAACTCGGTCAGCGCCTGGGCAAGCACCTCGCGCGTTTCGGCGCTCAACATGGCCGCCTGGTTGATGCGCTGCCAGGTTTCGCTATGCTCTTGTGCAAACACCGACAAAAGCTGCTGCTCGAATTCGGGGACATCTTGCGGATCGACCTCGTCCAGGTAGCCGCCGACCGCCGCCGAGAGGATGACGACCTGATCGGCCAGGGTCAGCGGTTGGTGCTCGTCTTGCTTGAGTGCGGCTTGCAGGCGCATGCCGCGTTGAATCTGGCGCTGTGTGGCCTCGTCGACCTCGGTGCCGAAACGGGCAAAGCGGGCTACTTCTTCGTATTGGGCCAGATCGAGTTTGAGCTTGCCGGCGACCTCGCGCATGGCTTTGGTCTGCGCCGCGCCGCCGACGCGCGACACCGACGTGCCGACGTTGACCGCCGGGCGCAGGTTGCGGTTGAAAATGTCGGTATCGAGCACAATTTGCCCGTCGGTGATCGAGATCAGGTTGGTGGGAATATAGGCCGAGATGTTGCCGCGTTGGGTTTCGACGATGGGCAGTGCGGTGATCGAGCCGCCGCCCAGTTCGTCGTTCAATTTGCAGGCCCGCTCCAGCAGGCGTGCGTGCAGGTAGAAAATGTCGCCGGGATAGGCCTCGCGGCCCGGCGGGCGGCGCAAGAGCAGGCTCAACTCGCGATAGGCGTCGGCGTGCCTGGAAAGATCATCGTAGACAATGAGCACGTCGTTGCCGTCGTGCATCAGCGACTCGGCCATCGTGCAGCCGGCATAGGGGGACAGATAGCGCAGCGCGGGCGGGTCGTCAGGGCTGGAAACGACGACGACGGTATATTCGAGCGCGTCATGCTCGCGCAGGGCTTCGATCACCCCCAGCGTGGTCGATTTTTTCTGGCCGATCGCCACATAGATGCACAGCACACCGCTTTCTTTTTGGTTGAGGATCGTATCCACGGCGATGGCGGTCTTGCCCGTCTGCCGGTCGCCGACGATCAGCTCGCGCTGGCCGCGGCCGATGGGCACCAATGCGTCGATCACCTTGAGGCCGGTTGACAGCGGTTCGTGTACCGGCTGCCGGTCGATGATGCCCGGCGCGTCGCGCTCCAAAAACGCCCGCTCAACTACTTCGACCTGACCGCGACCGTCCAGCGGCGTGCCGAGCGGGTCGATCACCCGTCCCAGCAGCGCGCGTCCCACCGGAACCTGCAAGCGCCGGCCGGTGCCCGTCACCAGGTCACCGCCCTGGATGCCTTCGTCCGGGCCGAGCAGGATCACGTCGATGGCCGAGCGCTCCAGGTTGAGGATCATGCCTTCCACGCCGGTGGGGAAATGAACCAGCTCGTCGGTGCGCGCATTGGGCAGCCCGGAGAGTTTGGCGACGCCGTCGCCGATGCGCTGCACGGTGCCCACGTCGGTAAAGCGCACCCGGTTCTGCACCTGCCTGGCCTGGGCGACCAGGGCGTCGAGCACGGGTTTGACGGTGGGACGAATAGCGTCGGTGCCCAGAATCTCGGCCGCCTGATCGCTGATCTGTTTGATCAGGTCTACATGGTGCAGCTGTACCGGAGAGAGGTCCTTTGCGCGTTGACGCAGCGATTGCAGCACAGACGCCACATCGGGTCGCAAAGTGGAATCACTCATGGGCGATTCTTTCTTCCAGGTTTTGCGCAGCCTGTTCGCGCAGCTCGTTCAACTGGCCGGCAATCGAGCTGTCTACCATCAAATCGCCGATGCGCACGCGCACGCCGGACACGAGCTTGGGATCGACGCGCACTTCGAGGTTGACGTGGCGGTCGGCCAGCGCGGTAAAGGTGCGCGCCAACAGGCCCTGATGCTCCTGCGTCAGCGGTTTGGCGGTGACAATGTGGGCGGTCGGTTCGCGGCTGCCCAGCGACTGGCGAAACGCTTCCACGCGCTGAATTTCGATGCGCCCCAGTTCCCAGATGTGGTTGGTCAACTGGCGCACCAGCGCGTCGTGTACCTGCGGTGATACCACATTGCCGATGACGATGCCGCTCACGTCGAGAAGCGCATCGATCAAATCGTCGTGAAAGCTGTCCACCGACTGTTTGCGAATGCGGTAGGCATCAGTGTGTGCCTCGGCGAGAATTTGTTCAACTTCGGCGCGCGCCTGGCTTAGCAATTCGGCGCGGTCGGCCTCGACCTGTTCCTGGGCCAACACCAAAATATTGGCTGTTTCCTCATCGAGCCTGGACAGCCGTTCGTCGAGATTGGCGCGCTGCACGGACAGTATCTGGCGCTCGTGCTCCAGCTCGCGTATCAGACGCTCTTTTTCTTCTTGCCGGGTTTTAATCATTCTAGTCATCGGCTTGAATAGCAACCAGTAGAGTAGTACGGCTAAAATGACAAAGTTGACGATCTGCAACAAGACGGTCCAAATATCCAGTTCAAGCATAAGTTTGTCCTACTCGAATAAAACGCCTAGATCGAACAGAACATCCATCCGATCGTTTTTGCCTGACATGTCGATCTGGTCCATCAGCCTGCGGGAAAAAATCTCTCGAGCAAGGGGTTGGCAAAAAGCAAGATCAGGCAGATCAGCAGCACGTAAATCGCCGTCGACTCGAGCAGGGCCATAGCGATGATCAGCGTCCCGCGCAGCGTATTGGCCGCTTCCGGCTGGCGCGTCATCCCGTCCAACGCCTTGAGCACGGCCAGTCCTTCGACCACCGCCGGCGTGATTGCGCCCAGCACCATCGCTATGGCCGCAGTGAGAATGGTGATCACGGTGATCAACGTTCCTGATTCCAATTCAAACATTGTCGATACCTCCAGGTTTTATATCAATTTTAGTGATGGCGCTAGTCGCCGACGGCGTTGGCAATGTACGACGCATTCAAGACGGTAAACACATAGGCCTGCATCAGCGTGCCGATGGCAGTGAGCGCAACCATCACCAGCGGCACGCCGACCGGCACCAGATCGGTGATGACGGCAACAATGACCTCGCCGGCGATGATGTTGCCG
The DNA here is from genome assembly GCA_964428175.1 of uncultured Anaerolineae bacterium. GTDB lineage: Bacteria > Chloroflexota > Anaerolineae > JAFGEY01 > JAFGEY01 > CAYRXM01. The sequence continues at coordinate 7,226 of CAYRXM010000060.1, forward strand.
AACAAACGCAGCGTCAGTGACATGGTACGGCTGACATAGCCGATGACGTCGAAAATAACCATCGGATGCCAAAAGAGCTTGACTCCCTTGACCTTGAGGCCAAACCAGATCGACATTGCCAGCGAAACCAGGGCCAGGGCCAGCGGTGTATTGATGTCGCGCGTAGGCGTAAACAGCATCGGCACGTTGCCCAAAAAGTTGGCCACGGCGATAAACACAAGCAAAGAGCCAAGATATGGAATGTAAGGCGAGGACGAGCCGGGGATAAAACTACCGGCGATCTCTTGGGTCAAATCGATCAGCATTTCCAGCACGATCGGCAGCTTTTTGCGCAGGCCAACCACCCCCAACACAATCGCCGCCATCATGATCCATGTCGCAACGACTGAATTGCGCACCGGGATGTTGAGCCACGGAATATAGAACTGTACTTTGGAAAAAACCGAACCCACGTTTGGCTCCTTATACCGCCTTGTTCACGATCCGCCCGATCAACACCCACCGCGACACCCAAAAGCCCACAAACGCAGCGATGCCATAGACGGGACTCCAGGCGACGGCCAGCCCCAAGACCAACGCCATCCAGGCCAACCTGAACAGAAAACCGAGCAACACCAGCGCAACCGCCCCGCCCGGTTTAAGCCTGGACGACTGCATCACCGTCCAGCGGCGAACAAGCATATTCACCCATTCAGCCAGGCCGCCGGCCAAGAACCACACGACAGCCATTACGACACCATCAATTCCGAGACGACGGCAGGCCGGACAGCAGCGTTTGGGCCAGCCGCTCGAACCCATGCGCGGCCCCCCCTTCCTCCTCCGACGCGACCATCGCGCCGAGCGGCTGGGCCAAAAAGAGTGTAACCACGTTGTCGCGCACAGACAACGCCCCGGCCGGCAGATCGATGCGGTGCACCGTACCGTCGTGCTCATAACGCACCTGCTCGTCGACGGTTTCGACCAGCATGGGCGCGTGTCCCGGATAAATGGTCACGCTCTTGCCATTGGCCAATGCAACGTGTACCCAGGCCGCCGGTTCGACGTCGAGCAGGGTCTCCCCCGGCGTCCAGGCCACCAGGCGCAGCGACTCAACCACCAAAGCGCTCCTCGGCGGCGAGGCGTTCGGCGTTTTTGACCACCTCGTCGATCGTGCCGGTCATGTAAAAAGCCTGCTCTGGGACATCGTCGTGCTTGCCGTCCAATATCTCGCGAAAGCCGCGCAGCGTCTCTTCCAACGCCACATGCCGCCCGGTCAGGCCGGTAAACTGCCCGGTCGAAAAGAAGGGTTGGGTCAAAAAACGCTGCGCCTTGCGCGCCCGGTTGACGATCAGCCGGTCTTGCTCGCTCAACTCTTCGATGCCCAGAATGGCGATCACGTCCTGAAGCTCGCGATAACGCGCCAGCAGCGCGCGGATGCCCGTCGCCGTCGTATAGTGCTCGCGACCGACGCCGCGCGGCGTGAGCAGCGTGCTGTTGGATTCCATAGGATCGATGGCGGGATAAAAGCCCTGGCTGGCCAGCTTGCGCGAGAGGACGGTGGTCGCGTCCAGGTGCGCAAATGTGGCGACGACGGCCGGGTCGGTCAGGTCATCGGCCGGCACATAGATGGCCTGGATCGAGGTCACACTGCCGCCGATGGTGGTGGTGATGCGCTCCTGAAGTTTGCCCATCTCACTGTCGAGCGTCGGCTGGTAGCCAACCGCGCTGGGCAGCCGGCCCAGCAGAGCGGACACTTCGGAGCCGGCCTGGATATATCTGAAAATATTGTCGATAAACAACAAAACGGGGCGTTTTTCGTGATCGCGGAAATACTCGGCCATGGTCAATGCAGTGAGCGGCACGCGCAGGCGCGCGCCGGGGGGTTCGTTCATCTGGCCAAAAACGAGGATCGTGTTGTCGATCACCCCGCTGGCCTTCATGTCCAGCCACAGGTCGTTGCCCTCGCGGCTGCGCTCGCCGACGCCGGCAAAGAGGGCGATGCCGGAATGCTGTTGAATGGTATGGCGAATCAGCTCGACGATCAGCATCGTCTTGCCCACACCCGCGCCACCCAGCAGACCGATCTTGCCGCCCTGCGGGTAGGGCAGCATCAAGTCGATGGCCTTGATGCCGGTGACAAAGGGCCGGCTGACCACACGTTGGTCTTCTATCGGGGGAGAAACGACGTGAATGTTGTTGAGAGTGACGTCTTGAACCGGCGGCAGTCCATCGATCGGCTGGCCGAGCACATTGAACATCCGGCCCAGCGTTTGCGGGCCAACTGGCACCTGGATCGGCGTACCGGAATCGATCACCGGCAAACCGCGCTGCAGCCCCGATGTGCTGCTCATGGCAATGCTGCGCACCACGCGCGGGCTGATGTGTTCCTGCACCTCGACCACGATCTGTTGGCCATCTTGAGTCTGGACATAAAGCGCGTTGTGGATGCTTGGCAGATCGCCGGACGCAAACTCGGCATCGACCACGACGCCTGCCACACGATCAATCCACCCAGTTCTCATGTACACCCTTTCACGAAAAACGACCAGGGTCATCCTGATGACTCGGCCGTTGGTGCCTATCCTCCAAGATCCTTGCATTCTGGGCAACGATCTGTCCGGGCAGCCAAATTCTGTTCAGTTCCGGTTCAGTCGGGACAGGTATTGGTGAGCAAGCGCGGGAACTGACAGCCCGTATTGCCCAATCCAGCTTGTACGGGATTTTACCATCAAACCAGGGGCAGGTCAAACACCTACACGCTCACTCGAAATCGGCGCCCTCGGGCACGTGGACGATCGGCGCATCGAGCATGGCCTTGAGGCTCTCGATGGCCGCCAGCGCCGCCGCCTGTGCAGCGATCTGCTTGCTGCGCCCCACGCCGCGGCCATAGGTCACGCCGTTGATCGCTACCGAGAGCACAAACTGCTTGTCGTGATCGGGGCCAAAAGTCTCGACGGTGTGATAGCGCGGCGTATAGCCGAGGTAGGCCTGGCTCATCTCTTGCAGCATGCTCTTGGCATCCTTGTCCAGGTCATTCTCCAGCACCAGTTCAAGCGCCGGCTCGAAAATGGGCATGATGAAATCGCTGACCTGTGACAGACCCAGGTCAAGATACAGCGCACCGATCAGCGACTCGAACACACCGCACAGCACGGCCGGGCGGTCGCGCCCACCGCTTTCCTCTTCACCGTGGCCGAGCAAGATGAACGGCCCCAGGCCAATTTGCGTCGCAAAATCAGACAGCGCTTCGGTGCGCACAAGCGCCGCGCGCAGGCTGGTCAGGGTGCCTTCATCCTGTTCGGGAAAACGATGGTACAGGTATTCGCCAACCACAAAATCGAGGACGGCATCGCCCAAAAATTCGAGCCGTTCGTTGTCGCCATAGGGGTAATCGCGATTCTCGTTGAGATAGGAGCGATGCGTAAGCGCACGTTGGAGCAAGTGCTTGTCGTTGAACACCAGACCCAACGTCTGTTCGACAACCGGAATGTCCATGCAGATATGTGGAGAGGGACAAGGGAAAGAAGAGAAGCGACTTCTCCTCTTTCAATTATGCCTCTCTTTCTCCTTTCGATAAGAAATTTACCAGCGCATTATAGATTCCCCTGAAAAAAGGGCGATTGCGACAAACAGGTCAAGATGCTCAAAACGTCAAGTATCTTTGAGCTTTGCTAAATGTGCTTGATAAACGCAAGATCAACACCTTGTCAAGCAGTTTGGCGAACACTTGACCTTTTTTCAGCAAAGCCATTATAGCAAAGAAAGCCGGTTTTTCCAAGTCCTTGTTTATGGTATAATACGCCCATCTAGATTCATCCTGGAGTCAATCGTGCAAGATACATCTGACGAGCCTGCCCGCCTCGAACATCGCCCGGTCGTAGGCCGGACGATCACCCTGCTGCTGGCCCCTACGCGAACGCGCGTCGCCGTCGGACCGGCGCTGGCGGCGTTGTGTGGGGCGCTGGCCTCGAACGGCTGGCAGTGGCAGGCCGAACAACTGCTCAAGCTGCTGCTGGTGCTTTTTCTCGTCGAAGGGCTGTGGAGCACCTGGCGCGCGCTTTTGGTCGACATCGATTGGCCAGCGTTGGCGCGCATCCACCCGCTGCCCACGCGCGGCACAATGCCCGGCCTGCCCTATCTGAACTCCTGGTCGCCGCTGGGCAAGATCGTCAGCGGCTGGAGCCGTCTGCACCGTTGGGCGCGCGAAAGCCTGCCCCACCCTCAGGGCAGCGCGCTGATGACACTGCCCTTTCTGCCCGCGCTCACCCTGGCCCTTTCGGCGCTGCTCGGCCGGCCCTGGCTGACCCTTTCGCTGCTGGCCCTGGCGCTGTCGTCGCTAGAATGGTTTTCGACGCGCCGGCAGCCCTGGCAGCCCAGCCTGCAAGCCATCGTGCAGATCGTTTCCAGTTGGATGGCCGGGCACCTCGTCTTTGCGCCGTTGAGCAACTTTTCGCTGACCCTGGCCTGCGCCTATGCGCTCAGCTACCAGGGCGGCCTGTACCTGAACGACGCGCGCTGCACCGTCGGGCGGCAGCCGTGGGCGCTGAGCCTGCTGTTCGGCGGGCAGATTTTCGCCGCCGGCGCGCTGGCGTGGAGTGAGCACACGACCGCCGCCATGCTGCTGGGCCTGCTGCTGGTGCCCCAGCTCTTGCTGCGCTGGCAGCTCGACACGGCGCAGCCCCGCACAGGTTATCTGAGCCGCACCGCACCCTTTATGGGCGCAGCAATGGTCATCGCCGCGTTGGCAATCTAGTACTCCGTCAAACAGAATTTGATAGATACACCAACGCTCTAGGAGCGGGCCTCTTTTAATGTGGATTTACATTGCTTTGGGTATCATCGCGCTGGGACTGCTGGTCGCGCTGTTCTACTGGGCCTTGATCATCACCGAGGGGGCCTACCTGGGCGCGCGCGTCGTCGCCTGGACCTACGACCTGGCGGCCAACAAGTATGACCGGATCAAGCAGTTCAGGCCCGACCACGACGTGTGGATGATCGTCGAGCCGCTGCTCAACAAGCTGCGCGAGGTCCGCCACCCGCTGATCCTCGACGTGGCGACCGGCACCGGGCGACTGCCTTTGGCGCTGCTCGGCCGCCCCACGTTCGACGGACACGTGATCGGCCTCGACCTGTCACGCAAAATGCTCGAGCAGGCCGACCGCAAACTCGGCCAACACGCCGGGCGCTACACCCTGGTCTGGCATGACGCGCAGCACCTGCCCTTTGACGACGAAACCTTTGATGCCGTATGCTGCCTGGAAGCACTCGAATTTATGCCCGACCCCACGCAAACGCTCTGCGAGTTGACCCGCGTCTTGCGGCCGGGCGGGGCCTTGCTGGTCACAAACCGCGTCAACTGGGAAGCCAAACTGATGCCCGGCAAGGCGTTTTCCAAAGATCGGTTTCGCGATATGCTCAAATCGCTGGGACTGCTGCGCATCGAGTTCCGGCTGTGGCAGGTGTATTACGATCTGATCTTTGCGCGCAAGCCGGGTCGCCAGGCTGCGCAAGGCAAGACCCGCGACGAAATCCAGCTCCCCCCGGCGCACTGGGCCAGGTGCGCCACTGAGCGGGCGGCCAGGCCGCCCACCCCCCAAAAGTAGCAAACGCGGATTGAGTACGTTCTACGAACACCGTCGCAATCCGGCGTTTTCCCAGGCACAAGGGCGGCACCTGCCACATTCTCCGGCTTGACATTCAACTCAAAATCGATTAAGATAGAAACAGGTTTCACATTATGTCGATATGAGATGCGTTTCTTTGGAGAGACTATGGCTTCGCCCCCCCAAACACGGCCAATCATATCTGGCGCTCAGTTCGTCGGCATCGTCATGCTGACGGTCATCCTCTTGCTCATCGTCGATTATGGACGGCGCGCATCAACGGGATTTTATGTTGCCCAGGCCGAAGAGCAGCTCAAGGCGGAAATCAGCATCGAGTTGACCAAAAACGCCCAGCTCAAGAAACGGCTCGAATACGTGCAAAGCGAGGAATATGTCGAAAAGTGGGCGCGCGAACAAGGCCACATGGCTCGCCCGGGCGACCAGCCTTTCATCCTGGTCACCGTCGAGGCTCCGTCTGTGGTAACAGCAGGTGCGTCACTCCCCGTGCCGGTAGACAGCGCGCCGCCGCAGCCACTGTGGCACCAGTGGTGGTATTTGTTCTTTGACGCACCGCCGGCAGCATTCAGATAACATACTCATTATGCAGAAAAAAGCGACGCCGTCGACGGCGTCGCTTTTTTTGTTTATAAACCCCAAACCATCAGGCCAAAAGCCGCTTGAGCGTTTGAGCCGATTCTCGCGCGCAGGTGTCTGCATCGGGCAGCGGCATCGCCTCAATCGAGATATAGCCTTGATAATCCATCGTTTTCAAAGTCTGAACGATGGCGGCAAAATCGATGTGCCCCGCGCCGGGGTACCAGCGGTTCGAGTCGGCGAAATGGACGTGAAAGAGCCGCGCCCCCGCCTGCCTGAGACTGTCCTCAATCGACACATCCTCGATGTTCATGTGAAAGGTGTCAGCCAGCACACCGAAATTGCCCGCCCCAACCTCGTCGATCAGGCGCAGACATTCGCCAACCGAGTTGATCAACGTCGTCTCGTAGCGATTGATCGGCTCCAGGGCCAGGCGCACGCCGTGCGGCGCGGCCGCCGCCGAACAGCGCCGCAGCGACTCGACCATCCACCCATAGGCCTGCGCCGGTTCGACGCCCGGCTTGACGATGCCACGGATCAGGCCCAAAATGATGACGGCCCCGGTTCGCGCAGCAAAGGGAACGTGAGCGATGATCCGCCCAATCGCCGCCTCGCGCACCGCTGGATCGGGATCGGTGAAAGACAATCCTTCCTCACCCCAGGCCTGCCCGGTGCCGATCGCCGGCACGCTCAAGCCGTGCCGCGCCGTGACCGCCAGCAAGGCGTCGGCATCGATCAAGGCCGGATCGCGGATCGCCAGTTCGACGCCGTCGTAGCCCAGCGCAGCGATCCTGGACACATTGGCTTCAAAATCGCCCTTAAAGGCCACGGCGTTAAATTTGGCCTGGTGGGTGGATAAAACGATTGCGGTTTTCATTGCCCAATCTTGGGCAGCCCGTACACGCTCTTCCAGCCCTCGGTCCACGGCTCGCGCAGGTAGGGTTCCATATCCTTGGCGCTGCGCATGGTGATCATTTCCGTCGGCGGGAGGGCGCCAGACGGAAAGGCAGTGATGATTTCATCGACCAGCAGGGTCAGGTAGCGCAAAATGGCCGCCAGCGGCCGCCGGGCCTTGTCGGGATCGCTCAACGTCGCCTTGCCGACCACGCCCTCCGGCGTGCCGAACAGCTCGATGGCGGCGTGGCCCTCACCTTCCGACCACTTGCAGGGCCGGCGGAAGGGATCGACCGACTTGTCGAGATGGCCGTCGGGCAGGTACGAGATGCCCTCGGTATCGACGGCGTACTCCATCTTGACCATCTCGGGGAACAGGTACAGCCCCAGCGAGGTCTCGGACTCGTCGGCGTGAACAAAGTTGGTGTCCCACTTGCCGCCTTCGCCTTTGGCATTGAAAAACTCGCGCACGGCGCGGTGCCAGTCGATCACCCGGTAGATGCCCGGAAGCTGGTAGCGCTTGCAAAATTCGTGCAGCGCTTCTTCGAGTACCCACAACTGGCCGTGGTTGTTGAGGATGATCTGCTTGCGCCAGCCGTCGTTCCACAGGCCCAGCATCACATCGACCATCTGCTCGACGACGATCTGATCGCGGATGATCACGTTGCCCGGCATGCCCAGGTGGTGATAGGGATGCGCGCCGTACATCAGCGGCGGCACGGCCAGCGCGGGCGGGTTGCCGCGATGGTTGACGTAATAGCGACGCACGCCTTCGGCGATTTGGCTGACGAACAGGGTATCCATCGCGCTGACGGTGTGATCGCCGTGCAGCTCAGTGCAGCCGACCGGAATGATCACGATGTCGTTCTTGCGCCGCTGCGCGATCAAATCATGGCGCACCGTGGTCTGGATGTATGACCCCGGCCTGGCCCACTCGCAGGAAAACGGGCGCTGCGCCTCGGCCAGGCCGTACTCGGCGAGCACGGCCTCGATCTCGGCGTCGGAGGCGTCCCACAGCTGCTTTTTCAGTCGCCCCACAGCGGTGTTTTCAAAGAAAACAGAGGGGGTGTTGGTGGTTAAAAATTTGGGTTCGCTTGACATTTTTAATCTCCTTAAATTAGTTTATTTATGGTATATCCATCATTCCTTAGCGAGCGCTCCAAACCGTGTACTCGCCCCAGGCGGTGACCTGCCGGTAGTGGACGCGAATCCAGTCGTCCAGATAGCGCACGCCGCTGCTGACGGCGCTGGCGTTCGGCTCGGACGGCGCCGGCCACTCGACCAGGACGATCCATTGCACCGCCTGCCGTTCCAGGTCTTGAGCGATGGCCTGCTGCACGGGCAGCGTGGTGGCGACGCCGGGATGCAGCTCGTGATAGGCGGTGGGACACGGGCGGCCGGCCAGGAAATAAAAGGCCACGTCGTTGACAAGAATGAGGTCGTGGCGCTGGTTGCCAACAAAGATCGGCTCACCGGGCGCGGTCTGAGCACGGATGTACTCGACCGCCTGCGCCTGGTTGGAGTTGAGGACAACGCAACTGGCCCGCTCGACCTCGGAATGGCAGCGGAAAGGCGACGCATAACGCAGGATGTCCTTGAGACTGTCGATCGAGGGTGAGACGTATGCGCTCCAGAACGGCCACAATACCGCCCCCAGCGCGACCACGGCCGCAGCAGCCACCGGCGGCCGCCGCGTCAGTGTCGCCCAGGGCAGCCGCCCGATCAAGAAACCCAGAGTCAGTACGGCGCCAATCGCTGCCGGCAGGGCGTGAATCCAGTCATAGCGGCTGAGCGCCTGCGCAAAAACCAGCCCGCCCAGGACGGTTGCCCCAATGCCGCCGGTCAATTTGTGATCGGCGGCAAAGCGATTTTTGAACAGCGCCACACCGATGATCAACACGGAAACGGCCGCGATCAGCGGCGGCAGGTAGAACTGCGCCCAATGCGCATATTGGCGCGGATTTTGAAAGAACAGTGCGAAATCCGGCGCAAATTTGGGATAGGGCAAGTGGCGAACCTGGCGGAACGTGGTCAGTGGAAAGACCACCAGCGCCTGCCAGACCTGTTCCGCCCCGCCGGCGAGAAACAGGTACAGGTAAAAAGGCGCGGCGACCGCCGCCGTACAGCCCAGGAACGCGCCCCCGGCGCGGAGCGCCAGCGTGCGTAAACTCGTCGAATTGATCATCGACGCCGCCCAGGCCAGCGCGACCGAAACGCCCAGATAAACGGCAATGTCGGCCCGGAACACAGCGGTTATGCCGGTCAGCGCGCCGCAGAATGCCAGCCAACGCAGCCGGCCCGTCGCCGCATATTCGATCAGGCAGAGCAGGGCAAACAGCGCCAGCGCCAGCGCCGGGAAAATCGCATAGGCGTAAAACATGACCGTGCCCAGCCACAGCGCAACCAGCGCAGCAGCGAGCAAGGCGATCGGCGTGTTGGCGACCCGCCGGGCGATCAGGTACACGCCAATCACCAGCGCAAACCGTACCAGCGTATCATAGACCCGCGCGGCCGCCAGGGTCGGACCAAACAGGCCAAACACGGCGGCCAGCGCATACGATTGGCCGGGCGGATAGACGGTCCAGAAATCGCGGTAGGGCATCTCGCCCTGCCGAACGCGCTCGCCGTTCAGCAGAGCAAACCCCTCGTCATAAACGAACACCCAGGTGCGGATCGAGACGAACAAGAACGTCAAGGCGACGGCGAAATAGAGCAGCAACGAGATCACCTTTAGAAACTGGAGCGCCGACAAGGCAGGTCCGGCCGCCCTCATTGATCTCGATCCAGTTCGGCCAGCGCGCCGGTGCGCACAAAAATGATCCGTTCGGCGATATTGAGCGCCCGTTCGCCGGCACGCTTGAGCTGATAGGCCAAACTGAGCAGGTATGTACCGCGCTCCAGATGCCGCACTTTCTTGCCGGCCATCTTGTCGGTCACTGTTTCAATGATCTCTTCGTAGGCTCGATCCAACGGCCCGATCTCGCGCGAGATCCCCGTGGCGGCCTCGACATCATCTTTGACAAAGGCGGCCAACACGCGCTCGAGGATGCTGCACACCTGATCGACCATTTGCTGAATTTTGTCCGGCGGAGTCAGCAGGGGTTCGTGATCCATCTGCAGGCGAATTTTGGCGATTTCTTTGGCATAGTCGCCGATCCGCGCCAGGTTGGTGACGACGTGCGTGGCCGCCATCACGGTGCGCAGTTGGACTTTTTCCGGGCGCTGCGTGCGCAAAATGTCGTGGCACGCTTCTTCTACCTGGTAGCGCAACTGGTTGATCCGATCCGCGTTTTCCATCACCGACATGGCCAGCTCGTGGTTGTCTTGAACGACAGCCTGCACACTGTCTCGGATCGCCTGGCAAACCAGCCGGCCCATCACTTCGATTTGGCCGCGCACCTGGCGCAGCGAAACGGTCAGCGTGCGCTTGGTCGTGGTGACGACGCCGCCCTTGAACACCTGGCGCAGCATGCCCAGCACGAGAAAAATCGCCACTGCGCCAAAGGTAGCCAAAAAATAGTCGCCCGCGCCCACCGCCATCCCCACCGCTGCGACGGCCCACATACCGGCGGCCGAGGTCAGCCCGTGCACCGCGCCTTTGTGCTGCATCACCATGCCTGCGCCCAAAAAGCCGATCCCGCTGACGATCTGCGCGGCCACGCGCGCCGGATCGCCTTTTTGCCCAAAAGCGTGATAGGACAAAAAGGTAAAGATGCACGCACCCACCGAGACGAGGATGAACGTGCGCACGCCGGCCGGCATCTGGTGGCGCTCGCGCTCCCAGCCCACCAGCCCGCCGAGCAGCATCGCCAGCAAGACCTTGATCACGATTTGCAGGGCCAGGGTCAGATCGAATTGTCCAAAAATCTCGTACACCATGCGCCGCTCACCCGATCTCGTCGAGGCGCACCGGACGGCGCTCGCGCAGCGACTTGAGCGCGGCCAGCCCGATCACCACCGGCGCGCGCCCGTCCGCTCCGCCGACCGGCGTCGGCGTGTCGTTTTGCACCGCCGCGATAAAGGCCTGCATCTCGGCGATATAAGATTCGGTGTAGCGCTCGATGAAAAAGTGCAGCGGCAGCGCGCCGTGAATGCCGTCCTTATCGCTCAAAACAGCGCGGTTTGGCGTGTTATTTTGCGCATCGACCATCCCCGCCGCGCCGAACACCTCGACGCGCTGGTCATAGCCGTACACTGCCTGGCGGCTGTTGTCGATGGTGCCCAGGACGCCATTCGCAAAGCGCAGCGTGACCACCGCCGTGTCAATGTCGCCCGCCGCGCCAATCGCCGGATCGACCATCACCCCGCCGACGGCGAAAACCTCTTGCACCTCGGCGCCGATCAGGTAACGGGCCATATCGAAATCGTGGATGGTCATATCCAAAAACAGGCCGCCCGACACTTTGATATAGCTCACCGGCGGCGGCGCGGGATCGCGGCTGGTGATGCGCAGGATGTGCGGCTGCCCCACCTTGCCGGCAGCAACTAGCTCGCGCACGCGCTTGAAATTGGGATCAAAGCGGCGGTTAAAGCCAATTTGCAGCTTGACGCCGGCCTGTTCCACCGCCCGCAGCGCCCGGTCGATGCGCTTGAGGTCATGATCGATGGGCTTTTCGCAGAAAATGTGCTTGCCCGCGCGGGCCGCTTCTTCGATGATCTGCGCGTGCGTGTCGGTGCTGGAGCAAATCACCACCGCCGTGATCTCGTCGCGCTTGAGAAGCGAGTGGTAATCCTGCACCGCCAGCGGAATCCGCAATCGGCTGGCGCACGCCTGCGCCGCCTCAAACATCACATCGGCGACGGCGACCAGGCTGGCCTCCGGGATGCGGTGGGCCAGGTGCTCGGCGTGGAGCTGCCCAATCCGCCCCGCGCCAATCAAACCAACGTTGATTCTAGTGGACATAAAATTCCCTCGCTTTTGCATACTGGGTATTTCGTACTGCATACTGCGTATTGCGTGCCGTGCCTGATACAGTATGCAGTACGCAGTATACTAGATTTTTACCATAATCTTGGCGTCTTTGCGCTCAGTCGATTTGGCAATGGCATCAACCGCTTTGTCCAATGGATAGCGGGCGGTGATCATCTTGCGCGTGTCGATCAGCCCGGCGGCCATCATGCTGATCACGCTGGGGAAAATGCCGTGCCCCGAGTGCCCCTGCGAGCCGAACACCTGCCCGCGACGCACTTGCAGCATCTCCAGGTACATCGGCACGCGGGTGGCGGCGCGCCCCACCTGAGCGATCTTGCCGTTGATGGCGATGCACTGCTCCATCAGCGGGATGGTCTTGTCCGGCGCACCGGCCGCTTCAACCTGCAAGTCAGCGCCGCGCCCGTGGGAGAGGTCCATCACCACCTCGACCGGGTTCACTGCCAACGGGTCATAGACATGGTCTGCCCCCATCGCTTTGGCGATCTCGCGGCGGGTCGGCGACACCTCAAAAGCGATCAATTTGGCCGCGCCGGAAGCCTTGCACTCGGCGGCGGCGGTCAGGCCGATCGGCCCCATGCCGTAAATGACCACCGTCGCGCCGGGGCGAAAGCCGCCCGCGCGCTCAAAGACACAGTTATAGGCCACACTCGACGGCTCGACGGTGGCCCCCATTTCATAGACGGCACTTTCATCGCCGCCGCAGACATCCATCAGATCGTTGAGCTTCCAGCAGTATTTCGCGCCGACGGCAATGTACTCGGCGAACGCACCATCGATGGTAAAGCCAAGCTCTTCCAGGTTGGTGCAGTGGTTGGGAAAGCCATCGCGGCAGGGGCGGCAGTGCCCGCACCAGATCATCTCTTCGGCAGTGACCATGTCGTCCACGGCCAAATCCTGCACTTCGCTGCCCACCTCGACCACCTGCCCCGAAAACTCGTGGCCCAGGATGGACGGGAATTTGGTCAGGCCGGGGTAGAGGATGTACTTGTCCGCGTCGGTTTCGTAAAAGTGCATGTCCGAGCCGCACACACCGCAGGCCTTGATCTTGATCAATACTTGATCGGGCGCGATCTGGGGCATCGGCACTTGTTTGACTTCCAGCCTGGGGTAGCGCCACACGGCATTGCCGGTGATGACCTTGCCGGTCTTTTTCTCCCATTCGGAAACGGTATAGGTGGGCTTGGGATCCCACTCGGCGGAGAGAACGAGTCCTTTCATTTTTTAGCCTCCTGTTTCAAATTGATAGTCGCTCACGGATAAACACGGATACACACAGATTTTTCTTTTACTGGCTTGTCCGTGTACGATACCTTTTTCGCTCATTATCAAAGACCTTGCGTTTAAATGTAGGTTGGGGACCAACGTTCAGCAATAACCCTACTTGATCCGGTTTCTGTTCCATTGCTCCGACAGGCTGCTAGTTCGACAATAACGAGGTCATCTACAACCAGATCGACAACATAGCATGCTCAAGTTCCTGATCGGCGTTTATCTGTGTTTATCCGTGAGCCATGCTACCTGTTTTTGCGCACGACGCACGAACAACCAATTCTGGCTTGAGCAGCACGTCCTGCACCTGCTCGCCCCGGATCAGGGCCAAGACCATCTCGAACGCCCGCCTCCCCAATTCGTACTTGGCCTGGGCCACGGTGGTCAACGGCGGGTCGAGGTAGGACGCGGCGGCAATGTCGTCATAGCCGACAACCGACACGTCTTGGGGTATGCGCAGGCCCAGTGCTTTGATCTCGCACAGGGACCCCATCGCGGTGCGATCGTTGCAGCAAAAAACAGCGGTCGGGTGCGCAGCGCGGGTTTCGACAGGCTCAACCGGCGGTGCGCCGCCAAACAACTGCCGCACCGCCAATATGGCCCCTTCGGACGAGCCGTCTCCGGCGGCGATCCACTGCGCCGGAATCTCGACGCCCGCCTCACGCAGTGCACCCTGGCAGCCGGCCAACCGCAGTTGGCTCGAAGTAGCCGCCGGGCGGCCGGAAATGTAGGCGATGCGCCGGTGTCCCAGGCCGAGCAGATACTCGCCGACCAGCCGCCCGCCCGCCAAGTCGTCAGTGCGCACCGAAAAGGAGTACTCGCCGGGCTGTTGGTTGTTGATCAACACCACCGGGACGTGGATTTCGGTCAGTTGGGTATAAAAGCTGCCCACGCGCGAGGCGGTCACAATCACCGCATCGACCCACTTGACGCGCAGGGCGCGCACGGCGGTGATTTCGCGGTCGGGGTCGTCATTCGAGTTGCAGAGAAGAATGCTGTAACCGTGGTCGAGCGCCGTTTCTTCGACGCCGCGCACCACCTCGGCCACAAAGGGGTCGGCGATGGAGGTGACGACGAGTCCGACGGTGCCGGTGCGCCGGGTGGACATGGCCCGAGCGACGGCGCTGGGTGTGTAGCCCATCTCCTGGGCCAACTGGCAGATGCGCGTCTTGGTCTCGGCATTGACCAACGGGCTGTCAGTCAGCGCGCGCGAGACGGTCGAGTGGGAAACGCCGGCCCGGCGGGCAATGTCTTTGATCGAGACGGACATCTTGGCCTCTGCACACCTGCTGTGATTGGGGATTGAAACCGTCCAGGAGAGCGAACGGGCTGCACACGTGTGCAATTATAGCGCAAAGAAACCCGGCTGTCAAATCGACGAGCCGGGCAAATCTCACAAGCATCTTGAAGACTAGACGCAGCGCACCGGCTGACCACCCTGCACCGCCGAGGCCTTGATCGCGTCCCACAGGCGAGCCATGCGCAGCCCGACTTCTGGCGGGCAGGGGTTGGCGATGCGCCCCTCGCGCACGGCCAAAAACTGCTCCCACACCCCCATCGACGCCGGGACCTCGACCGGCACAAACGCGCGTTCGCCGCGTTTTTGCATATCGAGTTTTTCGCCCCAAATGCCGGTGACCAGCATCGCGTCAGACGTGAACACGCGCACATCGGAGGCGCATGAGGGGATCGCCTCGCCGCAGCCGTGCATGGTGACCAGCACACCCGATGCGGTTTGGGCCATCACCGCCGCGCGGGTATCCACCGGGCGGCCATAGTTGTCGAGCCAGGCGGCCACCTCGACAAAGGCCTCGCCGGTCAGATCGGTGACCGTGTTGAGCATGTGCGCGCCGGTGTCGAACAAAAACCCGCCGCCAGAGATAGCCGGGTCTTGCCGCCACTTGCCCGCCGTGCCCGGCCCCCAACCCTGCCACACCGTCGCACTGATGTTGAGCAGCCTGCCCAACTCGCCGGAGCGGAGCATGCGCACGGCAGTTCGAATCTGCGGCGACAGGCTGCCGGGAAAGGCCACCACCAGCAGCTTGCCCGTGCGGTCGCGTGTTTCGATCAGGCTGAGCGCTTCCTGAGCGTTCATCACCATCGGTTTTTCGAGCAATACGTCCAGCCCGGCTTCGAGGCAAGCCTGGGTCTGGTCGTGGTGATAGACGTGCGGGGTGATAATAAAGGCAGCGTCCAGTTCGGGGCCATATTCGGCCAGCAGCCGCTCCAGGTCCGGCTCGTTGGGCGGCGGCTTGGCCCCGGCCATCTCGAACAGCTCGGCGGCCGCCGCATAAGCCTCGGGCGATGGCTCGCAGACAACAGCGATCTCGGTCGTGTCGCGTTGGTTCAACATCTGGTTGATGTGATGGCGGGCCATCCCGCCGCAGCCGATCATGGCGGCCTGAACGAGCCTGGTCTGATTCATATCGCTCTCCTACGATGACAAAATGGTCGGCGCGGGGTCTTGAGCCAGCTTGGCCGCCACGTCGTCGTCGAATTCGTGATAGTCGCAGGTGATCTCCTCACCGGGATGAATGTCGCGCACGGCCAGGTCGTGCTCGTGACCGTTTTCGTCGACAATCGTCCGGGTGTTGGGATCGTCGGAATGGTTCATAAAGCGCGCATCGTCGGCACAGAGAATGCCCATGCCGGTGCGCTTGTCCACATAGGCAAAGTGCATGATCCGATCACGGGCGAATTGAGGCAGTTCGTTCAAGGCCTCCAGCGGAAACTGGAGATCGAACTGCGGGTGCAGCTCCCAAACGACGGCGCCGGCGGGAATAAACTGGTCGGCAAAAACGCCTAGACCTTGAATTTCACTCATCGCGAGTTTTGTCTTGACCAAAAGCATCGAACCGTAATCCTCCCATCATGATCTGGTTTGGTTCGTCCGGACGGGCCGGGCGAAGAATGGGGCTATTATGCCACAAACTCGGGCAAATACAAATTGCGCCGCGAGCCGTTAGCAAGGCAATTTGCGCCAGAGTGCAAAAGGATGTAAAATACGCACTCGGCGGTGCCAATCTGGCCTGTCTACACATGAATGGGTCGCACACAATAAAAAGAGGTTAGGTTGAGCGCAAAATAACCTAACCTTCCTTTATGCATATTCAACCTCACATTGTTATATTCAAACCCTCAGTTAAAAGGAGAAGATAATGAAGCGAGAAATCGTAACCATTGACGCCAACACTGGCGCAGCGACGGTGGTCCATGCGTTGAGCGAGGTCATTGCCATTTACCCGATTACCCCCTCCTCATCGATGGGCGAGTTGGCCGACGAACTGTCGGCGCAAGGCGTCAAAAACATTTGGGACACCGTGCCCCAGGTCACAGAAATGCAGTCCGAAGCCGGTGCGGCCGGCGCGGTCCACGGCGCGTTGGCGACCGGCGCGCTTTCGACCACCTTTACCGCCTCGCAGGGATTGCTGCTCATGATCCCCAACATGTACAAGATCGCCGGCGAGCTGCTGCCGACGGTGTTTCACGTATCGGCGCGGGCCATCGCCTGCCAGGCGCTTTCCATCTTTGGCGACCACTCGGACGTGATGGCCGTGCGCGCCACCGGCTATGGCCTGCTCTGCTCCAACAACCCGCAAGAGGTGATCGACCTGGCGCTGATCGCCCACGCGGCGACGCTCAAAACCCGCGTGCCGTTCGTCCACTTTTTCGACGGCTTTCGCACCTCCAGCGAAGTGCAAAAGGTCGAAATGCTGGGCCACGACGAGATGCGCGCGCTGATCGATCAGGAGGCTGTGCTGGCCCACCGCGCGCGCGCAATGCGCCCCGAAGCGCCGGTGCTGCGCGGCACCTCGCAAAACCCGGACATTTTCTTTGCCGCCCGCGAGACGGTCAACAAGTATTACGACGCCGCGCCGGACATCGTCCAGCAGGTGATGGATGGATTTGCCCGGGTCGTTGGCCGCCGCTACAACCTGTTCGATTACGCCGGCGCCCCCGACGCCGACCGCGTGGTGGTGATGATGGGTTCCGGCGCTGAAGCGATGCAGGAAACAGTCGAAAAACTGACCGCCGCAGGTGAAAAGGTCGGCGTGGTCAAGGTGCGGCTGTTCCGCCCCTGGTCGACTGCCGCGTTTATCGCCGCCCTGCCCAAGACGGTCAAGCGCATCGCCGTGCTGGATCGCACCAAGGAACCCGGCTCGCAGGGCGAACCGCTGTACCTGGACGTGCGCACGGCGATCGGCGAAGCAATGGCCGACGGCACATTCAAGTTCGATGGCGACTATCCAATCATCGTCGGCGGGCGCTATGGCCTCGGTTCGGCCGAGTTTAACGCCGGGATGTGCAAGGCTGTGCTCGATAACCTCAAACTCGACGCGCCCAAGAACCACTTTACGATCGGCATCGAGGACGACGTGACCGGCACCAGCCTGCCCTTCGAGGCGAACTGGTACGCCGAGCCGCAAGGCACACACCGGGCCATGTTCTGGGGCCTCGGTTCGGACGGTACGGTGGGCGCCAACAAGAACTCGATCAAGATCATCGGCGACAGCACCGACAACTATGCGCAGGGCTATTTCGAATACGACTCGAAAAAAGCGGGCACCTATACCATCTCGCACCTGCGCTTTGGCAAGACGCCCATCCGCAGCACCTACCTGGTCAACCAGGCCGAGTTTGTTGCCTGCCACAATTTCAGCTTTTTGGAAAAACGTGACATGCTCTCGCCGCTGGTTCAGGGCGGCACGTTCCTGCTGAACAGCCCCTACCCCGCCGACCAGGTGTGGGATCACCTGCCGCGCCAGGTGCAGCAGCAAATCATCGACAGGCAAGCCCGTTTTTACGTGATCGACGCCTACAAGCTGGCCGCCGAGATTGGCCTGGGCGTGCGCATCAACACGATCATGCAGGCCGGGTTCTTTAAACTGGCCGGCATCCTGCCCGAAGCGGAAGCAATCGCGCAGATGAAGGACTTTGCCAAAAAGAGCTATGGCCGCTATGGCGACAAAGTCGTCAACATGAACTATCAGGCCATCGAGGTCGGCGCGGAACAGGCGGTCGAGGTCAAGTATCCGACCCAGGCCACCAGCAAGATCGAAATGCGCCCACCGGTGCCGGAAGATGCGCCCGAATTCGTGCGCGAGGTACTCGGCGAGATCATTGCCGGACGCGGCACCACGCTGCCTACCTCCAAGCTGCCTGCCGACGGCACCTATCCCACCGCGACGACACAATACGAAAAGCGCAACATTGCCACCGAAATCCCGGTCTGGGAACCTGATGCCTGCATCCAGTGCGCCATGTGCTCGCTGGTCTGCCCGCATGCCGCCATCCGCGTCAAGCTGTACGACGCCGCCGTGCTGGAAAAAGCGCCGGCGACGTTCAAGTCAATCGACGCGCGCGGGCGCCAATATCAGGGCATGAAATGGACGGTACAAATCGCGCCGGAAGACTGCACCGGCTGCGGCGCGTGCGTGTTCACCTGCCCCGGACGGATGAAGGACGCCCAGGGCAACAAGATCGAAGATCGGCACGCGATCAACATGGCTCCGCAAATCCCGCTGCGCGAGCAGGAACGGGAGAATTTTGCCTTCTTCCTGGGCATCCCGGAGACCAAGGCCGAATTAATCAACCGCAGCACAGTCAAGGGCAGCCAGCTTTTGCGCCCGCTGTTCGAGTTCTCCGGCGCGTGCGCCGGCTGCGGCGAGACGCCCTACGTCAAGCTGCTCAGCCAAGATCGGAAGAGCACACGTCTGAACTCCAGTCACCGCTCATTATC
>CAYRXM010000061.1:0-26233 GCA_964428175.1 uncultured Anaerolineae bacterium
ATGAGCGGTGACTGGAGTTCAGACGTGTGCTCTTCCGATCTAAACGGCCAGGAGGCGCTCGATCTGTGCCGCGCCTATCCGGAGTGCATCGACCTTTTGCTGACCGACGTGGTGATGCCGCTGGTCAGCGGCCGCGAACTGGCCGAGCAAGTCCTCTTTTTGCGTCCCCAGATCAAGGTGCTGTATATGTCCGGTCACGTCGATGATACGATCGTCTATTACGGCGTGCAGCGCTCCGAGTTTGCCTTTTTGCAAAAGCCCTTTTCTTTGCGTTCGCTGACGTCCAAAGTGCGCGAGGTGCTGGATAGAGAATAAAAAACGCCGCTCAAGCGGCGTTTTTTTATCTTGGCTATTGCCTGTAACACAGCACCGGCTTGCGCGCGGCCTGCACCTCATCGAGCCGGCGCACCGGGGTGTGGTGTGGGGCCTCGTGCAGCAGGTCGGGGTTGGTCCGCGCTTCCTCGGCGATTCGCTGCATATCGGCCACAAACTGGTCAAGCGTGCGCTTGCTCTCCGTTTCAGTCGGCTCGATCATCATCGCCTCGGGCACGATCAGCGGGAAATAAATCGTCGGCGGGTGGGCGTGCCCGTAATCGATCAACCGCTTGGCGATGTCGAGCGTGTGCACCTCAGTATGCGGCCCTCTCAGCACAAACTCGTGCATGCAGATGCGATCTATTGCCAGCAGCCACAACGCTTGCAGTTTGACCCGCAGGTAATTGGCGTTGAGCACCGCCACCTCGCTGACCTCGCGCAGCCCTTCTGCCCCCAGTGACGCGATGTAGGTATAGGCGCGCACCAGTACCCCGAAATTGCCGTAAAAGGCGCGCATGCGTCCCACCGAGTGCGGCGGATCGATCCACTTGAAGGTGTCACCCTCTTGTTCGACGAGCGGGCCGGGCAAAAAGCCGGCCAACTGCTGAGAGACACCGACCGGCCCCGCGCCGGGGCCGCCGCCGCCGTGCGGGGTGGAAAACGTCTTGTGCAGGTTAAAGTGCATCACGTCGAAACCCAACGTGGCCGGTTTGACGATACCCATGATCGCGTTCAGGTTGGCTCCGTCGCCGTACATCAACCCGCCGCAGCCGTGAATCAGGTCGCACACCTGGAGGATGTTTTCCTCAAACAGGCCGAGCGTGTTGGGGTTGGTGAGCATCATGCCCGCCACCTGCTCGTTGCAGTGGGCGCGCAGGTCGTCCAGATCGACGTTGCCGCGCGCGTCCGACTTGATCTCCTGGACGCGATAGCCGCACATGGCCGTCGACGCCGGGTTGGTGCCGTGCGCCGAGTCGGGGATCAGGATAAGGTCGCGGTGGGCGTCGCCGTTGGCGCGGTGAAAGGCGCGCATGACCAGCACGCCGGCGAATTCGCCGTGCGCGCCGGCGGCCGGCTGCAAGGTGACGGCGGCAAAGCCGCTGATCGCCTTGAGCGCCTCTTGCAGCTTGTACATCAGCTCCAGGCAGCCCTGCACGGTTTCTTGGGGCTGGTAGGGATGGGTCTGGGCAAAGCCGGGCAGCCGCGCCGTATCCTCGTTGATCTTGGGGTTGTACTTCATCGTACACGAACCGAGCGGGTAAAACCCTTTATCGACGGCAAAGTTGAGCTGGCTCAGGTGCAGAAAATGGCGTACCACGTCGACCTCGGCGGCCTCGGGCAGGGCCAGATCGTCGCGCAGCATATCGGTGGGCAGTTCGGCCGCCGGCACGTCGAGCGGGGGCAACGTGCAGCCCTGCCGGCCGGGGCTGCTCAGTTCAAAGATCAAGGGTTCGGGAGCATTCATTGCGTCACCTCTTTCAGAGCCTGGACAAGGCCATCGAGCATGGGCCGTGAGTGAATCTCGGTCGCGCAGACGAGCATCTGTTCGTCCATGCCGGGGTAAAAGCGGCTCAAGGCCAGCCCACCGACGATGTTGTGTCGCAGCAGGGCGCAGTTGATCTCATCCGCCGGCCTGGGGCACCGGATCACAAATTCGTTGAAAAACGGCCCCTGAGTGATCAGTTGGTAGCCGTCCAGCCGGTCGATTTCGGCGGCCAGGTAATGCGCCTTGTGATAGCACAGTTCGGCCACCCGGCGCAGGCCATTCTTGCCCAGGCTCGACAGGTATAGGGCGGCCGCCAGCGCGCAGAGGGCCTGGTTGGTGCAAATGTTCGACGTGGCCCGCTCGCGTTTGATGTGTTGCTCGCGCGCCGACAGGGTCAGCACAAAGCCGCGCTTGCCATCCACATCTGTCGTCTGGCCGACCAGCCGCCCGGCCATTTTGTGTACATCCTTTTGGCGGCAGGCGAAATAGCCCAGGTATGGCCCGCCAAAGTTGAGCGCGTTGCCCAGCGGCTGCGCCTCGCCCAGGGCAATGTCGGCGTCGTACGCGCCCGGCGGCTGGATCAAGGCCAGGGCGATGGGGTTGCCGGCGACGATCAACAGCGCGTTCCGGTCGTGTGCGGCCCGGGCCAGCCGGCGCAGTGTGTCGACCGGCGCCAGCCGTCCCCAAAAATCGGGGTTTTGCACGGCCACGCCAAAGGTATCCTCGTCGATCAGGGCCTCCAGTGTGTCCAGCCCGGCGGCCGGGTCGCCGTCGCCAACGATCTCGATGTCCATCCCCTGCGTGTACGTGCGTACCACCTGGCGGTATTCCGGGTGGATGCCCGGCGAAAGAATGATCTTGCGTCGTTTGCCGCGCAGCACATTGTAGGCCATCAGCACACCCTCGGCCAGCGCGGTCGAGCCGTCATAGTGTGAGGCATTGGCCACTTGCAGGCCGGTCAGCGCGCAGATCATGCTCTGGTATTCAAAGATCGCTTGCAGCGTACCCTGACTGATCTCTGGCTGGTAGGGGGTGTAGGCAGTATAAAATTCGCCGCGCAGCAGCATGTGGTTGACCACGCTGGGGACATAGTGCTGGTAAGCGCCGGCGCCCAAAAACGAGACCAGGTGATCCAGGTCGGCGTTTTTTTCGCCGAGCGCGCGCAGCTCGCGCAGCACCTGGAGTTCGGATTGAGGGGGCGGAAGGTCGATCTGGGGGTAACGATGCGCCTGGGGCACATCGCCAAACAACGCGTCGATGGACGAGACGCCAATTTCGGCCAGCATCTCGGTGCGCTCGTCCTCGGTCAGGGGGACATAGCTCATGGGTTGTTCTCCTTTGAACAAGCAAATGTTTCAAACATCAGAAACCAGGTTTTTGCCAAAAACCTGGTTTCTTGTTTCATTCAAATGGGGCTATTCGGCTTCGCAGAGTGCCTGGTACGCCTTGACGTCCAGCAGTTCGTCGATCTCGTCCGGCGCGGCCAATTTGACGCGGATTATCCAGCCTTTGCCGAATGGGGACTGGTTGATCACTTCCGGCGTGTCTTCCAACACCTCGTTGACGGCGATCACCTCACCGCTGGCCGGCATGTACAGTTCGGACGCTGCCTTGACCGACTCGACCGAGCCAAACTCTTCGCCTTTTTCCAACGCTTCGCCAACCTCGGGCAGTTCGACGTAGACAATGTCGTTGAGTTCGGCCTGCGCATAGTCACTGATACCGATAACCGCCTCGTCGCCTTCGACGCGAATCCACTCGTGGCTTTCGTTGTAACGGCATGTCGGATCGAATTTCATGCTCAACTCTCCTTGTTTGGTGTAAACATTACCAGGTTTTGAATACGAGGGGCAGAAAGATGTTGTTCAGCTTGGGACTGCTGTCGCCCAGGCTGATCTCGTCGATCAGTACCCCGCCGGTCGTCGACAGGTTGGCGTTTTCCACGCCCAGGCTGACGGTGATCGGCTGTCCGGCCAATGGTTCGGTCGAAACCCAGCCGTGCGTCCAGGTGGTGACGGTGAGCGGCCACGACCAGAGGCCGATTGTCCCATCCTGGTCTTCCACGTGCACCCACAATTTGTCCCCGGGCGAGGTGTCCCCGTTGACCATGTAGAAAAAGGACAGTGTTGGCTGGTCGGTGATGACGGCGGTAAAAGTCTGTGTGACCTGCCACACGGTGCTGGTGACGCTGCTCGACATGCCCAGCGCCAGGGCTGCATCGCCGGTGTGCCCGCTGCCGGTGGCGATGGTCGGCACGATGGCTCCACCGGTCTGCCAGCCGCTCAACCCGCTCTCAAAGCCGCCGTTGGTGATGACATCGTTGGCCGGCGGCAGTACCAGGTGCATACCGCTTGGGTTGCTGCCAGTCGAAATGCCCTTCATCGGCCCGGTCGAACCGTAGCCGCCGGCGCTGGCGTTCAGGCTGACGCTCTGTGCGGCAGAAAAATAGAGGCTCCAGTTTCCGCCGATGTCCGGCGCGGCCACGTTGAGTGCACCCGGCGTGGCCGTCACCTGGGTGTTCAGCGTGGCATGACCCTGGTTTCCGGTTGCCCGGCCGGTGACCTGATACTGGTACACTGTGGTTGACGCCTCGGCCCAGGGCGAGACGTTGCTCATCAGGTCATAGCTGCGACTGCGAAAGACATAGGTGCTGCCCAACTGCCCGGCGACGGTGGTGTGCGTGTAGGTGGTCGAACTGTACAGCGTCTGCCAATCGGCGCTGTCCTTGCGGTACTGCACATCATAGCGGGCCACGCCCGAGGCATTGTCGCGCCCCGACCAACTGATCGGAATCGGCGTGCCGTTCAGGTGATAGCGCGGTGCGTGCATGGCCGCCGATGGTGGGGTGCTGTCGCGCACCGGCGGAATATAGGTATGGTAGAAACGGTCACTCGACGAGGCCGAATTGACCCAGACGTCTTCGGGTGTGCTGGGCCAGTTGTCGTGAATGATCCAGAACTGCCCGCCATCGTTGTCATAGCCCACACCGACGACGCTGTGCCCGCCATAAGAAGGCGTATCCAGTGAAACCAGGACCGGATACGACTGATCGATCTGCGAGGTATAGATGCTCCAGCTTGCGTCGCCGATGCAGCCCATCCAGTTGGTGCCCGGCCAGCAGTATTGGCTGGACCGGAAATTGTAACCGCGCGTCTGCGCGTACTGGATCATGCCCGGCGAGGTGTCGCTGGTATAGGTAGCGCCGGCACTGCCGTAACAAAAGGTCTTCATATAGGTGCGCATGTAAAGGGTCGTGTCGCGCCAGTTGGAATAAGCCAGCCCGGGATGGCCGGCGCGGTCCCAAAAGTGAACCATGCTGGTCGCCGCGGTGGGCGTGCAGCCCGACGCACATGGGTAGCTGTAGCCATAGCTGGTGCCGATAAACTGGTTGTAATCGGGCACGCCAAAGATGTGTTTGGAGGTGGCCGCGCCGCTCACATCGGGCGCGCTCAAATCGGGCGCCGATGGGCTGGGCACGTCCTCGCTGTCGGCCGACGGCGCGTGGTTGACCGTGATTGGCTGGGTGTCGCCCATCGGGATCAGCCGGTAGCTGTGCGCCCACTGGCTGCCGGTTTGCGCGTCTGCGACCAGCGGCAGCACGTGGTAAAAGAAATCCAGCGGGCCCAGGTAAACGGGGTTTTTGTCGGCCAGCTTGAGGTTTTGCGCGGCCAACGCCTGCTCGTCGATGCAGGTGGGGCAGCGCAGGTGCGGGGCCACGCCGCGGCCAAAGACCAGGATCGGGCTGTCAACCACCGGACAACTGACGATGATGTGCCCGACGTCCTCGTCGGCCACGTCCTCATCTATGTTGAGGACCGCAAAGACATACACCGCCGGTCGGCCATCCAGGTCATAATAGGTCACTGGCGCAGAAACCGACGCGCCCTGCCAGGTGGGAAAGGTCTCCTGCTTGCGCACCGTCCAGGCCTGGGCCAGTTCGGTGGCCTGCTCCGGGGTGAAAACGAGGCGGGTTGTTTCCGGGGGCGGGGTCTGGCTGTTTGCCGGAACGAGCAGCGATGCACTGCCGCAAAACAAAACGACGACGAGCAGCGAGGTCACGATCAGCTTGGTTTTCATGGCTCTGCCTTTCTCGGCTGTCTGTAGACGGCGCCTGTGCCGTGTACCGGGATGCTTGAAAACATTATACTGCAAGTCCAACCGGGGCACAAGTCAGGAAACCCTGGGCACGCGGGCCAGGATTTCCGATACAACTTCATAGTTAATCGTGCCCAATCGTTGTGCGACCTGCTCAACGGTGATCGTTTCTTCACCCTGCCGGCCGATCAGCACCACTTCGTCGCCCTGCCGCGCGCCGGCGATGTGGGTCACGTCGATCATGGTCTGATCCATGCACACCCGCCCGACGATGGGCGCGCGCTGCCCGCGCACCAGCACTTCACCCCAATGATGCGGACCGCGGCGAAAGCCGTCGGCATAGCCCACCGGGATCGCCGCGATGTGCTCCTCGCCCTGTGTGCGATAGGTGTTGCCATAGCCGACATAGCTGCCCGGCGGCAGTGTCTTGACCTGGGCGATGCGCGTCTTGAAACTGAGCGCCGGGCGAAACCCGTCCGGCAGAGGGGTGTCGGGACCGGGGGCCAGCCCGTACAACGCGATGCCCAGGCGCACCAGGTTGAACCGCGCTTCAGGCAGCGACAAAAGCGCCGCCGAGTTGGCGGCATGGATCAGCGCGATGTGCAGGCCGGCCTCGCGAATCTGTGCCAGCACGCGCTCGAACTGCGCGATCTGCGCGCGGCTGTAGCGCTTGTCTCGCTCGTCGGCGACGGAAAAATGAGTAAATATCCCTTCGACGATCAGGTTGGGCAGCGCCGACACGGCCCGGACGAACGGCGGCACCTCGTCGGGCAGCAGCCCCAGGCGGCCCATCCCGGTATCGACCTTGATGTGCGCGCGGGCGGTTTGGCCCACCTGGCCGGCGGCGCGGCTGAACGCGCGCGCGGTGTCCAGGTCGAACAGGGCAACGGCAATCTGGTCGAGCACCGCCTCGCGGGCCTGCCAGGCCGGCGTGTAGCCCAGGGCCAGAATCGGCGCGTCGATGCCGGCCCGGCGCAAGGCCACTCCTTCGCTCAAGCAGGCCACGCCGAGCATCGCCGCCCCATTGTTGATCGCCGTGCGCGCGATGCGCGCCGCGCCGTGCCCATAGCCGTCGGCCTTGAGCACCACCATCACACCCACGTCCGGGCCGACGATCCGGCGCACCCGGTTCAGGTTGCCGGCGACGGCTTCCAGATCGACTTCAAGCCAGGTGGGCCGTTCGGGCAGCGACAACTGCACCGAGCGAAACGCCGCTTCCTGCCGCACCAGCAGCGCGGGGGCGCACTCCGGCCGGGCCAGCAGCGCGCGGGCGATTTCTTCCATACGTTCCTGCCGCGCGCCCTTGATCAAGACGGCGCTTTGTGCATCGAGCTGGGGGCGCAGGTAGCGCACTGCTTCTTCGTTGGTATAGGTGACGAACAGGCGCGATTCGGCTATGCCCGCCTCGAGGGCGGCCGCACGCAGCGCCGGCGCCGCTTCGCCCTTGAGCACCAACAGGTCGGCGACTTGAGCCGCGCGCTGCCCGACCTCGCGATAGATCGACGCTTCCCGGCGGCCCAATTGGCGCAGGCCGCCCAGCACGACGATGCGCCGGTGTTGGGGAAAATGGTCGAGCAGCGCATCGAGCGCGGCCAGCGTGCAATCGGCTCCGGCGTCATACGTGTCGTCGAGCAGCGCCGCGCCGTCGATCCCGTCCAGCGCGCGCAGGCGGCCGGGCATCGGTTCGAGCGCCTGCAAGGCCCGGATGGCCTCGTCGACCGGCACACCGTGCGCCTCACCGACGGCAATCGCCGCCAACGCGGCATAGATGTGCTGCCGTCCGAACAGGCCGAGCGAAACCTGTCGTGTCGCGCTCTCCGTGCGCAGTTCAAATTCGAGGCCGTTTTTCGTATAGACAGGCTGACCAGCCACGTAATCGGCACGCGGATCAAAGCCAAAACCGATCACCCGGGCCGCTGACTGCGTGTGCATAGCCCACACGCGCGCGTCGTCGCGGTTGAACACGGCCAGGCCGCCGGCGGGCAGCGCGGCGACGAGGGCCGCTTTTTCCTGCGCGATGGCTTGCAGCGATCCCATCGTCTCAATGTGCGCGCGGTTGACCGCCGTCACTACACCGACGCACGGGTGAACCAGTTCGGCCTGGGTGCGGATTTCGCCCAGTGCGTCGGCGGCCAGTTCGAGCACGGCCAGATCGTGTCCGGCGTCGAGGCGGCCCAGGGCGATCGGCAGGCCGTAGGGGCCGCTGTAGCTGCCATAGGTCTTGAACACCGTAAAGCGTGTGCTCAACACGACGGCGATGGCCTCTTTGGTGGCCGTCTTGCCGCTGGAACCGGTGACGGCGATGGCCGGGGTGGCGTATTTGTCCAGGATGACGCGCGCCCAATCCAGCAGCGCCTGGCGTGTGTCGGGGGCGACGACGCAGGTGATGCCGGGGGGTAAATCCGGGGGGATGCGCTGGCAGAGCACGCCGGCCGCGCCCTTGTGGACCGCGTCGAGGATGTAATCGTGCCCGTCGCCGGTGTCGCTCTTGACGGCCAGGAAAAGCTGCCCCGGCTCGATCCGCCGCGAGTCGAAGGCCAGATCGGTGAACTGGCGGGCGTGTGTTGGGCCGTGCAGATGCCCGCCCGCGGCCAGCAGATCGTCCAGATAGATCATTGACTCCTCTGAATCAAACCGGCCCGCCGTCCTGGTAGCCGTCCCACAACGACAGGAGATGGTCGGCCAGGGGGGCCTGGTCTTGCTGGATGTACCCACCGATGGTCGCATCGGCGGCATAAAAGTTCAGTATGAACCGGCGCGCGGTGGCCTGCTTGCGCGCCACCTGCAGCGCGTGTCGCTTCCAACGTGTGCCATCGTGGCTTTGCACCAGGGTTTCGATCACGGGATCGAGCGCGGTTTCGGGCAGGTGGATCAGATGGATGAGGATCGGCTCCAGCGGCAGCCGGGGGCGTACCGGCGCGGCAAGGGATAAAATGGCGTATGTCGCTTGTTTGGCAAGCTGGGCCCAAGCGTTAAATTGCGGATACCAGGGGATAAAGGCCAGGTCATCACGGCGCAGCACCGCCTGCCCGTACTGATAGTGAATGCCCTGCGTCCAGGTCGCCGTCCATACCAGGGCGGCGGGTTCGGCCGGTTCTTGGGCGGTGGGTTCGGCCGGTTCTTGGGCGGCGGGTTCGGCCGGTTCTTGGGCGGCGCGCTCGACGGCGTCTGCTATGCCGGGCGTGCGCAGCAGTAAAATACCGCCCCATACCTGCTCGATCCGGTGAATAAAGCGCAGCGTGAGCGGCCGCGCTCCGCGCAGGTGGAGCGAGTGGGTCAAAGCGCCAGCGCGGATACGTTCCAAGTCGATCTCGGCTAAGGACAAGCCGACGGCTTTGCCGATGCGCGGCTTCCAGATCACCCGCCGGGTGGTCAGCCAATAGGTGCCGGAAAGCAGCCACGGCCACAGCGCAAGCGGGATGGGCCACAGCAAAAGACACACCAGGTCGCCAAAAAAAGCCCAGCGGTCTCCCTCCAACGTCTGCGTCGCGTTTGCCGCCACCAACAAAACGGCCATCAACACCGTATAGATGGCGAACAGAAGGGACGGCACGATCCAGACCCAGCCCAACGGTCGCAGGCCGCCGTGCAGCAAAATCACTTCGTCGTCTGGTAAAGGAATGGAAGGACGTTTGAATGCTTTCATGCATACCTCGCTCATTTCAGATCGATGGCGCGCTGATTGTACTGCTTTTTGGGTGCAAGGGCAAACAAAAACACCCCGCTTGAGCGGGGTGTTTTGAGAACGGGTGTGCCGTCAGGCTCAGAATCGCGGCGGGCGGCGGTGCCTTCCGGCGATAAACCTGCCGTAGGCCAGCCCGCCGAGGATCAGTGATCCAAAGACGAGCATAGCGCCCCAGAACGAGGATGAGGCGACGGAGAGCAGGACGACGACGGCAACGGTTGCAGTGATGGTCGCCACCGGGATTGCCATCTGGGTCAACGGCGCGAGTGGTTTGGGCTGGGACGGCTGTTTCGGTGGTTGTTGGGGCGCTTGTCCGGCGGCCGGCTTGGCCCGCGATGGCCCGGCGCGATATTGTCTTTGTTCAGTTTGCGGCTGAGGCGCACGGTGCTGTGCGCTCGACGCGGCCGGGTGTGTGGCGGCGCGGTGGGTGGTCGTTCGTGGCCGCTGCCTGACCTTGAACACGCGCGCTTCGAGGTCGCGTTTCATCTCGCCGATGTTTTGGTAGCGATCTTGGGGGCGGATGGACATGGCCTTGTGTACGAACGCGATCATCCAGGACGAGATTTTGGGATTCAGCTCGCGCATATTTGGCTGTGTGTCCGGCTTGAGGATGCGCTGCGACACGGGCTGCGGCGGGCGTCCGGTGAGCAGGTGGTACATGGTCGCGCCGAGGGCATAGACATCGCTGCGCTCGTCGGTGTGGCCCAGGCTGGGATCGTATTGCTCCAGCGGGGTGTATTCGGGCGTGCCCAGCCCGTGGACGATGGTGGCGGTGTGTGGGTTGTGCGGATCGACGATCTTGACCAGTCCAAAGTCGACCAGCATCACCCGCCCTTCCGGGGTGAGCACAATGTTGGCCGGCTTGATGTCACGGTGGATGACGTTTTGGCCGTGGCAATAGCTCAGCGCGTCGAGGATTTGTTCCAGCCAGGTGTACATGAGGGCTTCGGTGGGCCGCTTTTTGCTCTTCAAAATGTCGGCCAGGCTTTCACCCTCGATGTAGTCCATCACCAAGTAGTCATTTTCGTCGATGCTGAAATAGTCGTTGACGTGAGGCAGGTTCTTGTGGCGCAGCTGCATCAACGCCTTGGCTTCGCGCTCGAACTGCCTGCGCGCGGCGATCAGCTTGGCTTCGTCGGCCAGTGGATCGGAATAAAGTTCCTTGACTGCCCGCGGCCGGTCGAGCCAGGTATCCTGGGCCAGGTATACGGTGCCCATACCGCCCTCGCCAAGGATGGACTGGATGCGGTATCGTCCTTTGAGAATTTGTCCTATTTTTACCGACATAACAAGGTCCACACAGACAGGTCGATGCTTTCAGGACGCAGTGTGCCCGCAAACCGGGCAAAAGCGCGCCGAGACGCCCATTTCAGCGCCGCAAGAGGCGCAGTATTTGGTGTTAGTCTGTGCCCTGGCGGCTGGCCTTTTCAGCTTGACGCCGCAGCCGGGGCAAAAGTCTGCTTCGCCGGGCAGGATGGTCTTGCATTTGGGACAGCGCAGGCGGGTGACTACGGCCGGTTTCGCGGCCGGCTGGGCCGGCTGGACGGTTGGTTGGGCCGGTTGAACCGGTGGGCTGAGCCGCTCGCCGCATTTGGGACAAAAATCGTCTGCCTCCGAAACCTTGGTCCGGCAGCGCGGGCAGTCGGTGATTTTGGGCCGCGGCGTCGATGTTGCTTTCAGCTCGGTCAGTTCGGCCTTTTTCTGTTCGAGTTCGGCGCGCAGTTCGGTGATCCGTTCACAGAGGCGTGACAGTTCGGGGTAAGCAATTTTGCCCGAGTCATACAGGGAGAGGGTTTGCAGGCCGAGGGCTTCGGTGAGCTGCTTCATCTCGTTTTGCAGCGATTTGAGCTGTCCTTCGTATTGGTTGATTTTACGTTTGCGTTCCATCTCGCTCAATTGTGTCTTGAGTCCCTCAAAGGCTGATTTGAGCTGGCCCTTTTGGTCGATCCCCGAGATGACCTGGCTTGCGCCCTGTTTTATGGAATCCAAGAGTTCAGACATCTTTTAACTCCATTGTGGTATACGTGCAGGCTTGTCGATGGTGGATAAATTACCGTTTTCTATACGGAGCGTGGCTAGAGTTTGTTTCTCTTATTATACCATGATTTTTCGCATGGCGAGAGGGCGCGATTCTTACCAGTAAAAAACACGACCTGACGGACAGTCTGCCAGGTCGTGGGATGTATGTTGCCGGGCCGGGTTCAACGGGCAGAGGCCGGCCTCAAGACCGGCTCGATCCACTGGATGCGGAAGCGCATCCAGTCGACGCTTTCGGCGCCCAAAACGGCGATGCGTTGCTTGTCTTCGTAATTGCCGCGCGGCGGGGTCAAATAGACCGTCCAGTCGTATTTGTGGTTGGTCACATAGGCGACATAGTCCCCGTCCGGCGACCAGATGGGCATTGCATCGGTGGAGATGTTGCGGGTGACCTGCCAGACATAACCGTTGGTGTCTACGGCATAGAGGTTGAAACTGACCTTGCCAATGTCGGACATGTAGACGATTAATTTTCCGTCGGCCGACCAGACGGGCGCTTTGTCTTGAGATGAGGCGGTCAGTTGGATCAACGTGCCGTTGGCTGGATCGTAGGAATAGATACCGCATTGATTTTCGCCCAGGCAGGTGGTCATTGCCAGCAGGCCGGTTGGCCCCCAGTTGGGCCATTGGCCCTGGCGGATCAATTTGGGCGCGGCCTGGGTGGTGAGGTTGTAGATATAGATGTACCATGCTTCATTGTCGGCGTCGTGTACCGTATAAGCGACCTGCGTGCCATCGGGCGACCAGGTGGGATACTGCGCGCCGGCGTCGGTGGTGATGGTGATAGCGCCGTTGGCAAAGAGCGATAACGTGGCCGTCGATACGCCGGTGCCGGTCAGCCCGGCGGTGGCGCTGAGGGTAATGCCGGTGGAGACGGTGCTTGCCGCATACAGGCCGGGACGTTCGGGATCGGTGGAGCGGTAGGCCACCAGCTGCCCGTCCAGGGTCAATGCCGGTTGGTCGGCTTGTTCGATCCAGGTGTGCAGCTTGTCGGCCTGGGCGTTCTGGAAGCAAATGGTCGATGTGTTGGTGCGATAGTCATAGCAGGAAGCAATGATCGTCCCTTGGGGTACATCGATCCAGAAAGGCCAATCCTTGGGCATTTTGACCATTTCTGTCGACGGGGGCGGTGAACTGTTGCACAGTTGGCGGGTTTTGCTTTCCAGTTCGATGATTTGCTCGATGCGGCGTGTAGCTTGTTCTTGCTCGCTGATTTCCTTGTCGCTGTTGTTGATGTCGATGGCCTGCTCGTAGAGTTCGGCGGCATTGCACCAGCGTTGTTGATCCTGCATCACTTCGGCCTGCGAGATGCAGGCGATGTACAGCCGGTTGTCGATGTCTTTATACTCGGTGTTCTGGATATAAATCGTGGTCAGGTTTTTGATCACCCGCTCCCAATCGACTTGCCACACGCCCAGGGCGCGCTGGTATAGATCGGCCCAGCGGCGCTGGTCTTCGATTTCCTGGACGCGCGGGCGCAGTTGCAGTGCGGCGTCATAGTGCGAGATGGCGTCCTCGAGTGCGTCTTCGGCATCGAGTTCTTGCGCATACTGGTAATGGCTTTGAAACAGCATTTCGACCACGGTTTCGGTCTTGAAGGTGCTGTCGAGTTCGCGGATTTGGGCCAGTTTCGAGATGGCTTTTTCCCATTCCTGCTTTTCATAGTGTGCCTGCGCCTCCTCGAACAGCACTTCTACGGCCGGGATGACGATCACCTGGACGGTTGCGGTGGGGGTTGCGCTAGGCGCGATCGTCGCCGTGGGTTGGTCCGCCGCGGTCGGTGAGGGGGTGACGGTTTGTTTTTGCTGCGCCATGTGCAGGTATTCGTTCGCTTCCGGGTAATCGGCCACCAGGCGCAGTGTTTCTTCCAGTTCGGCTTCGGCCATCTCGTATTGGCCGACCTGGAGCCAGACCATACCCCGGTTAAAGTGGACGTCGGCCTGGTGCTGCTTGCGGGCCAGTTGTTCGGCGGCGCCGTCGCGGAAGCCCTTCAATGCCATACCGAGGATGCCAAAACAAAGAATGACCAGCAGGAGCAGCAAGGGCAGTGCCCAACGCCGAAAGATCGCCTTGCGCCGGGCACGGCGCAGCGATTTGGCGTCGACGTTGGCGTCGAGCCGGGTGCCGCAGTGTGGGCAAAAGGTCAGGTCGGGCGTGTTTTGGCCGCAGTTTGAACAGATGACAGGTTGTTTTTTCATGGTGGGCGGTATTATATGCCGGTTTGGGGTTTCTGTCCAATCATATCCGCGCCCTCTGTTAGGGCATCTGAAAAGTCGCGTCGGCGGGCATGCCTGGTTTGAGCAGGCCTTCGTCGTTGGGCAGGCGGATTTCGACGGCGTAAAAGGTATTCTGGCGTTCCTCCTGGGTGGCGATGTTGCGCGGCGTGTATTCGGCCTGGTCGCCGATGCGCAGGACATACCCGACAAAGACGCGACCGGGAAAGCTGTCGACCGAGATGCGCGCCTCCTGACCCAACTGGATGTGCCCGATCTGGTTGACCGGCACGTACACGACCAGGGTCAATTGGCTCAGATCGGCGATGGTGAGGATGGTTGTTGCCGGGGCGGCGAGTTCGCCGACTTGCAAGATTTGGTCGAGCACCACGCCGTCGATGGGGCTGTTCAGAGTGAATTTGCTCTGCTGGACGCGGATGGCCGCGACCTGGGCCGCTTGCAGGCGCACCATGTGCTCGGCGACGGCGATTTCCTCGTCGGTCGATCCGACCAGCAGATCGTCGAGTTGGGCCTGGGCGACGGCCACGCCCGCTTCGGCGACCCGATACTGGCCTTGGGCCAGGTTGGCCTGGACGATCAGCCCCAGCGGCCAGCGGCGGATGGCCTGCAACTGGTCGAGCAGCGTTTGTGCGGTCAGCAGGTCGGCCTGGGCGGCGGCCTTTTTCTCCTCGGCGGCGAGCACCTGCCAGTCGGCAGCCTCACGTTCGGCGCTGCCCTCGCGTTTCTGGTCGCGGATGAGTTTTTGCCGGGCCAGTTCGGCCTCGGCCAGGATGACGCCCTGCTCAGCGAGGTTGACCTGGGTCTGCGCGTCGACGATCTGCGCGTCGAGGTCTTGCGGGTTGCGCAGCACGTCCAGCGCGTTGGCCCACGCGCTTTGAGCGCCGTCGCGTTGCGCCTGGGCCAGGGCGAGCAGCGCTTCCTGGGCGGCGATGGCCTCGATGCGCGGCCCAGCCTTGACCACGCCCAGGTTGGCCTGCGCGGTGGCGACGGCGGCCTCGACTTCCAGCAGCTTGTTGAGCAGGGGGGTGTCGTCCAGGCGAACCAGCAGGTCGCCCTGGCGGATCGGGTCGCCTTTGCGCACCACGATCTCGGTGATCCGTCCGCCCAACTCGGCCGCGACGCGAATGGGGTTGGCCTGGATGGTGCCCGATGCGGTGAGGGGGGCGTTCTCGTCGCCGGCCAACCGCCTGATCGTTTTCTGGACGAGCTGATCGAGCGAGGCGATGGACTGGTCGCCGTCCAATGCCCGGCAGCCAGCAGCCACGGCGACGATGGCAGCGATGACGACGATGGTCGATATGAGTAGCGTTCGTTTCTTGTTCATAGGTGAGTCCTCTGAGTATCTTCTCAACAGGTTGGGGAGAAACCAGGTTTTTGGCAAAAACCTGGTTTCTTTCCCCCAGTTATTGAAAAGATTCTCCTCTGAAGGAAAATAGGACGCTTATTTTCGCTGATTTATACTGATTTCTATGTGTTTATCAGTGCCTCTGTCAATGCCCCAGCACGGCGTCGGCGGGCATGCCGGGTTTGAGTGCGCTGTCGGGATTGTCGAGGTGGATTTCGACGCCAAAGACCAGGTTGGCCCGCTCTTCTTTGGTGGCGACGTTGCGCGGTGTGAACTGGGCCGTGTCGGCGATGTGGGCGACGACGCCCGTAAACGTCCGCCCGCTGAAACTGTCCACCGACACCTGCGCCGCGTCGCCCAATTTGATCAGCCCGACTTGAGCGGCGGGCAGGTAAACGGTCAGGCGCATCTGGTGCAGGTCGGCGAGTGTGACCAGCGTCGCACCCTGGGCGGCGATCTCGCCGGCATGAGCAGACAGGGCCACGACGACGCCGTCGACGGGGGCGGTCAGTGTCATTTGCGCGCGCTGCGTTTCCAGCGCGGTGAGTGCGGCGCGTGCCTGGGCGACCTGGGCCTCCAGCGCGGCGATCTGTTCCCGGCTGGCTCCGGCTTTCAATCCGCTTACCTGGGCCTGGGCGGCCAGCACTTGCGCGTTGGCCTGGGCCAGCGCGGCAGCGGCCTGATCGGC
Source organism: uncultured Anaerolineae bacterium (assembly GCA_964428175.1). GTDB lineage: Bacteria > Chloroflexota > Anaerolineae > JAFGEY01 > JAFGEY01 > CAYRXM01. The sequence goes on from CAYRXM010000061.1 coordinate 15,886, forward strand.
CTGGGCCAGCAGCGTCTGCGGGTTGTCCAGTTGGGCGACAAGTTGTTCGAGCGCGGCTTGTGCGCCTTCTTTTTGCGCTGCCGCCGCATTGACGCCCACCCAGGCCTGCCACCACAGGTTGGGGGCCAGGTGAGCCTCAAAGGGCACGTTCACATCGACCGTGACCCAGCGATAGAGGCGGATTAGCCCGCCCGCTACCTCGATCTCGGTGTCGCCAAAAACATAGACGCCGTCGGCGGGGGGGGCGGGCAGTTGTTCGCGTATTTCGGGGGGAAGGCGGTCGACGATCTCTTGCCACGAACCTTCGCCAATCAAGACGCGGAACCGCCTGACGCCGGGGCCGCCCAACTCGGCCAACATCTCCATGGCCTGTTCAAAGCCTTCCTTGCCGACCTGGGCGGCGTCTTTGTAGGCCAACGCCTGGGCCAACCGGTGCTCCAGGCTGGCGATTTGCGTCTCGGCGACGGCGATTTGCAGGCGCAGTTGCTGCGGGTTGCGCGCGAGCAGCAGCGTGTCGGTGACGGCCTGCGCGGCGGCGAGCCGTCCGGCCTCGGCCTGGGCCAACTGAGCTTCGGCGATGGCGATCTGCCCCGGTCGTGCACCGGCGCGGGCCTGGGCCAGCGCGGCCTCGGCCAGATCGACGGCGGCCTGGGCCACCGCGATCTGTGCGTCGATGGTGCCGGTGTCCAGTTGGACGAGCACGTCTCCAGCCTGCACGACGTTCCCTTGTTGAACCGGAATGTCTTGGATCAGCCCGCCGTATTCGCTGGCGACGAGCACCTGCTCGGCACGCATGAGACCGGAGGCTTCGAGCCTGGTTTTTTCTGCGTTGGTCTGTGCCCGGGCGGGGGCAGTGAGCAGAGGGATCGTCACGCAAAGGGCAGCGATCAGCACGATCGCCGCCATAGTGATGGGGCGGCGGAAAACGTCAAACGTCAAACGTGACGCGTGATGTGTGGCGTGTGGTGTTTCACGTTTCGTGTCCGACCTTTTTTCATCCAGCAGCCGCATGCGGGCCAGACAGTCCTGCCGCCGTTGGCCGTCGACGGTGCGGCTCAGCCAGTACCAGGCGGTGGCATTGGTCGGATCGCTGCGCACGGTCCGGGCAAAGCAGTCGCCCGCAGCGCCAGGCTGTCCGTCGTGCAGCAGGCGGACACCTTGAGCAATCAAGGGAGTAAATTCGGGATTTCGTTCGTGCATTTTACTCATCTCTCGCTTTCACCGATGAAATGAACACATCTTCCAGGGTGGGGGCGATCCACTCGATGTGGTTGACCGGGATGCCTTCTCCGCTCAGCAGCGCCGCCACCGGTTCGCGGAACGTCCGGGCGTCGGGGACGACGGCGTGAATCTGCGCGCCATAGAGGGCGATCTCGTCAAAGGGGATGCGGCCCTGCCGTTTGGCCTCGCGCAGGGCGCGCAGGGCGCGCTCGCTCTGGGCGCAGTCGATTTCGAGAACGTGGCCGCGCATTTGGGTTTGCTTGAGCTGGTCGGGCGTGTCGAGGGCGATCAGCTTGCCTTCGCTCAAAAAGCCGACGCGCTGGCAGAGTTCGGCCTCGTCCATATAATGGGTGGTCACAAGCACGGTGACGCCTTTTTTGGCCATCGCATAGATCAGCCCCCAAAACTCGCGGCGGCTGATCGGGTCGACGCCGGCGGTGGGTTCGTCGAGAAAGACCACCTGCGGCCGGTGGACGATGGCGCAGCCGAGGGCCAGTCGCTGTTTCCAGCCGCCGGACAGGTTGGCGGTCAGCTCGCGCTCGCGGCCCTTGAGGCCAGCCATTTCAATGATCTCGTCATGTCGCTCGCGCAGTTCTCGACGGCCCAACCCGTAGGCCTGGCCGTAAAAGCGGATGTTTTCGCTGGCGGTCAGGTCTTTGTAAAGGGTGAACAACTGCGACATATAGCCGACCCGCGCCTGCATCGCTTTGGCCTCTTTGGCCGGGTTGTAGCCGAGGACGTGCGCCCGGCCGCTGCTGGGTTTGATCAGCCCCAGCAGCATGCGGATCGTGGTGGTTTTGCCCGCGCCATTTGGCCCCAGCCAGCCGTACACTTCGCCGCGATTGACATCAAAGCTGACGTGATCGACGGCGACGAAATGACCAAAGGTTTTGGTCAGGTCTTGAACCTGAATTGGATATTGATAGTCGCTCATTTTTTTCCGTGATACGCATTACGCAATTACGCATTACGTCTTGTTCTGCTTCTCTGTTTGCTAATCAGCGAAATAAACGCCTCTTCCATCCGCACTTTGATTTCTCGCATGCCCTGACAGGTGATGCCTTGTGCGGCCAGCGCACGTTCGATTTCGGGGCGTCGTCGTTCGGTGTCATCGACAAAGACGTGCAGCATCAGGCCGTAGGTCTGCACTTCCAGTACGCCGTCGAGTGTGCCGACGTGATCGCGCGCAGGCACGAAATGAGAGGGCGTGAACTCGATCAGTTGTCCCGGCACCATCCGCTTGATCGTCTCTGGCGAGTCGTGGGCGACGAGCTGGCCTTGATACATCAAGCCGACCCAGTTGCAGCGTTCTGCTTCGTCCATGTATGGCGTACACACGAAAATGGTGAGGCCCTTTTCGGCGCGCAGGTTGCCGAGCAAGTTCCAGAATTCGCGGCGGCTGACCGGATCGACGCCCAAGGTGGGTTCATCGAGCATCACCACTTGCGGTTCGTGAACCAGGCTGCAGGCCAGGGCCAGTTTCTTTTTCATCCCGCCGGAAAGACGGCCGGCAAGCCGTTTGGTAAATTGGCTCAGTCCGGCAAATTCGAGCAGTTCCGGGATGCGTCGTTTTTGATCGCGTTTGCTGACACCCTGCACGTTGGCGAAAAATTGCATATTTTCCATCACGGTCATATCGGGCGGCAGGGCAAAGGTTTGGGCAATATAGCCGACCCTTTCGCGGATTTTGAACGTGTCATGCATCGAGTCAAAGCCGAGAATGCTGCTTTGGCCGCCGCTGCGCTTGAGCAGACCGAGGATGACGCGCGTGGTGGTGGTTTTGCCCGCGCCATCCGGGCCGATCAGGCCATAGGTTTCGCCACGCCGCACCTGGAGCGTGATCCCAGCGACGGCATTGACCGTACCGGTCGGCGTTTTGAAAGTTTTGTTCAAGTTTCGAGTTTCAATGGTTATGTCGGTCATAGTCAATGGCAAATAGCAAATGGCAAATGTACCATGGTTCAGGTAAAAGGATGTGAGCGGATATGGCGGCGTGTCGCGCGTTTTTGTTCCGCAATGTCCAGTCAAAGTCGTTTTTATGGTATTGATGAGTCCACTGAAAAAACTAAAAACGACTGGAAAAATGGGACACTGATTTTCACTGATTGACGCTGATTTTTATGTTTTTATCAGTGTGCGTTAGCCCGTGTTCATCTGCGTCCCTTTTTTCAGGGGAGTCATTGATCTATAGTTGCAATTTGCGATTTGTAACTTTCAGTCCAATCTTTTTTTGAATGTGATCGCTGCCAGGAACAGTACCAGGGCGGTGTAAAAGGACAATGCCAGCACATCAGTCCACAAAAAGGTCAGGCCGATGCCTTTGGTGACGATCCCGCGCGCGATGCGAATAAAGTAGGTCAGCGGGATCAGGTTGCCGATCCAACGGATTGCCGGCGGCATGGGGCCGCGCGGGTAGATAAAACCGGTCAGCAGTTGGCTGAGCATCATCAGCAGCGAAGTGAGCTGCTGGGCCTCCTTTTGCGTCTTGGCCAAGGTCGAGATGAGCAGTCCCAGCCCCAGCCCGGAGGCGATAAAGATCAGCGACAGCCAGGCCAGCAGCCAGGCGTTGCCGCGAAAGGGCACGCCAAACCAGAACACACCGACCAGCGTGATCATCACCTGGTCGAACACCACCAGCATCACGTTGGGAACCAGCTTGCCGATCACCAGCTCGATGGGGCGGATGGGCGTGACCAGGATTTGCTCGATTGTGCCCGATTCGTATTCGTGAACCACCGAGTGGGCGGTGATGTTGACCGCCAGCACTTGCAGCAGCATGGCGATCAGCCCCGGCATGGTAAAGACCAGGTCGTTCATGTTGGGGTTATAAAGCACCCGCGTCGAGGCGCGGATCGGCGACGTCTCCAACCGCCCGCCCATGCGGTTGACCTGTTGGGCGACCAGTTCGAGCGAGCGGGCCTGGGCGATGGCCAGCGCCGCGCTGTACCCGGCCTGCACCGAAAACGAGTCCGAGCCATCGAGGATGAGCAGGGCCTGGGCGTCGCCGCGCTCGACGCGGGCGGCAAAATCAGGTGGAATGATCAGCCCGGCGCGCGCGCGGCCCTCGTCAATGGCGCGGATCACATCGGCCTCGCTCTGCTCGTATGATTGAACGTCAAAATAGTTTGAAACGACCAGCGCATCGATCAACGCCCGGCTTTGCGCGTCCAGGCTCAAATCGGCGACGGCGGTGGGCAGGTGGTCGGCGTTCAGGTGGACGGCGTAGGCAAAGAGAAAGAGCTGGATCAGCGGCATGCCCAGGATCAGCGCCAGCGTGCGCAAGTCGCGAAAGCGCTGGATCGTTTCTTTGCGCATCATGGCCCAGGTGCGGCGCAGGGGCATCATCCACGACGAAGGCATGGTTCAGTCCAATTCCTGCCTGAAGGCGCGTACGGCAACGACCATGATCACCACCACATAGATCGCCAGCGCGGCGACCTGTTCCCACAGATAGTCGATGCCCACACCTTTGGTCATGATCCCGCGCGCGATGGGGATGAAATAAGTCAGTGGGAAGAGATTGCCAATGATGCGGATAGGCAGCGGCTGCAAGTAGCGCGGAAACATGAATCCACCCAGCACCAGGCCGACCAGCATGATCAACATTGCCGTCTGCTGCGATTGTTTCTGATTTTTCGAGATGGTCGAAACGAGCAGTCCCAGCCCCAACCCCGAAAAGACATACATGAACGACAGCCAGGAAAAAAGCCAGAAATCGCCCTGAAAAGGCACCGCAAACCAAAAGCGCCCGACGGCGAGAATGGTCAGCATGTTGACGATCGAGATGAGCATGTTGGGCGCGACCTTGCCCAGCATCAACTCGCCGGGGCGGATGGGCGTGACCAGCAGCTGCTCGATGGTGCCCGCTTCGCGCTCGCGCACCACGGCCGCTGCGGTGAGGGTGATCGTCTGTGTCTGCAAGATGGTTGCCGCCATGGCCGGGATCAAAAACCACAGATCGTCCAGGTTGGGGTTGTAGAGGATGCGCACGCGCATATCCAGCGCGCTCAATGTTTTGCCGGCCAATTTGCCGCTGCGCTCGACGCGGCTGAGCATGATCCGGCTGGTGTGCGCCTGGGCGATGGCCGTGATCGCGTTGTAGGCCGCTTGCGAGACAAACACGTCCGAGCCGTCGACCAGGAGCAGCGTTTGCGCGTTGCCGCGCTCTATGGCAGCCTCAAACCCCGGCGGGATGACGATGCCCGCTTGCGCCCGCCCCTCGTCGATGGCGCGGATGACCTCGGCCTCGTCGGGCAGGTAGGCGACCGGCGCAAAAAAGCCCGATGTAACCATCGACTCGATGTAGGCGCGGCTGGCGTTGTCCAGGCTTTGATCGGCGACCGCGGTGGGGATGTGCCTGATATTGGTGTTGATCGCATAGCCGAAAATGAGCAACTGGAGGATGGGCAGGCCCAGTTGGATGGTCAGCGTTCGCCGGTCGCGCAGGGTCTGGATGAATTCTTTGAACATCACCGCCCAGATACGCCGGATCATTGCACTGCCTCATCCTGGCGCACACGCATGCCGTCGGTGAACAGGGCGATGACCTCGACGGCCAATGCGTGGCATTCTTGCGCCGACGGCGGGGCCTGGACGCCGCGCAGCACCGGCGCGATGGGAGCGACGAACATCCCCAGCACCATCTGCGTCGCCAGCGCCGGATCGATGGAGCGAAACTGACCCGCGTCGATGCGCCGCTTGATAAAGCGCTGTACCCTGTCGCTCAAGCGGTTCAGTCCATCCTTGAGAAAGCGCTGCAAGACCACGTCATCGAGCCAGCCCACCGTGACCAGCGTGCGCACAAAGGGCAGCGCGTCGAGCAGCAGCGCATAGCCCTGCTCGACCAGGGCGACGGCATCCTGGCGTGTCTCCAGCGGCCCGGCTCGCTCAAACATGGCATCGACGACGGCCAGGGTTTCATCGAGGATGGCCAGCAAAATCTCGCGCTTGCCGCCATAATAGTTATACAGCGTCCCCTCGGCCAGATCGGCGGCCTCGGCGATCTCACGGGTGGTGGCGTTGGCATAGCCTTTTTCGGCAAAGATGCGTGCGGCGGCGGCGAGGATTTCCTTTTTCCGGCGCATGATCCGCCGCTGGCGGCGGGCCGTTTGTTTAGCGGGTGGATCGGTGAGCATGGCAGCCCCTTTTTTGAAATAAATGTTCATTTTATGAGCATTTACTCATTTTTCGAGCGGATTATACAAGTGAAATGAGGTTTTGTCAATTCCGGCCAAGTATTCGACAAAACACTTTTTCTCGGCTACAATACGAATAGCTTTGTGGGGTGGTTCACAACCAGGCTGACACATCAAACATTCAAGCAGGAGGGGCAAAAATAATGGACGCAAAGAAACTGATCGAGCAGATGACGTTGGAAGAAAAGGCTTCGTTGTGTTCGGGCCTGGATTTCTGGCACTTGAAAGGGATCGAACGGCTGGGCATCCCTTCGATTATGGTCACCGACGGCCCGCACGGGCTGCGCAAGCAGGCCGGCAGCAGCGATCATGTCGGCCTCAACGAAAGCGTGCCGGCGACCTGTTTCCCCACAGCTTCGGCATTGGCGGCGACCTGGAACCGGGATTTGATCTACCAGGTGGGCGCTGCACTGGGCGAGGAGTGCCGCCAGGAAAAGGTGGGCGTGATTCTTGGCCCCGGCGCGAACATCAAACGCTCGCCGCTGTGCGGGCGCAATTTCGAGTATTTTTCCGAGGATCCCTACCTGGGCGGCGAAATCGCCAAGAGCCACATCAACGGCGTGCAAAGCCAGGGCATCGGCACCTCGCTCAAGCATTACGCGGTTAACAACCAGGAATACCGGCGCATGACCATCGACGCCGTGGTCGACCAGCGCGCACTGCGCGAGATTTACCTGGCCGGCTACGAGATCGCCGTCAAGGGTGCGCAGCCGTGGACGGTGATGTGCGCCTATAACCGGCTTAACGACACCTATGCCTGCGAGCACCCCTTTTTGATGACCGAGGTGCTCAAGAAAGAATGGGGGCACAGCGGGCTGGTCGTCACCGACTGGGGGGCGATGAACCAGCGCGTCGAGGCGCTGGTCGCCGGGACGGAACTGGAAATGCCCGGCGCCCCGAATGGCAACGACGAGATGATCGTCCGGGCGGTGCGCGAGGAGAAACTGGACGAGGCGATGCTCGACCGTGCCGTCGAAAAGGTGCTGGACTTGATTTTCAAGGCCCAAAAGACGCTGTCGGAAGCGTATCACTACGACGCTGAGGCCCATCACGCGCTGGCGCGTCGCGCCGCCGGCGAAGGCGCGGTGCTGCTCAAGAACGATGATGGGTTGTTGCCCCTTGGGCCAACAACCCGAGTCGCCTTGTTGGGCCGGTTTGCCAGGACGCCGCGCTACCAGGGCGCGGGCAGCTCGCTGATAAACCCCAGCCGGTTAGACAACGTTTTCGACGAGGTAGTCAAGCTGGTTGGGCCAGACTGCGTCAGCTATGCGCCCGGCTATCCGGCCAAAGGCGATCAGGTCGATGAGACGTTGATCCAGGAAGCGGTTCGGGCCGCCCAGTCGGCTCAGGTGGCGGTGATCTGCGCCGGGCTGACCGACCTGTACGAGGTCGAGGGGCTGGATCGCACGCACATGCGGCTGCCCGCCGGCCACGATGCGCTGATCGAGGCAGTTGTCCGGGTGCAGCCCAACGTCGTTGTTGTATTGAGCAACGGTTCGCCGGTCGAGATGCCGTGGGCCGGCCGGGCGCGGGCCATCCTGGAAGGCTACCTGGGCGGCCAGGCCGGAGCCGGGGCGATCGCCGATATTTTGTACGGCCGGGTCAACCCCAGCGGCAAGCTGGCCGAGACGTTTCCGCTGCGATTGCAGGACAACCCGTCGTACCATTATTTCCCCGGCGGGCCGAACACGGTCGAATACCGGGAAAGCATTTACGTCGGCTATCGATATTACGATACGGCGAAAAAGGATGTTCTTTATCCGTTTGGTCACGGCCTCAGCTATACCACATTTGAATACAGCGATTTGCGCCTGGACCGGGACAAGATAACCGAGAATGACACGCTGGGGGTGTCGGTCAAGGTCAAAAACAGCGGCGCGGTGGCCGGTCAGGAGGTGGTGCAGTTGTACGTGCGCGACCTCGAATCGACCGCCTTTCGGCCTGACAAGGAACTCAAGGGTTTTGCCAAGATCGCGCTCGAACCGGGCGAGGCCAGGACGGTGACGTTTGAGCTGGAGCGGCGCGCGTTTGCCTTTTTCAGCACCGACCTCCATGCCTGGCACGTCGAGTCGGGGACGTTTGAGATTCTGGTCGGCGCTTCATCGTGCGATATTCGCCTTTCGGCGGCAGTAGAGGTCGAATCGACGCAGCCATCAGCTCCGGCGGTTAGCCGTGAAAAATTGGCCGAATACTATGTTCTGTCGGAACGGGCGATCAGCAAGGCCGGGTTCGAGGCGCTGTTGGGCCGTGCCGCGCCGGTCAATGAACGAGTCAAGGGCGAGCCGTACACGCTCAACACGCCGATGAATGATATGCGCGGCACTCTGGTGGGGCGGTTGCTGGCCGCGCAGATGGAAAAACAAATGCAGGTGATGATCAAGGGGCAGGAGGACAGCCCGACGGCGCTGTTGATGCGGGCGATGGCTCGCGAAGCGCCCTTGCGCCTGCTGCTGATGATGAGTGGCGGGGCGATGTCGCGCGCGACGCTCGATGCGCTGCTGCTGCTGATCAATGGCAGGTTCTTCAAGGGGCTTGGGGCACTGCTCAAAGCCAGGAAAAAACAAAAGTAGGTTGGGTTGAGGTACGAAACCCAACATCTTGGCTCGTGGTGAATGGCGTTCCCGCGCGGGAGCATGGGAACGAGGAAAAACAAAAAGGAGAATGCAGGATGAAAGTCTTGGTCACAGGATACAGCGGAAGGTTGGGACCGTTTGTGGTGCGCGATCTGGAAGCGCACGGGCACGAAGTCGAGTTGTTTGGCCGCCGCCCGCCGACGATGTGGATGCAGCATTTGCGCTGGACGCCGGGCGACATTCGGGATTTTGAGGACTGCTTGGCGGCGACCGAGGGCGGGTTCGATGCCGTCCAGCACCTGGCGGCGCAGCCCTGGCCCACCGATCACCCGGCGGAGCGCGCGCAGGCGAAAGAACGGGGCCTGCCCTTTGACACGACGATGCAGTCGAACGTGATGGGCGTCTATGACCTGCTCCAGGCCGCGCTGGCCCACGACATCGGCATTTTCGTGATGACCGGTAGCAACTGCGCCCTCGGCCACGGCTACCGGATCAGCGACAAGCCCTTTCCGTTCCGGTATTTCCCGGTCGATGAGGCGCACCCGTCGGCGGTGGAGGATTCGTATTCGTACAGCAAGCTGGCCGGTGAGCTGCTGCTGCAATCCTATGCCAGCGCCTACGGGATGCGCTGTTATGCCGTGCGCGCGGCGGGCATCTGCAATGCCGATCGTCGCGCCCAAATGGCCCAAAACGCCGCCGAGGCGTCGGGTTGGAACCCCTGGCTGTGGGCCTGGGTGGGCAGCGAAGACGTCGCCTCGGCGCACCGGCTGTTGATGGAAAAGGCGAACCAGATCGAACCGTTTGGCGCGTTTTTCTGCAACGCCGACGACACGTCGTCGCTTACGCCGTCGCGCGAGTTGATCGCCCGCTTCAAGCCGGAACTGCTGCCGTTGGTGAAGGATTTGCCGGGGCACGCCTCGCTGCTGTCGAATCGTAAATTGCGTGAGACGGTAGGCTGGGAACACAAGACGTCGTGGCGATAAATTGATTGGCATCCCAAAGCAACGGTTGCCCCATTTCCCAAACGGCAGGAGAATAATCGTGTTAGGCAAAATCCTAGGAGCGTGCTGAAAAAGTGGCAATTCTCGCGCAAAGCCGCCAAGAACGCCAAGAATAGCACAAAAGAAAGAAATTCTTAAATATTTTGCAGTGCTTTGCGGCTTAGCGCCTTTGCGTGAGGCTGGGTTTTTCAGCGGTCTCCTAGATGTCGTTTCAATCGTTGTGACTTGTGTAGTGCTAATTGCTAGCATTGTGTTAATCGTCATTTGGCGCAGATTTTTCAAACGAGCACATAAAAATCAATGTATTGATGACTCCCCTGAAAAAAGGTTGACAGCGATTTAACTTTATGATATAATA
>CAYRXM010000062.1:0-25901 GCA_964428175.1 uncultured Anaerolineae bacterium
TGGCGACTGGGCGCTGCCGGTCGGTCGCAGCGGCTGGCGGGTGATGCCGCTGTTCCAGGATTGGGTGCTGGTGATCGAACGGGTGTAGGACGGATGAATTCCGATCGATAGAAAGGCACAACGGATGAATCCACGCGAAATCATTTTGGCCAACATCGAACACCGCGACCCGCCGCGCTGCGGGATGACCTTTGACCGCGGGCGGATCAACGATATGCTGGGCTGCGGCCTCGATCCACACGGCTACCGGCAGAAACGCTGGGTTGAAGGGCCGGTCGAGTATTACGACGACGAATGGGGCAACCTGTGGGTGCGCATGCGCGACGGGTCGGTCAAAGGCGAGATATGCAGGCCGGCGGTCGAAGATTGGGCGCAGCTGGACGACCTGCCCGTGCCCGACTATACCCATCCCGACTGCGCGGCGCGAATGAATGCCCTGTTCAGCCAGCCCACCGAGCGGTTCAAACTGGCTCACATCGGCGGCTGGATCTTCGACAATGCGCGCTACCTGCGCAAGATGCAGGTCTATTTCTGCGATATGGCCCTCTATCCCGACGAACTGCACCGCCTGCACAGCATCGTAGGCGCGGTGTACGAGCAGAAAATCCACCTCGCCGGGCAGGCCGGCGCCGACGGGATCATGATCGGCGAGGATATGGGCACCCAGACCGGGCTGTTGTTCAGCCCCAAGATGTTCCGCGCGTATTTCAAGGCGCTGTACACCCGGCTGATGGGCATCGCGCACGAGTACGGGATGAAGGTGCTGATGCACTCGTGCGGCCAGAACTGGGAGATCGTGCCGGACCTGCTCGACGCCGGCGTGGATGTCTTTCAATTCGACCAGCCGGCGCTTTACGATATGCCCCGCCTGGCCGCCCTGCTGCGCGAGCGCAAGGCCGCGTTGTGGAGCCCGGTCGACATCCAGCAGATTCTGCCCACCGGCGACCGGGCGCGGATCGAGGCGGGTGCACGAGAGCTGGTTGATGTGTTCGAGGGTGGGTTGATCTGCAAGAACTATGGCGACCTGCCCGGCATCGGTGTGCAGGAAGCATGGGACGATTGGGCCTACCGGGCGATCTGCGCGCGTGTGGGGCTGCCGGCAGAGGAAGGAAGCTGAATATGGACGATCGACGCAACATCAGAACCGGCGATGTCATCCCCAGCGCAACCTACAGCGATCAGCCCTACGTGGTCAAAACCGACGACGGCGCGTGGCTGTGCGTGGTCACGACCGGTACGGGGCTGGAAGGCCAGGCCGGGCAGCACGTCGTATCGCTGCGCAGCACCGATCACGGCCAAACCTGGTCGGCACCGGTGGATGTCGAGCCGGCCGATGGGCCGGAGGCCTCGTATGCCGTGCTGCTCAAAGCGCCGCCGGATTCTCCCTGCGCGGGACGGGTGTACTGCCTGTACAACCACAACACCGACAACGTTCGCCAGGTCATCGCCGAGCCGGGCGCGTGGATGCCCGATGGCGTGTGCCGCCGCGTGGACTCGCTGGGGCATTTCGTGTTCCGGTTCAGCGACGATGGCGGGCGCACCTGGTCGGCGCGGCGCTATGACATTCCGCTGCGCGACTTTGAGATCGACCGCCAGAACGCCTACGGCGGCGCGCTCAAGTTCTTTTGGAACGTGGGCAAGCCCTTTGTCCATCGCGGCGCGGCCTATGTCCCGCTGCACAAGGTGGGCGGGTTTGGCGAGGGCTTTTTCACCCGCTCGGAGGGCGTGCTGCTGCGCAGTGACGATCTGCTGACCGAACGCGATGGATCGCGTTCGGTCTGGGAGACACTGCCCGACGGCGAGGTCGGCTTGCGCGCGGCGCGCGGCGGGCCGATTGCGGAGGAGCAAAGCTGTGTCGCGCTCAGCGACGGCACATTGTACTGCGTCTACCGCACGGTCGACGGCTATCCGGCATGCGCGTACAGCCGCGATGACGGGCACACCTGGACGCCGCCGCAGGACGTGTGCGATGCCGATGGACGGCCGCTCAAGCACCCGCGCGCGGCCAATTTCGTCTGGAAGTGCCACAACGGGCGCTATCTGTACTGGTTTCACTGCCACGGCGGGCATTTCGTCGGCGGACATCCCCAACGCCGCACGATCGCCTACCAGGATCGCAACCCGGCCTGGCTGTGCGGCGGCGTCGAGGTGGACACGGCGGACGGCAAGGCGCTGCGCTGGTCGCAGCCTGAGATCGTGCTCTATGACGACGATCCGTTCGTGCGCATCAGCTATCCCGATCTGATCGAGGAGGATGGGCGGTATTGGATCACCGAGACGCAAAAACACCACGCGCGCGTCCACGAGATCGACCCGACCCTGCTGGAAGGGCTGTGGGGGCAGATCGACGGGACGCCTGCCCGCATCGCCACCGAGGGATTGCTCCTGTCGCTGCCCGGCGACGGTCAGGCCATGCCGCAGCACGTGCCGCTGCCAGCGCTCCCGGTCTTTTTGGCCCGCGACCCGGATCGCCCCGACGGCGGCAGCCAGGACCTGCGTGCCGGTTTCACCGTGGAGGTGCGGCTGCGCCTGGACAACCTGGACGCCGGGCAGGTCTTGCTGGACAACCGCACCGCCGCCGGGCAGGGCTTTTGTCTGCACACGGCGGCGCAGGGCGCGCTCGCGATCGTGCTGAACGACGGACGCACCGAAAACCGCTGGGCCTGCACGCCGGACCTGCTCCGGGCCAACCGATCACATCACGTGGCAGTCATCGTGGATGGTGGCCCCAAAGTGATCGCTTTTGTCGTGGATGGTCGTCTGGACGACGGCGGCGAGAGCCACCAGTTTGGTTGGGGACGCTTTAGCCCGCACCTGCGCGACATGAACGGCACTCCCGGCCTGCACATCGCGCCGGCGGTGCAATCGCTGCGCCTGTATCATCGCGCGCTGCGCGTGTCCGAAGCGATAGGCAACCGGGATGCCTTGCACATCCCGCCACCGTCATGCCGATCTAGTCACGTGTAAACCAGTCGCCATACCCCAGTTTGATCAGATTGTCGCGGCTGGTCACCAGACAGTCAAATGGATCGCGTCCGTACTGATCATCCTGCTCGATCAGGAAATACTCGCTGCCGCAAGCCAGCCCGGTGTCGATGATCGCTTTCATCGGCAGATTGCCTTCACCGACTTCGGCAAACTGCACCGCGCCCAGGAACGCCGCAAAGAACTTTTCCATGCTCATTTCACCGTCCAGCACGGACGTGTCGAACTTGATCCGGTAATCTTTGAGATGGATCAGCTTGATCCGCCCCGCAAACTGCTGGATGTATGTCACCGGGTTTTCGCCGCCGCGCTGAATCCAGTGGACGTCCAGCTCAAAGCCGAGGCGTCGGGTGCTGTCCTTGATGATGTCCATCAGGTACTTGCCGTCGTATTTCTCAAACTCGACGTGATGGTTGTGATAATACAACTCGATGTCGTGTTCGGCCAGCCGGGCGGCCATCTCTTCGGCGCGGGCGACAAAGGCCAGTGCCTTCTCGCGGCTGCCCATATACGCAAATGGCAGCATCCCGATGCGCAGCAGATGGCAGTCCAGCGCCTTGCAGTCGGCGACGATTTTGTCGAAATCGGTCGCCAGGGAGTCCCCACGACCAAGGCCCATCGGTTCCAGTGCGGCAGAGCAGGCCGCCACCTCGATCTCGTATTCGTCGCAGGCCCTTTTGATGTCGGCCACGTTCTCCGGCGTCATCGGGATCTGCGAGATCTCGATGCAGTGATACCCGATCTCGGCCAGCTTTTGCAGGACCGCATCGGCGCCCATTTCCCGGACTTTGTCGCGGAACATCATCATCTGTACGCCAATCAAACCTTTGTTCATTTCTATATCCTCTGCTTTCTGAAATCTGACGAATGTCCGTCTCTTTATTCGATCGTTTCCTAATCGGGCAGAGTCGTCTCGTTAAAGCTGTGCAGCGGGTTCTCGACCGGCGCGGCCAACTCGGTGAGGTCGATCTGCTTCAAGTCCGACACGATCGTCGCCCAAATTGCGCTTCGCTCTTCTGCCGTGCGATCAGCCAACACAGGCACAAAATACTGATCCCAGGCCTGTGCGAATTTCATCCTGGCGGCAACGATGAGGCCAGCGCCCAATGCAGCCAACGGCTCAAGGCCGATATGTGTTCTGACCACATCCACGGCGCGGGGATCGCTCACCAGCTTGCCGAGGGCCGTATCCGGCCCGTACCCGTAGGGATTCTCGCACAGCGCTTTGAACCGCCCGCTCAGCGCGATTGCCCTGGATGACGTGCCGACCAGGAGTTGGTAGTATCCCGGCTCCGTCACCCAGCGATCCAGGGTCACATCGAAACTGGCCAGGTCGTCCTTGCCCAGTTCGAAGGCAATCTCTTGTTCTTCGCTCGATTCCAGGTAGATTTTCTTGAACGTTTTCAACTCTTTCGGCGGCTTGTGCAGCGTCGACGCCTCATCGGCGAGATAGAGCTGAACCACCTCCTTGCCGGCCAGCGGCCCGGTGTTCTTGACCTTGACCCGGACAGTGACCGTCTCACCCTCGTCCAACTTGACCACCGGCGGAACGCGCAGGTCGGACAGGGCAAAGGTGGTGAAGGAAAGCCCGTAGCCGAACGGGTACAGCGGTTCGATCCCTTTCAGATCGTAATAGCGATAGCCGACGTAAATCCCCTCGCCGTACCAGACCTCGCCAAACTCGCCGGGAAAATTGCCGCACGTCGGGCTGTCGCGATAATATTTGGGGAAGGTCAGCGGCAGCTTGCCGGACGGATTCAAGTCGCCGAACAGGATGTCCGTTGCTGCCCGTCCCCCCTCCATACCGGGGAAAAAGACGCACAGCACGGCATCGACGTCGTCGATCCAATCGACCATACGCACCGGGCCGGCGACGTTCAGGATGACGACGACCCGGGCCTGGACGGACTTGGCGTCGGCGATAGCCTTTTCCAGCGTTGCCCTGTCGGCCGCTTCGATCTCCATATCGGGCCGGTCGGCACCCTCCTGCCCCATCGCCCCGACGGTGACGATCACCGTGCGGGTATCCTGGTCAATCACTTCAAAGGAAACCCGTTCCGCGCCGATCTTGTCGACGGTGCAGTCGTAGGGGTTGGAGCTTAACTCGGTCCACACCTGCGCGCTGCCGCCGCCGGACTCGATCAGCCGCTTGCTCTTTGGCCCATAGAAGCAGACCTTGTCAGTTTTGACGAGCGGGAGTGTGCCTCCTTCGTTTTTCAGCAGCACGATCCCCTCGGCGGCAGCCCGGTAGGCGGCCCGCCGCGAAAGGTCGCCGTCGATGGCGGTGTAACGGCGGCCCCGGACGACCGGCATGTCGAGCAGCACGGCCAAATAATTCTCGACGCAGCGGTCGAGGGCATCCTCGCTCAGCGTGCCCGCCTTCACGGCATCGACGAGGCACCGTGTGTTGCGCGGGCCGGGCATCACCAGGTCGTTGCCGGCCGCCGCCGCCTCGACCTGATCGTAGGCCGCACCCCAATCGGACATCACCATCCCGTCAAAGCCCCACCGCTCCCGCAGCACGTCGACGAGCAGCCAGCGGTTCATCGCGCACGGCGTGCCGTTGATCTGGTTGTAGGCCGACATCACCGTCCTGACGCCGCCCTGCTGGACGCAGGCCTTGAAGCCGGGGAAATAGATCTCGTGCAGCGCGCGCAGCGGAATGTGCTCGTTGATGCCCAGCCGTTCCGTCTCCTGGTTGTTGGCGGCAAAGTGCTTGACATTGGCGACGACGCCCTGATCCTGAATCCCTTTGACGAATTCCGGGGCCAGCGTGGCGGCCAGGCAGGGGTCTTCCGAATACCCTTCAAAGAGCCGCCCGTTCAGGGGATCGCGGTGGATGTTGACGTTGGGCGTTCCCAGCAGCACGTCGATCTGGTGCGCGCTGACCTCGCGCCCGAGCGCCTGGGCGCAGGCGTAGACGGTCTGCGGATCCCAGGTTGCGCCGAGCAGCATACCCGGCGGAAAACAGCCGATCGACGCGCCTGCTGGCTTGAGTTTGGCCATCTCGGCCGAAGCCTGAGCCACGATCTGTTGCTCTTCGACGGTCAGCGAAGCGGGTTGAGACAGCTTGGGCAGGATCGGCATCGCCGCGCCGAACGACTCCATACCGGAGGGCGCCCGCGCGGCGATGTCGAGGTGCAGGACCTCCTCGCTGGCCTGATAAAGCAAATCGATCATCAACTGCATGTTGTTGACGCCCGTGCCGCCGTCCAACAGCAGCGCCGGTGGAATGCCGTACTGGTCCAGGGCGCGGGTGTGGAATGGGCTTGCGCCGGTGATCAGCGCGGCCTTTTCTTCCAGCGTCATCTCGGCAACCAACGCGGGAATGGATGCCTTGTCGGTCAATGTGCGAGTCATATGGGTTCCTCCAATCTGATTCGAGATAGTGATATTGTCTTTAGGCGTGGATGCGGCCTGCTACCTCGTTTCTGCCTCAACGATGGCAATTTCCTCCGGGGTCAAACTGTAAAGCTGATAGACGTGCCGGTCTATTTCTGCCTCCAGCGCGGATGTGTCAGCGCCGGGATCAGCGCGTTTGATGTCCAAGATTTGCTCGACCAAGTTAACAATTTCAGCACAAATGGGTGAAGCAAGATCGGGAATCGGTATCTTGGCGATATAAGACTCATCAAAATGCATAGTCCTTACTGCACCACAGAATATGAACTTGTAAGCGTACCAATTTATCAACGTTGAGTTGTAAAGGGCCGCAATGAGATTTAGATGAATATCTGCTGTGTTGGCAAAAGTATTCTCAACTGTATCTAGTCCTAGAATAGAGCCATCTGAATCGACAGTTGCGATGATCATAATATGCGGCTTGGGGTTTTGAACATGGGCAATAATTTGCTGTGCAATGACTTTTGGACGAGCAAGGATTTTGACTTTCTTGGATGCTTGTTCAATATCCGTCTGTTTGACAAGTCCTTTGATTCCATTAATACAATAGCGGTTTATATTTTTGCCGCCGATAATCCGGTACTTTCCACTAGACGATACAAAACGCTGTAACGGTAACCCGCGCAAAGAGGTTGAAATGTGATGCATAAATTTTCCATTATGCATGATCTTCAATGCAATTTCGAGTTCTGCCGTTGAAACATCGCAGATCCAAGCCTTGAAGCGATTAACATACTCGATAGGAATCATAACATCTGTTGTAAACACATTGTCGATAAATTTTCGCGCACGATATTGCGAGAATCTGCGCCCACGCGAGTAAACAAAAACCACTTGCTCAAGCAAAACGTGTGAAAATGCTTGTTCTACGTCAACAATAACAGATGTATTGGGGAGTAAAGCTTTGACCAGAGTAAACCAAACTCTAGAATAAAGTAAAGATTTCGGAACAATAAAAGCAACTATACCTTTGGAATTTGAGAGGTGGTTTTTGGCAAGATCGATAAATAGAGCGGCACTGTTTGAATTAGCCGTATCACAAAGATTTTTCTTTATCTTTTCCAATAACTCCTTTTCTATTGCTGCTCCATACGGTGGATTTCCAATCACCACATCAAATCCATCCGTTATTCCAAACATCCACTCCAGATCAAAGAACGGCGCAGACATGTTCTGATCGTACGGGTCCCAATGCGCCAATACATTGGCGGTGTGGCTGGTCCAGCCGTCCTGCTGTAACAGCCGGCTCAGTTCGGCGCGCAGTTGGGCGTCTTGCTGGCGGTATCTCTCTTTTGTAGCCGGCGAGCGCGCCGTAAAGTGCCTTTGTCTCACCTCGGCCAATGCCTTTTCTTTTTGGTTGATCTCGGGGTTGGGCAGCATCAGTTGCTGCGGTCGCTCCACGCCCAGCAGCGTATTGGCGGCGACGAACTTTGTTTCCAGGTTGGGCAGGGGCAGAATCCCCCGGTTGGGCTGCGCATCATCGACGACCTGCTCGACCACCAGGGAGATGAAAAAGCGCAGCTTGGCGATCTGCACCGCGATCGGCTGGATGTCCACGCCGTAAATACAGTTCTCGATCAGGTACAACTTGCGCCCATAGTCCAGTTCGTTGCGGGCAAAAGCATCTTCGATGCTGGTCAGGGCCGCCTCGCGAGCGGTAGGGTCGGCGATCTCGCTGGCTTTGGCGATCTGCCGGGCTTCCCAGCGCGCGTTGTGCGGGTCGAGCTTAGCCAGGATGTAGACCAGCTTGTGCAAGATGCCCATCGGGAACGCGCCGGAGCCGCATGCAGGATCGAGGATTTTGAGCGCGTCGATGGCCTGGAGCAACAGGTCGACCTCGCGCTCGCTGAAGCGGTGCGGTTCTTCGTTATAGGCAAAAAGATGGCGCAGGCGCTCGTTGGCGTCCGGGATGCCCTGTTCGGCCAGCCGGGTCTCCAGATAGGCGATCAAGGACTCGTCGACCATATAGTTGACGATCTCGCGCGGCGTGTAGAACGAGCCGGTCTGCTTGCGGGCGGTGGTGCCGGTTTCCGGGTTGTAGGCGGCGAGCAGGTTTTCAAAGACCTGACCCAACAGCTCGGGGTCGAGGGCCACCTCTTGCTCGACCGGCGTGTTCTCATCGATGGTAAATTTATAGCTGTTGAAAATGTCGATCAACCCGCGCACCTTGTAGCGTTTGCCGGCGGTGCCATAGACCTCGTTCAGGTCAACCTCGTGCTCTTCCGGGTCAAAAAAGAGCCGGTCGGGCACGGCCAGCGGGTTGTCGGCGCGGTCGGAAAAGCCATCCACGCGGATCGTCCGTTTGTCATTGGCCGGATCGGGCCTGTCCAGGCATTCGAACAGCCCGCCGTTGAGAAACGGGATCGTTGAAAAGAGGTCGAGCGCCCGGTCGGGGTGCTGAAAATAGCGTTCATAGCGGTAGACATTGTGAACCATAAAGTGCGCGTCGCGCCCGCGCGGGTTTGTTATCCGGAATTTCCGATCTCGGTCCATCTCGGTGTTGAGGGTGGCAAAAAAGAGGTTTTGCAGGATCGCCTTGTAATAGGTGCTGCCCTGCGGGTCGTCGTACTTGAGCACGCTTTTCAGTGCCTCCAGATCGAACAAAGCGTCGGGCACCAGCCCCTTTTCCTTGAGGAACCACACGAAAATCAGCCGGGTGATCAGCCGGATGACGCTGACCGCGTTGCGCGTTTCGGGATCGGGGTCTGCATCGGAGGGAAAACCAACGCTCTGGACGGCCCAGAAATACCAGTTGGCGACCTCACTAAAGAACCGCTTGTTCAGCTCAGAGCTGTCCAGCGCCTTTTGCCAGGCATCGTGCAGGTCGTTAAACGTCTTGAGTGCATAGCCGGCCTGGAGTTGTTCCAGCGAGAGGTCAAACAAAATCTCGATGTGCGCCCGGTGCGGCCTGGCCCAAACCACATCTTTGATCAGGGTCACTTTGTCAAGCACGTCACGATCCGCGTCGCGCTTGTTGGGGCGGCGATTGATGATCGCCAGGGTGAGCGTGTCCCGGTGCTTGAACAAAACCATCGCCGGCATGGGAAACAGCTTGTTGATCTCGCGGGTGATCTGGGCCAGCTTGCCCCGCGCATAGCCTGCGCCGCGCAGCTCGATGGCCAGAAAGACGTAGGAAAGGTACTGGGTGCGGTCATAGCGGTTGAGCCGGAACATATCGAGTTGGCTGGTCAGGTCATCGCCGGTCAACTGGAACAAAAAATCGACCGTCTTCCACTCGTCCAGCAGCGCGCGCTGTGGATCGAGTTTCGCTTCGGGGTCGAATTCGTCCAAAAAGGCATCCGGCGCGTTGGACTCCAGCTCCACCCGCGCCTCGCTGCGATAACCCAATGTAGACAGCAAGGCCAGCGTGTTATCGGCCAAAGTGCCTCGCGCAAACTGGCCCAATCGGGCAGCGATCTGTCGTTTCAAATCGGTTGAATTCATGATTCGCCCTCTTGAATCACAAGCCAGGTGATCAACTCAAAATCATCGGTCGAACGGGCTTGTGCCTGTTTTGTCGGCAGTACGCCGGCGCGATCGCTCAGCAAGTTGCGCACTGCCCTGCGCCGGAAGGTACGCACGATCGAATCTACCGCCTTGTCGAGCAACTGGCTGTACTGGGTCATATCGTGGCCATTGTCTGTTCGCTGATCGAACCACATGCACAATTCTTCATAGGGCGTTGAGACGCCCGCGCACAGGACACGGTACATTTCGAGGATTTGTTTGGGTTGGGCAAACCCAAAGCGCACATCGCCGCCCTCCCGGATGTAGACCAGGAAATAGGGCTGCAACGGGTTGACCCGGTCGCTCCGCTCGGATGAGGATTGCTGGTGATTCACCTGGCGTAGACAAAAGATGACCCCCGGCGTGATCACCGCATAGTCTGGATGCGGCGGAACCACGGCATACAGTCCAAACGGGGCATCTTCGAGCAGCCGGCGGTTGCTTTCGATGTACTTGGTCAGCTCGATGCGAAAGTCTTCCAGGGTAAACTCGTTCAGCACCACCGTCTCGTTAAAGTCCTCCAGATCGAGCACTTCGTCTTTCAGGCGCAGCAACTGCCGGTCGCGATAGGTAAGATCGTCGGCGATCAGGTCTCTGAGCTCTTCCGGCCTGAGCAGGTTATCGGCCATAGTGGCCGTAATGTCCACCAGGGCCATTCTCGCCTCGACCCGGTTTTTGAGATCGATGTACTTGTTCAGGTCTTCGGTCGGCCAAAAATTGACCAACTGCACGCTGGCGTTGATGCTGCCGATGCGGTCGATGCGCCCGAACCGTTGGATGATACGCACCGGGTTCCAGTGAATGTCATAGTTGATCAAAAAGTCGCAGTCCTGCAGGTTCTGCCCTTCCGAGATGCAGTCGGTGGCGATCAGCAGATCGATCTGGCCTTCCTGCGGCATCGAACTAACCTTGGCGCGCAGTTTGGACACCGGCGAAAAATTGACCAGAATGTGCTCGAACCTGTTCTGGCCGAACGTGGTTCTGTTTTCGATCGAGCCACCCGTGACCAGCGCCAGGTGAATGCCCAGTTCTTCGGTAGCCCACGTCTTGAGCGCGTCGTACAGGTACACAGCAGTGTCGGCAAAGGCAGTGAAAACCAGCACTTTGCGGTTGGGCTGCCCGAGGTTGTTGGTTGTCGGCTGCTGCACCTTGGCGGCGATCAACCTTTTGAGTTCTGCCAGTTTGGCATCGCGCTCCGGCGTGACCTGGCAGGCCGAACTGTACAAAATGCTGAGTTGCTCCTTGTCTTGCTGCAAATCGTGCAGCCAGCGATCCGCGTCCAGGTGGGCCATATTGTAAATCAGGCTCTTGCCGACCTGAAGCGCCATCTGTAGCTCTTCGTCATCCACATCCTCGACCAGCAACTCGTCAAAATCTAGATCGGGGTTTTCATCGCGAAACTGCTTGAAGCGTTCGATCCGGGCAATCAAGGCTTCGATCTTGGCAATGGTGCGATCCATCGTGATCGCAAACGAGTGGACCGAGCTTTCCAGGCGTTTGAGAAAGTTGACCCTCATCATGCCGATCAAATAATACTCGCGGTCAAGCTGCGTAAAGGCTTTGATCTCGGTTTCGTCATAGCGGCTGCGGTATTCGGGCAAAACGTATTTGGCGGGGATAAAGAGCGAAAGCTGGTACCTGGAAATCTCGTCGTTCAACCGGTCATAAGACATAAAACGATCTTGGAGATCGATATCGGCAAAGATCGAGATCGGTTTTTCTCGCTCGGGAAACCCGCCCAGTTCGGCAATAGTGGCCTGGTAGAATTTCTGGATGTGCTTTCGAGAGCGGGCAATCGTCAACTCGTCGAGCAGCTTGAAAAAGGCGGAACTCAGCCGGTCCAATAGGTCCTTGCTGTCGCGGGGCTGACTTTGCTGCGTCCATTCGGTAAACGTGCGCTGGGCAGCAGCCAATGTATCGCCAATATTGCCAACGCCCATTGACTCAGCAAAAGCATCATCGCGTCCCTCAGTCAGGAAATAAATCTGGTTGCGCAAATCCTTGAGGTTGTTATTCACCGGTGTGGCCGAGAGCAGCAGCACGCGGGTCTTGATCCCACGCTGGATAATGTCTTCCATCAGCCGCTCGTACCGGCTTTTGCGGATCACATTGCCAAACTCATCACGTCGGCCCTTGTTATCATTTCGAAAATTGTGCGATTCGTCCACCACCACCAGGTCGTAATTGCCCCAGTTGATCGTCGACAGGTCAATGTCACCCGATCTGCCGCCGTCGCGGCTCAGGTCGGTGTGCGAAAGCACCGTGTAGGCGAAACGGTCATTGACAAAGGGATTCAACGCACTGTTATTCTGCGCCTGATACACCGTCCAGTTGTCGCGCAATTTTTTGGGACACAAGACCAGCACTTTGCCGTTGCGCAACTCGAAATATTTGATGATCGCCAGGGCCTCGAACGTCTTGCCCAACCCGACGCTGTCGGCAATAATGCAGCCATTGTACTTGAGGACTTTGTTGATCGCGCCGCGCACGCCGTCTTTTTGAAACTCGAACAACGCTTTCCAGATATCGGTGTCAACCAGTTGGCGTTGTTCGATCAACAGATCGCGCTGGGCTTGCTCGTCGAGGAACTGCTCAAAAATGTGAAACAAGGTCTTGAAATAGATAAACTCGGGCGATTGATTGCGATACAACTGCTCCAGGTAGGCAATGACCTGTTCTTTGACATCTTGCACCAGGTCAGCATTTTCCCAGATCTTGTCGAACCAGGCTTTGAGCGCTTTGAGGTCACGGCGGTCGTTGGCGACCAGATTCAACTCGATGTTATTGCGCCCGTCTTGGCCCAGGCCCAGACCGCGAACAGTGAAATTGGAACTGCCAATGATCGCGTCATCGATGCCGCTGTGCGTGATGTGGTACATTTTGCCATGTAGCAAGCTGGCCTGTTTGATTGATTTGATCTGTACTTTCTCGGCTATCCACCGAGCGCATTCTTTTGCAACCCGTTTTTGCGCCAACTGGCGTGCAAGATGTAATCCTTCGTCCTGGATGTTGAATGCTTTGGTGTTCGTCTTGCCGGGGTCGAGTGAGGTCACAAACTGGGGTTCGCCAAAGAGAAAACGCATACTATCAATGGCTTCAAGTTGTTCTTTTAGTGCTTCAAACGCATAGATGGTGAAATAGGCAGAAACAACCGAGAGAACCGAACCCTGTTGTATCTTTTCTCTCAAAAAGTGTCCAACTGAGCCATAGAAATAGTTGTCGCGGATGCCAGAGTCGGAGTCCGGCGTTGAGGATGCAGATGACATCGTGCGCTCCTGCCATAACAATATAAGGATGGAGATGACTCAAAGCAACAAAAAGCCCATCCACCGAAGCTTGACGACGAACGGGCCTGTGTGCTATACAGGCTGCCCATCCTCAACCAATGAGGGGCAGCAGGCACCGTGGGCGCGCCATCGCCGGCAACCCGCAGTTGTATTCAGTGCTCCACGCTCGCACAAGCCGTGGAGCACTATATTTTGTGTTTGTTTACGTGGTTAAGAATAGCACAAAGGATGGAAACTGTCAACGTCCAATTGGTCTCTACCCCGGTCTGTGGTATCATAGAGGCCGGAGAGGAAATTGAGCCGTTATCCAAGCTGCGAGCGCCGATCTCTCGATAAGATGAGGAAAGACGAATGACCAAAACACAAATCAAACCCCACCGTCCGGTCTATCCCACGCCGGCCGGACTGATCACTTCGGTCGACGCGGATGGCAAGCCCAACATCATCACCCTCGGCGAAGTCTTCAATATCTCTATCTCTCGCCCGGTGATCCTGGGCATCGCCATCCGCAAAGCGACCCACTCGCACGGCTCGATCAGCCAGTGCGGCGAGTACGTGGTCAACCTGCCCACCCAGGCAATCGCCGAACAGGTGTGGGCCTGCGGGCGCGTGTCCGGCCGTTCGGTCGATAAATTCGCCCTGACCGGGCTGACGCCGCTGCCGGCGTCGGTGGTCAAGCCGCCGTTGATCGCCGAGTGCCCGGTCAACATCGAGTGCCGGGTGACCGGCATCCAGGAGATCGGTGACCACGACCTGTTTTTGGGCGAAGCCGTGGCCCAGCACGTGGACGAGGCCTTGCTGGACGAGGAAGGCAAGATTCGCGTCGACCGCTTGAACGGGTTTGCTTTCGTGCTGGGCGAGTTCTGGGCGCTGGATCACAAGATCGAAAGAGAATCAGAATAATGAAGATCCGTGGATCGCGACCCGGTGGACGAACTGACCAGCCGCTACATCCTGCCGGCGGCACGTTGACTGGTTCTACCACACCGTGTATCCGCCGTCGATGACGATCGCCGCGCCGGTGACATAGCTCGATGCCTGCGAGGCCAGAAACACGGCCAGCGGCCCCAGTTCCTCCGGCTCTCCGGGCCGCTTCATCGGAATGGCCGGGATCCACTGGCCGCCGTAGGCCGGGTCGTCGAAAAAGGGCCTGGCCATATCCGTGCCCATATAGCCGGGACAGATGGCGTTGACACGGATGCCGTGGGGCGCCCACTCGGCGGCCAGCGACTTGCTGAGGTGGATCACTGCCGCCTTGGAGGCATTGTAGGAAGCCTGGCCCTGCGGAAAGTTGACGATCACCCCCGACATCGAGGCGATGTTGATGATGCTGCCCCGGCGGCGCGCGATCATCTGCCGGCCCACGGCCTGGGCGCAATAGAACACCCCGTTGAGATTGACGTCGATCACGGCCTGCCAATCGGACGGTGTGACCGTCTCTGCCGCGCCCCACTTGACGATGCCGGCATTGTTCATCAAAAAGTCGATCTGCCCGAATTCGGCCAGCGCAGCGTCGACCATCGTCTGGACGCTGTCCGGTTGGGTCACATCAGTCCGGACGAACAGGGCGCGCCGGCCCAGGCGCTCGATCTCTTGAGCTGTCTGAGCGCCTGTCTCGGCGTTGATCTCGGCAACAACGACATCGGCACCCGCTTCGGCAAAGGCACGACAAAAGACTTTGCCCAACCCTTGCCCGCCACCGGTGACAATGCCGACCTGGTTTCTGAGAGAAAATGTATCCAAAATCATCGCTCGGCCTTTCTATCGTCAACAACCAGCTTCATCCCCGTTGACCCGGGTCATCCCATCCCCAACGTCGATGCGTGTCCATATCCTGGCGAACAAGGTAGCCGATTTTGCCAGGATTGTCAAATCATTGGCGGCAAGAAAAGCACCATCTGGAATTCACCCGCAGTGTGCTTTGTGCTATACTGTTTGAGCAAGTCTTTCGAGCCGGTAAACGCCTTTCCGACAACCAACGGCAGCGTCATCGACCCACCATTGGAACGACGTCACGTTTCAGGTGCCCGGTCGTAGAAAAAAAGATGGACAAGATGAAACACGTTCAAGACGGAGTGATCGATCTGCGCGACCAAGCCTGCATCGCGGCCCGGCGTCCAGTGCTGATCGCCCATCGCGGCGGGGTGATCGCCGCCAATGCGCCGGAGAACTCGTTGGGCGCGATTCACCTGGCCGCCATCCACGGCTACGATATGGTCGAACTCGACGTCCGCGAAGCCAGCGACGGCGAAGCGGTGCTTTTTCACGGCTCGGGCACGCGCGGCCTGTGGATCGACTGCGGCGTGCCCCATTTCGTGGAAGAACTGACCGGCGACGAACTGGTCGCCTTGCGCTACCGGGCGAGCACGGCGCACATCGCCACGCTGGCCCAGGCGCTCGAGTTGTGCGCGTCGTTGGGGCTGGGGGTGATGCTCGACATCAAGGCCGGCGACGGTTCGGATCGGTTCTTTGACCGCATCGCCGGCCTGCTGCGCCAGCACGCACTCACCGCCGCCGCCGTCACCATCTCGCGCGACCCCAAGGTCTGCGCGGCGCTGGACGGCCTGGCCCTCTTGCCGGTGTGCAAGGAGGACGAGGCACACGCCCGCAGCGGCGAGCCGGTCTCGCTGGACGGCCAGTTCTGGTTCGGTTGGGCCGCCGAACTGCCCAACGAGGCCGTTGCCGCGCTGCAGCGAAATGGCGCGTTGGTCGTCGTCTCGATCAACACCTTTCACTACCCGGCACACGCGCAGCAGTCGCTGGCCCGGCAGGACATCCGCCGGCTGCTGGCAGCCGGCGTGGAGGGCTTTCAGATCGACTCGGTGTACGGGGATTGTTTTGGCGCGGGGTGACGGATATCGTCCGTCGCCGAGATAGCAGATCGACAAGATGCTGCCCGGCATTCGTGGTCTGAATGTCGGGCAAATAACAGAATGCCACTGCGGATCAACCATTCGCTCGGTTGGCTGATGACCGGGCTGATGATAGGAATGAAGGGAGCACACGATGAACCGACCTCCGAAAACCGCCACCCGCGTGCCTTATGAGGCGCTGTGTGGTTTTGTTTCCGCCGCCGGACAGACAGCGGGATTGCCACTGGATAAGGCGGACTTGCTCGCCGACCTGCTGGCAACCAACGACCTGCGCGGCGTATTCAGCCACGGCAGCCGCCAGATCGCCACCTATGCCCGCCTGATGCGTGACGGCGTGCTGAACGCCAACCCACAGGTGCGCACCGTGCAGGAGACGCCGGTCAGCTTGCTGGTCGACGGCGACGGCGGCCTGGGTTACTTTGCCGCCTACACGGGCACACTGGCGCTGATCGACAAGGTCAAGGCGCAAGGCATCGGCGTGCTGCTGACGCGCAATCACGGGCATTTCGGTGCGGCTGGCATCTATGCCCGGCTGACCCTACCGCACGATCTGCTCTGCTTTGTCACCTCGGGACACCAGCTCAACCTGTCGCCGGGCGATGCGGTTTTCAACGCCGCCGGCGGCTCGCCGATGGCATTCAGCGCACCGACATCGACACAGGATCCATTGGTGCTGGATTTTGGGACGATGCACGACCTGTATCGCAGCGACCCGCACCGCGATGAGATCGCGCGGCTGGCGCCGGGCATCGTCTTTCGCTCGATCGGGATGGGCGCGGTCTGTCAGAGCTGGGGTGGATTCCTGGCCGGGGTACCGGTCGATCCGGCACGGTCGGAACGTGCCTTTGCCGGGGCCAACCAGGGCGCGCTGGTGATGGCATTTCGGATCGACCTGTTTATGTCGCCGGCACAGTTCAAGCGCGAGATGGACGAATACGCGCAGCGGGTGAGGGCGCTGCGACCGTTGGAGGGGTTCGACCAAGCGTATTTGCCCGGCGGCGTCGAGGCAGAACAGGAGCGGTGCTGGCGCGAGGAGGGCATCCCGGTCGGGCCGGAGCACCGGCAGCGGCTGCAGGAACTGGCCGACGAGCTTGGCTTGACCGCGCCGTGGTAAAATACCAAGTACCTGGATCGACGAACGCCGGAGCTGCCCAGGCCCCGGCGTTCGACAAAAGGAGGAGAAGAGTGTCTGTAGTATAGCACCGCTGTGCCCGCTGCACTTGACGTTTACGACACTGTTTTCCTACGTCAGACCGTCCACTTGTGGTCGATAGCGAACAACAGGACAATACCAAACACTCTGACAGAAGCATTATCCCTGCGGATCGGCCATCCGCTCAAACAGCCGGCCGAGGTCATAAACAATCTGCGGCTCTTTCGCGTTCAGCATCTCGATCAGCCGCGCGCCGCCCTCGTAGAACGACACCCGGCTGAACGGCACCTTCCCGCCGCCGTGGTTCTCGTCCAGCCCCAGCCGGCGGCGCACCCCGTTCTCGACCCACCGCGCCAGGCCCTCCTTCCACATCTGCCAGGTCAGATACTCGTTGTCCTCGGTGCGAAAGATATCTTTGAACTGCGACAGACGGCTCAAAGCGACAGAAAGGTCTTTGGCCTGGCCGGCATCCAGAAATGCGCTGTAGGTCTCGACAAAGTCTGTGTCGGCGTAGGGAAAGGGATGGTTGATCTCCCACATCGGGTCGTTGCGAGCCTTGGCGTCACGGGCGATCTTGAGTCGCTCCCGAAGCACTGGCTCGACGGTGTGCCACTGGTGGCAGTGCACGAACTCGTGCAGCAGGGTGGCATAGCCATCCAACGAATCGAATACATCGCCGGTGACCACACAGACGGAGCGGCCGTCGTAGGCATCCAGCGGGAAAGCGGCACGCACACCGGGCGGCACCGGCACCGGCATGGGGGTCTGCTTGACCGGCCGGTACGGCCCTTGTGGCGAGGACACGTCAAAGATGAAAAAGGTGTCTTCCTCAACCAGGGCGATCGGGCAGGGCTGCGCCAGCAGCGGGTGGACGTCGCACGCCCGTTCCGTCACGTCGAACACGCGCTGCAACGACGTATGGTATTTCTGCGCCACCGATTCCAACGTGATCGACGTCATCGATCTCCCCCTGAATGACTGCGCTGTTTATGCCAGGTTGTCCAGCGACCAGGTCCGCATCCATTGTTCCAGGATCGCCCGCTTGACCCGCCACTGCCGCCCGACCTTGAACGCCGGCAGCGTGCCTTCGTTGACCATCCGGCGCACGGTCAGCGGGTGCAGGCGCAAGACTTCGGCGACCTGAGCGACCGTCATCACGTCGGTATCTTGCGTGTTCATCAACCTTCTCCTCCCGTGCGGCGGCGGCCGCATTTGCTGCACACCCAGCCCTTGACCGTCCGCCGCGGGCCGAACAGCCAGGTTGTCTTTTGCCATTGTCGCCTGAAATGATCTGTCCAAATCCCACAGCGGGGGCAGTGCAGCAGTCTGGGACGATGTTCATCGTAGATGGATGTCGAATCGCTCAACAGTCTCGTGCTCCGTCAATGAGGTTTCACCGGCGCAAGTCATTCATTGCACCGCTGTGCATTGATCTTAGCACAGGTGTTCGGAAAAGGCAATGCGATCTCGGGCTTTTCAAAATATGCTTGTTTGACACCCATCTCGCTATTTCGATCCCCTTTGTGCAAGACGACCAACCCTCAGTGCCCCTCTGCCGATCCTTTTCCCCATCAAAAACACGTCTGAAATGAAATTGCGTCCGCAACGAAGTTGCGGAACGCAACTCAACGCAACCGCTACGCATTTTCATATCGGCTATAATACAAGTACCGGAGGATCGCACCAAACCACGCGTGTGTGAATCCATCCGGACCGGTGCAGCGCTGCAATTCCCTATCTCAAGTCCCGACCGGTCGGGCGAGTCGCAGGAGTATGGCAATGGTCAAAAAGAAAGACCAGACTCGCCCCGAAGTCAAGGAGGTCGACCGCCAGATCAAGGACCTGGTGCGCCGCAAGCCCACCAAGAAACCTGAAAAAAAGAAGCCTGAACCTTCTGACAAATAACCTCGCTCGTCAAGGCGCCTTTTGTCTCGTTCTCGGATGATCATCTCGGCCCTGCGGTCAGGGGGCGGCGCGCCGCCTCCTGACCTGTTTGCCGTTTCGTTTCAACACCAGCTCACCGGCAGACCCACCTCACGCCGTGTTGCCGCGGCCATTTCCACTTTGCCCATCTCGGTCAGTGCCAATGCGCGATACGCGGCATTGATCAACCGCTCGCGCCGGCTACCGTTCATCTCGACCTCGACGGCCTGCCCCTCGAAAAAGCGCAGCGCCGCGGCTGGATCGACCTGTTCAAGCACCCGGTCTCCTTCGGCGATCATCGCCTCCAACGCCTGAACCTGCGCGGCGTATTCCGCCGTCACCCCATCTTGCCAGCGTGTCAGGGTCTCCTGCGCGCGAACAAACCATCCCACAGCGCGATCGGCGCCCGACTGCCGCTGCGCCGACTCGCTCAGCTGCCAGAGGGCATAGCGCAGCGGATCGCCTGCGGGCAGCGTATCCACAGCGGCCCAGAACGCCGCGTCGTCCAGCAAGACCAGCGCATCGTCAGGCCTCGACAACTGCAGGTACGCCTCGATCTCGACCAGCACCGCCCGGACCCCATCGCGCCGCTCTGGTTTGTTTGCCAGTGCCTGCCGGGCCAGCAACAGCGCCGCGTCATTTTCCCCCGTCAACAGGTAGAATTCGGCCATCTCCAGCGCGCCACGCGCCCGATCGCCTTCATCAATGGCCAGTTCCTGCGCCCACGCCCACCACCGCTCGCGCAGCGCCCGGTCATCGCTGAGCGCAAATGACTCGCCGGCGTGCCGCAGATAGGCCAGCACCAGATCGCCACGCCCCACCTGGTGCGCGCAGGCACAGCCCCGCTCGATGTGGGCCCGCTGTTGGGCAATCGAACCGCGCCAGCTCTGACCCTCGGCCTGCGCCCACCGCCGCCAGTTCGCCCCGTCCGCATAGTATTCGGCCAGCCGCGCCTTCCACGCCGGCAGGGAGGACGGCTCAGCGCTCTCCCCCAGTTCGACGGCATAGGCGCGCAGCAGGCTGTGCATCGCGTACCATCCACTCCCCGCGCCGTCCACCAGCCCGGCCCACATCAATCCGCGCAGCGCCCGGCCCGTTTGGGCCATTTCCCAGTCCAACGCGTGGGCGACCGGCGCCAACTCGAAGGGCGAGGCAAACAGGCCCAGGCAGTGGAACAAGGTCCGCTCCTCCTCATCCAGCCGGCGGTAGCTCGACTCGAAAGCCAGTCGCGCGCTCCCCTTCTTGCCTCCCGGCCCGGCCTCCAGCGACGCCAGCAGCCCGGCGCGCATCTCGACGATCAGGTCGCGCAGGCCGCCGCTCAAGCGCGCGATCCGGTTGGCCAGCGTCAGCGCCAGGGGCAGCCCGCCCAGCGCGCCGATCAACCAGCCCAGATCATCCTCACCGACATCGATCTCGACGCCGCCGGTGAGCAAAGCACGGGCGGCCGTTGCATCGAGCGGATTGACCTCTATCATCTGGCCCCGCTCGGCCAGGTCGCGGCGGCGCGTGGTCACCAGCAGGCGGCCGACCACCGGGTCGACCAGCTGCCACTCGTCCAGATCGAACCCCGTTTCCACGCCGTCCAGGACCAGCAGTGTTCGCATCCGGACGAGTTTCCGGCGCACCATCGACCGCCCACGTTCGTTCCATTCCGGCGTGGTGGCCTGCTCGCCGTTGCTCCAGATCTGGTCGACGAGGGCGCGAAAGACCCGCGCGGCTACTGCTTCATCTGGCTCGTCGGGCTGCGGCTCCGCCGACACCCACAGCATCCGCTCAAAGTGCACCTGCACGTCCTTGTCTTGCAGTGCGGCTCTGACCAGCGCCGTCTTGCCCACCCCGGCCATCCCGTGTACCACCAGCGCGCGCGGCGCGCGCCGCCCCGCCGACAGCAGCGCATCCCGCAGCGCGTCCAGCTCGTCCCGGCGACCGGCCAGCCGATCCGGCCCCGGCAGCCCGACCAGCCACGATACGACATCGCGTTTCAGGCACGCTTCCGCTGGGTGCCACTCCTCCCGGGTCAAGGTCCAGCCGACCTCGTCCAGGAAATCGGCCAGCGCGCCGGCATCTTCAAAGCGCGCGCCGAGCAGTTCGGCCAGAATGCGGCGGGTCTCTCTGCCCATCACTTCCGGATGATCGGCGTGCAGCCAACACGACACCCGCGATGCATGCACGTGGAGCGCGGCCGCAAAAGCCTTCTGCGATTCAAAACCCAACGCCACCAGCATCCGCCGCAGCGCCCGCGCCTGTTCCTTGATCAAGTCTGCTTTCATTCCGTCTCCCATTCAAGTTGTATCGTCATTACAAACAAGTCCGTCGTGCCAAAGTCACGTCCGCAATTTCATTGCGGACGCAACTCTGTTACGGACGCAATGAAATTGCGGAACGCAACAACGCGCAAGCACACCGCAATTCAGATTGAGGTATAATCTTGATATCGCCTGAACGCGCTCTCTTGATTCAGCCGAAACTGAACGCCAAGAGGCCCTATTTTATCTGAAACAGGCGTCTTGTC
Organism: uncultured Anaerolineae bacterium; assembly: GCA_964428175.1. Classification (GTDB taxonomy): domain Bacteria; phylum Chloroflexota; class Anaerolineae; order JAFGEY01; family JAFGEY01; genus CAYRXM01. The sequence goes on from CAYRXM010000062.1 coordinate 21,643, forward strand.
AACGGAAATGGACGTGGGGATGGAAGCAGACACAATGCGGGCGGGAGAGGAAACCGGCCCGGACGTTTCGATACAGCTGGACGACTTTTGCCTGCAAGTCGCCCTCGTCCTGCGCCGCATCCTGAACCTGGAGCAAAAACAACGTGACGATGGAGAGATCGATGGCCTTGACCGCGCTGGTTCGGCCGGCTAACCGCCCGCGCGCCGATTGGTGCCGGTGCGGGCTTGCGCCGCGGCTCGCCGCCCGGCTGCGCGGCGGCCTCTGGCGACTGGCCCTGGCGTTGATTCAAAGCGCAGGCCGGCTGGCCGTCTGGGCCGCCTCGGTCGACGTCACCATCCCCGGCTCGCCCGCCGACCGGCTGGACTGGGCCGAGATCGAGGCCCACCTGCCGCACATCGACCGCGACGCGGCGCGCATCGCCGGCTACCTGCGCCGCTCCACCGAGATGGAAGAACAGAGCATCCGCATCCAGCAAGACCAGATCGTCCGCTACGTGACCCCGCGCGGCCGCCAGGTCAGCCGCTGGTACACCGACGATGCCCTCTCCGGCCGCTCGCACACCCGCCCCCAGCTCCGCCGGCTCCAGCACGACATCCGCGCCGGCCTGGTCGACATCGTGGTCATCGACCGCATCGACCGCCTGTACCGCAACCTGCTCGGCCTGCTGCGCTTCGTCAAGCTGTGCAGCGACCACAACGTCCTGCTCATCTCGGTCAGCGAGGGCGTCGACTTTCAGAGCCAGTGGGGCAAGCTGACCCTCTTTGTCCTCGGTGGCCTGGCCGAGATCTATGTCGACAAGCTGGCCGACGAGACGCGCAAGGGCAAGCGCCAACGCGCCAGCGAGGGCTACGACAACGCCGCCTTTCGCTTCGGCTACTGCAACGGGCGCTGCGCGCACTGCACCGACCCCAACGGCTTCGACTACTGCCCCTGCTTCGACGGGCGCGATCGCGGCGACGGGCAGGTCAAGGTGCCCCACCCGGTCGAGTGCCTGGCCGTCCACCTGGCCTTCTTGCTCTACGCGCAGCGCGGCTTTTCCGGTGCCGACATCGCTGCCTATCTCAACGATCACACCTTCCGCTACCGGGACGGGGCGCTGATCTGCCTGGATGGGGAGCGTGAGGTCGAACGGTTTCCCGTCGATCACCGTGCCCTGGCCGCCGTCGACGAGACCGACCGGGCGCTCCTGGAAGAGATACTGGAAGGCGAGACGATTCGCTTTCGCACCAAAGGCGTCCCCAAGGGCGAGGAAACCCAGCTCAGCCCCGACGACCGCCGCCGCTACGGCCCCGGCGCATTCGACAGCGACGCCATTCGCACGCTGCTCGCCAACCGCTTCTACGTCGGCGAGACCCCCTACGCCGGCAGCCGCCCCGACGGGCGCCGGCTGCGCCGTCCGCAGTGGTTCGACGGGCGGCACAGGCCGCTGGTCTCCCGCGCCCGCTTCGAGCGCTGCCGGGCCATCCGCGAGCAGCGCGGCACGCGCGCCCAGAACCGCAGCCAGGCCTACCGCATCTACCCGCTCTCCGGCTTGCTCCACTGCGCACAGCACCGCACGCGCACCTTCCGCGTCCTGCCCAGCGGCAGCTACCTGTACTACGAGTCCAAGCTCTGCCACACCAAGATCGAGCGCCAGGAGCGCCACCGCACCGTCGTCCGTGCTGCCGAGATCGAGGCCGACGTGCTCGACCTGGCCGGGCAGCTGTGCCTGCCTCCGCTGCTGCGCGACCGGGTCCTGGCCTACCTGGTCGACGACGAGGGCCTGGAGGGCGTGCTGCGCCGCCGCCGGCAGGTCTACGAACGCCTGCGCCGCGCCCGCGCGCTCTACACCGACCGCTTCAACCCGCTGCCGCAGGCCGAATACGACCGCATCGTGACCGAATGCGAGTTGGACCTGGCCGGGATGGAACTGGAACACATCCCGCACTGCGCGCAGGCGCTGCCCTACCTGGACGACTGGCGCGCGCTGCTCGACGCGGCGACGCCGGAAGAAAAAAACAGACTGCTGCGCCATCTCTTCGCAGCAGTCTACATCGATCCCGATTCGGGTCGACCGTCTGAATTCAAAGTCTACCCGCCCTTCCGCCCCTTCCTGCCCGAACGGGCACAGGTGCAGGGCGGGGACGCCTACGCGCCCGGCGGATCCGCCGGCAGGTAGCCGGCGACCAACAGGCGCACCGCCGCGATCACCCGCCGTCGCAGCACCGCATCGGCCAGCCGCGACAGGTCATCGATCAGCTCTTTAACATCTGAAGAAACACTTTCCGGATCGACCTCCACCCGTTCGAACAGCTTGAGCGGCCGGTATCCCGCCGCCTGCAGCAGTTCGTTGGGATTCACTCCATAGTGGTCGGCGAGCAGGATCAAGGCCTGCATCTGCGGCCGCTGCCGGCGCACGCAGTAGCGGCGCATCGTCTCCACGTCCAGCCCGGCGTTCAGGCTCGCTTCGCGGTAGCTCTCGTTGCGCTCCGCGCGCAGCCGCTCCAGCAGCGCCACCAGCGGCGCCGGATCGTACGTCTCTCCCGGCATTCTCGTGACCATTTGGCCTCCTTGACAGCACGTGTTCGTGTATGATATGGTAGCAGCATCGTTTATCCACCGTTTTACCCCAAGGAGGCTATCTATGTCCAGGAACACACGCACCCCTCAGAGGTCCGGCGACGACGAAGATGATGCCGCCGGTTATGCCCGCGCTTCGACCCCCGGCCAGGTCATCAACGGCTTTTCGATGGACGCCCAGGACGATGCCATCATCCAGTTCGCGCAGTCGCGGGGCTTGACGCTGGTCAAGATCTACCGCGATCCCGGCATCTCCGGCACCCGCGATGACCGCCCGGCGCTGGAGCAGCTGCTTCAGGACGCCGCGGACGGCCTGTTCGACGTGGTCATCGTGCACTCGATCGACCGCTTCTTCCGCGACCTGCAAGGGCTGCTCAAGGCGCTGCATCACCTGCACAAGCACGGCGTGTCGTTCGTCTCGATCACCGAGAACATCGACTTTACCACGCCCTGGGGCAAGCTCTCGCTGGCCGTGCTGGGCACGCTGGCCGAAATCTACATCGACAAGCTCTCCGAAGAGACCAAGAAGGGCAAGCGCGCCCGGGCCAAGAAAGGCCTCTACAATGGCCAGCCGCCGCTGGGCTACTGCAAGGGCACTTGCTCCGCGTGCAGCGATCCCAACGGCGAAGGGTACTGCCCGCGCTTCGGCGGGCCGGACCTGGCCCTCGAATACCGGGAGGACCCCGAAGCCTCACGGCTCCCGCTGTGCCCTCACCCGGTCGAATCGCTGGCCGTCCGCCTGGCTTTCGAGTGGTACCTCACCGGTACCCTCTCCGACGGCCAGATCGCCGACCGGCTCAACGAGTACGAGCACATCCTGGACGATGGCACGATCGTAGCCTTGCGCACCAAGGGCGCGCTGGGCCGCTTCCCGCCCGGACGCTTTGGCAAGGACTCGGTGCGCGAGCTGCTGCAGCATCCCTTCTACACCGGCAAGGTGCCCTACTATGGCCGCGATGCCGCCGGTCGACGCCGCAAGCGCACCGCCCCGGAGGTGCTCTACGACGGCCAACATCCCGCCCTGGTCAATGAAAAGGACTTTCAGGAGGTGCAGCGGATGCGCCAGCAAGCCAGCCGGCGCAGTCGGGGAGGAGATGGACGCCCCAGGGTCTACCCACTCTCCGGTCTGCTGGCCTGTTGGGGGTGCCGGCGGCGGATGCGCGCCAACTCGTCCAACGGCAGCCACTACTACAACGACGCCACCCGCATCGAGCACCTCGGCGACTGCGACCAGCCGGCCATCCCGGCTGAAGTGATCGAAAGCCAGGTCGTCGAGTTCCTGCGCGGGGCCCGGCTGCCGCCGGACTGGCAGGCGCGCGTGGATGAGATGCTTTTCACCGCGCGCGAACTGGACGACGTCCAGGCCGAAGAGGCGCACATCCGCGCGCGGATGGACCGGGCGACCGAGTTGTACCTGGAAGGCGCGATCGACAAGGCGCGGTTTCAGGAAGAACGGAGAGGTTGTGAAAGAGCGCTGTCCAACTTGTTTCCACCTGAGAAAAGTGGTATAATACAAGCAGGCTTGATCCTGGAGCAATTCGATGAATTGTGGGGACAGGCCGTAGCACATGGACAAAAAAACAGGCTACTACGATCGATAGTCATAGTAGCCTTTGCATCGGGTTCCGAGCTAGTTGCTATTCAGCTAAAGAAACCCTTTTACGCCCTGATGCAATTTTGGCGCTGCGGGAGCGACGGG
>CAYRXM010000063.1:0-25844 GCA_964428175.1 uncultured Anaerolineae bacterium
TACCCATAGCTGAACTTGGCCCTATACCGCGCCAAGTTAGCGGAAACTATAGTTTGACTAGAATGTGTAGATATTCCTCGATTTGCCGAGCTTTATATCTTCGATTGTTATCGTTATCTGCCTTGAAGCGTTGATTCGCTTGCTTTCTGAAAGAATATTTTCCGTATTTTTCCATAATCCGTTCAATCTGGGCTGTTGGTATTATACCCTCGGTATTATAACTGAGAAAGATGTGTCTGAACTGGGCACTGGCAATTATATCCTCAAGTGCTTCTGCCGCTGTACTCGGTCTGCAATAATTAGATCTATTATACTCTCGTAATCCAGTCTTTCCTCTTGGAATGAAATCATCATACAAAACAATTGTGTTCAGCAAATGATAATTTGCTCCATACTGTCGATGATTATAGGGTGGATCAAGATACAAGATGTCGCCTGATATCTGCCTGATGAGTTGATTGGCGTCCATCTGATACACTTGGTTGTGACGAGAGCTTGGCTCAAACAAAGCTGGCTCAAGAGCCAGTCGTTGTTGGGCTGACTTCTTTAGATGCTTCAAGAAAGCCGTATATACAACCGCAGTATTAGCGACCTTGTCAGCACTTTCCAGTAAGCTTGCGAGCAGGAAATAGTACGCATCTTCATTGATGACTTTGTGTCGCCGCCAATCCGCTATTGTAGAGCGGATTGCATCAATCCTCCGTCCATTCTCATCAGAGAAGTATTGTCGCCCCGAACCCCCTCCCAGACAATATGTCTGGTATATCAGGCCTTCTTTGCCATTAAGGGAGTTTAGCTCCGTGAGTAGCTCATCATACTCAAAAGAGAATTTATTGTCAAGGTAATTGCGATTGAGCACATAGCTGTATGTTTCCAGATCATTGGCGATAAGTTGTCTTACTTTTCCCTTAAAGGCCCTGGACACAATGCCTGTGCCGGCAAAGAGTTCTGCAAAAGCTAAGTCTGAGACATCGCCGACAGTATCTAAAATGGTTTCCATAATGAACGGCAGCAACCGATATTTGGAACCAATATAGTTAATTGATATTCGTACGGCATTGCAGCCCAAAATGAATCGGGTCTGGTTGGTCTTCATTCACGGCGACTTTATTTTTTGGAATACATACCTGTCTGTCTGGCCACGATGTTCCAGCCTTGTTTCATTAACTGAATCACCACCACCCCATACCGATCTAGCGTCAGCACCTCGCCGTTGTCGCGTCGTTGAACATTGCTTTACAAATACGACCTGGCCTGTTTCCAGTTCTTGATCACGTGGACGATAAGCGGCGCTTTGACCCAGATATTGCGGATCGCGCGCTTGAACCACGATCCCGGTTCCGCAAAACGCAGATCGTAGACCAAAACCTGCTCCTGCCCCAGTTTCGTGTCACGAACCGCACCCAGCGGATCGGTCACCGTGATCAAGCCGGGCCAAAACTGCCCACCCTCCTGGCCAAAGCGATTGGCGGTCACAAACCAGGCGTCATACATTCGCGCTTGAAACCGGGTTACAAAATCATCCCGGTCGTCGTCGGCGAGGCTGTGCAGGATCAAGTCGAACCGCCCGCGAATCAGCGCCCACATCGTTCGCGGGCTGGCGGTGTCGGAACAGATCACGATGCCGGTTTTGACGCCCTTGATCTCGGTTGCGGTCACCCTTGCCGATCCGGGCTGATACTCACCGTCAATTTCACCCGGTTTGAGGTTCTTTTTGTGGTGTATCGCCTGGATTTCGCCGCGGGGGTTCAGCAACGCCTGGGAATTGTAGAGACGATTCCCATCCCATTCGGAAATCCCCAAGCAGATATAGATTCCGAATTTTTGCGCCAACCCGGCCAGCATTTGCGTCGTCTCGCCCGGGATGGGTTCGCTGATCTGGCGGTGATAGTCCGACTGCTTGCCGGGCATGTACCAGCCGAGGATCATCTCCCCAAAGAGGATCAACTCAACATCGGGATGCGCTTGCATCACTGCCTCGATCGTGGCCGCGATTCGGGCACGATTGTCCCCAACGTTGCGGTCGCATCTCATTGCGGTGGTCGCGATCTTGAGCCGCCTCGTCGCTTTTGTCTCGTCGTAAAGAAAAGCGTCAAACCCGGACATTTGATCCTTTTGAGTCGTGGTCCCATCTGAATCACCGCCACCCCATACCGATCCAGCGTCAGCGCCTCGCCGGTCGCCGCGCCGGTGAACAGTCTAGAGGTGAAACTCGGCTGCGGTCTGGAGCGCCGATTCGGGCGCGCCGAAAAATTCGCCGGTGGGAAACACGGACAATTCGTATTTGTCACTGGCATAGCTGTAGAATGCCAGCCCCCATCCCTCTTGGTCGCCAAAGTAGCGCAGCCGGAACAGATGCGTCGGCGTGTTGCGCAAACGTTCCAGGTATTCCTCGCGGCTTTCGGGCCAATTGGGCGGCGGCCAGTTTGCATCCGGTAGTTCTGGTTCTGTGTATGCATCGACATAACAGAACTGGCCGCGAAAGCGAACCTCGAGCCGGGTGTAGCGCCCGGCCAGATGGGTTTCGGCATAGTCGCGGATGCGTTTTTCGGTGCGTTTTTTGACGGCGTCTTTGATTGTGATGCCGCCGCTGTCGGGGGCAAAGACCCATTGTTTGGAAGGCATTTTCTTACCTCGTGTGTTTTTCTTGCCCCACACGGAGCGTAGGGCGAGAAATCATAGCTGGATCACCGCCACGCCATAGCGATCCAGCGTCAGCGTTTCTCCGGTCGTCGCGCCGGTGAGCAGATCGACCTTGCCCGCCGGTACCCTGACGGTCTGTGTTTCTTCGGTGTGATTGAGCACAAAGAGCAACTTTTTGCCATTTCCCTCGCGCACCGAAACCTCGACCCCTTCCGGCATCTTGCAGGTTTCGACGCCGGCCCTGTCGAGCATGTCGGCAACGAGCAGGTCATAAAAAGGCTCTTCCTTGATCACCGTGCCCAGAAAATAGCCCCAGCCTTTGCCGAACCGGTTGCGGGTGAGGGCGGCAAAATCCCGCATATGCCAGTCGGTGTAGCCCACCAATGGCTCCGCCGTCGTCGGCTGCACCCACTCGGCGGTCTGGGTGGCCGTGTATGTCCCTTCGAACGTGTCTTTGCCAACCGCCTCATAGCTGAAGTCCAGCCCGCGACCCCAGGTGTGATCCAGCGATTCGTATTCCTCGACCATGATCCCCAGCGCGTCGGCGAGCAGGCCGGGCAGCGTGCGCGTGTGGCACAACCCACTCTCGTCCTTGACCCCCGTGCGGCTGTCGGCAAAGAGGATGCCGCCCTGTTCGACGTAGGCACTCAGTCGCTCGGCGACCGCGTCGGGCAGCACGTACAGGTCGGGCGCAAAAACGGCCTTGTAGGCCAAGAGGTCGTCGGTCGAGCGAACGAAATCGACGCCGACGCCGGCGCGGTTGAGCGCCCTGTACACGCGATCCATCGCCGCGTGGTAGGTGTTGCCGGCGTAGCCGGGCTGGATGCGCACCGCCCAGATGCTGTCGTAATCGTAAATGATCGCCACCTTGGCCTTGACCGTCGTCCCTTCCAACGCGGGAGCCAGTTTATGCAGGTCGGTGGCGGTTTGGGCGGCCTCGCGGTAGCGGCGCAGTCCCTTGCCGTCGTGGCCGAGCAGGCCGTGCCAGTACTGCTCGCGCCCGGCGGTGCAGGTGCGCCAGCGAAACCAGATCATGCCGTCAGCGCCATGGGCGACCTGCTGGAAGGCGATCTGGCGAATTTCACCCGGACGCGGGTTGCGCCCGTATGCGCCCCAGCCGCCCGGCCCGGCGGTCTGCTCCATGATCCAGAAATTCTTTTTCTTGAGCCCGCGCATCAGGTCGGCCCCCTCGGCGGCGCGATAGGGGATGTCGGGTTTACCCCACATCGGGTAATTGTCCCAGCTCACCAGGTCGAGGTCGGCGGCGAGGTCGTAATAGTCGAGCTCGGGGAACAGGCCCATGAAATTGTGGGTGATGAAATGATTTGGGCAGACCTGGCGCAAAATTTCGACCTGATCGCGCTGGAAACGCACGTTGAGCCATGAGTAGAATCGCTGCCAGTCGAGACAGGCGCTGGGGTTGTGCGTGTTGGGGTCGTCGGGGATGACGATCTCGCCCCAGGCAGTGACCTTGTGCCCCCAGAAGTGGCTGCCCCAGGCGCGGTTCAGCGCGTCGACGGAGCCGTATTTTCGCCGCAGCCAATCTTGAAATTCGCCGCGGCAGGTGGGGCAATAGCAGATCGGCCCGCCGAATTCGTTATCCGTCTGCCAGCCAATGACATTCGGCGTGTCCTTGAAATGTTCGGCGATGGCGCGGGTCATGCGCTCGGAAAGCAAGCGATACGCGCCGGAGGTAAAGCAGTTGTTTTTGCGCACACCCCAGGTGATCCGCGTGCCGTCCTTTTGCAGGGCCATCACCTCCGGATATTTGCGCGGCGCCCAGGCGGGCATCGTCGCCGTCTGCGTGCAGAGGATGGCCGAAATCCCGTGTTGGTCGAGCACGCGCAGCGCCTCGTCGAGCCAGCCGAACGTGTACTGCCCTTCCTGCGGCTCCAGGTCGATCCAGGCGAATTCGGCCATGCGCACGATGTTGAACCCGGCCTCTTGCATCATCCGGGCGTCGGTTTCCCAGCGCTCCTGCGGCCAATGTTCTGGATAATAGTCTGCACCGATATACATTTTTGGACTCCTTTCGTCGTTGAAATGTATGGCGCACTGCGTATTTCGCAAGCACGGAATACGCAATATGCACTCAATCTCATTGCTTGTTTTTCAGGCGGATCAAAAAATCTTCCAGCGTCAATTCGGCCAGCGAATTCAGGCGCAGGTCGTGCCCGTCGAAATCGAGGCCGCGCGTCATCGGGTTGGGCACGGCGATGCAATACAGCCCCGCTGCCTTGGCCGCGCGCACGCCGTTGGGCGAGTCTTCCAAAGCCACAGCCTGGCCCGGCGATACCCTCAATCGCTCAACGGCTAAACGATACAGCGCCGGGTCGGGCTTGGTGTGCTCGACGTCGTCGTTGCAGCAGATCACTTCGAAAGGCTCGCGCAGGCTCAGTTGGGCCAGAAACCCTTCCACCCAGCGGTGTGACGAACTGGAGGCGATGCCCAGTTTGAGGCCCAATCGCTGTGCATCGGCAATCCAATCGAGCACGCCGGGCAGGGGAACAGCGTCGGCCATCAATGCGTCGAGCAGGGCGCGGTGTTCAGCGCGGATTTGATCGCGGTCAAGCGGACGGCCAAGCTGCTCGGCCAGATATGCGTAGGGATCAAAGGTGTCGTACGAGCCGATGCCCGAATTCCAACGGGCCATGTCGAGGTGGACGCCGTGCGCGTCGTAAAGGGCGCGCCAGGCCTGGTAATCGGCGCTCTCGGTGTCGACGATCAGGCCATCAAAGTCAAAGATGAGTGCGCGGATCATCGATATGTTCCTAACTCTAGTCCCTTTTGAATAAAATAGCGATAGGTGTCATATCCAACGGTAATCGGGATCGAGTGGTCGCTGTGCAGCACATAGCCGAAATTCTGCATCACGGTGGGAATTTTGGCTTCCAGTTCGGCGTCGATCTGGGCGCGGTCGTTGGTATAGAGCACGCGCACGTCGATGCCGCCCATAAACGAGATGCGCTCGCCAAAGTCGCGGTACAGCTTGAGCAGGTCCATCCCGGCCTTGACCTCGATCACCTGCAAACAGTCCATCCCGGCGTCGATCAAGCCCGGCACCAGCGGCTCGACATAGCCACACGAGTGGACGATCACCGGCTTGCCGTGGCTCTTGGCAAAGCCGATGCTGTGCCGGTGCGCCGGCCAAATGATCTCGCGGTACATCTGCGGCGACATAAAGGGGTGCCCCTTGAAGCCCATATCCTCATAGTACCAGACCCCGTCGGGCCAGCCCTCCTCGGCAAAGAGGATTTCTTGCAGTTCGACGGTCAGCCGGGCATAGGTCATGGCCATATCCCTGACCCACTCTGGATCGAGGGCCATGCCGACCAGCATGTGCTCGTGCCCACAGATGTCCTTGAGGATTTCAAAGACGTTGATCCCTCTCCAGACAAAAAAGCGGTTTGCCTTGCGCGCACGTTCCTTGACCTCGCGATAGGCCTCAACGTTGATCCGCCGTCGATCGGCCTGAAGCTTGGGCTTGACCCATTCCTCCCACCCGGTGCGATCTTTGACCGTAAAATCGACGTGTTCGGGTGTGGCATCGTGCAGCTTGTGGTGGCGCAGAATGGCCCCATTGCCGTCCTTGACCAGTCGGGTCTCCTCGGTTTCTTCCAGGATTTCGGGCTCAAAATCGAGATCGACGACCATGTTGAAAGGCGCGGCGGCATCCAGGTCAAAGTCAAAGTGGTCGACAAAGCGCTCGTTCTGGCCGACGTGCCCCTGGTCGACCCAGGCCTGGTATGTGTCCAACCAGAAATGTTCGTACAGTCCGATGCGATCGACGGGCTTGTGCTCTAGTATGTTGGCAATGCGTTCACGACTGGAAAGTTCCATTGTCTTCTCCCAAGTAGATTAACCGACGCGCAAATTGTACCTGAAAGCTAAAGAGGATGCAAGACGCCCAGCCCCCAAGGGCTGGGCGTCAGCGTGTTCGGGCTAATCGACGCCCCTTTCCGGGTTGGGGTACTGCGGTGGGCGGGTGTGCGTGGGAAGCGGTGAGACGTAGGGGTTGTCTTGGGTTGCCTTGGCAAATTCTTCGTGCGCTTTTTGCAGGTGTGCCGGCTCGCTGTACAAGTCGTAGGCGACGAGGGCCATGATCTTGGCCGCGTGCATCATCCCCTTGTGGCCGATCGACATGCCGCCTGTGGCCACCACGCTCCAGTTGTGGCCCGGCGCGGCGGCAGCGAAACATGCCGTGTTGAGCATGCTCAGCGGGGTGATCTGGCTCACGTCGCCGACGTCAGTCGAGCCGGTTTCGATTTGCGCCTCGTCCATGGCCGGAAAATTTTCGCCGATCAACGGCCGGCCCTTGAGCGCGTCGACCCTTGCCTGCCATTCGGTGGGGATGCGCAGGTCGTCGAAAACGTCCCCGGGCTTGTTGTCGGGAAAGGCGTCGTTGATCTGCTGCGCGTAGGCCATCTCGGCCTCGGTAAACGGGATCGGTCCGATCAGCTCCATCGCCTGGTAGTGCAGATCGGCCAGGTAGTGGTTGTTGAGCACGCTGGAGCAGCCGCCGCGAAAACGCTCTTCGACGGTGGTTTCGGTCATCAGCGCTGCACCCTGGGCGATCTTGCGCACGCGGCCGACCACCTGATCGAGTTCGTCGCGTTTGTGCGCGCGGATAAAATACCACACCTCGGCCTCCGGCGGCACAATGTTGGGCACGTCGCCGCCGTGGGTGATCGCATAGTGGATGCGCACCTTTTCAGGGACGTGCTCGCGCAGGTAATTGACGCCCACGTTCATCAACTCGACGGCGTCGAGCGCAGAGCGGCCCTTGTGCGGCGCGCCGCCGGCGTGGGCCGCCGTGCCGTGGAAGCGAAACACGATATCGTTGACGCCCACGGCACTGCCCTTGCCGGGCATGTTCAGCTTGCCGGGGTGATAGTTGAGCGCCGCGTCCAGATCGTCAAAAACCCCGGCGCGGGCCATAAAGGTCTTGCCCGAAATCTGCTCTTCGGCGGGGCAGCCGTAATAGCGCACCGTGCCGGGACGACCGGCGGAAGCCAGCCATTCCTGGATCGCCACGGCTGCAGCCAGGCAGCCCGTGCCGAGCAGGTTGTGGCCGCAGCCGTGCCCCGGTGCGCCCGCGACGACAGGCTCTTGCGTGGGCTGGTTCTTTTGCGAAAGCCCGGCCAGCGCGTCGTACTCGCCGATGAAACCGATGATCGGCTTGCCTTGTCCCCACTCGGCGACAAAGGCGGTGTTGATGCCGTCGATGTCCCAGCTGATGCGAAAGCCCCGCGCCGCCAAAAAATCGGCCTGCCGTTTGGACGATTTGAATTCTTGCCAGGCCACTTCCGGCTCGGCCCACAGCGCGTCGGCCATGTCGATGAATGGAGTCTGGTTGTCGTCAAGCCATTGGATCAGGTCTTGCCTGGTTTGCATGGTGTGCTCCTTAGATATGAGATAATGTGCGTTCGATTTGTGCGCTCGCTTCCGGGTGCAGCGCCGCATAGGCGTGGATCAACCCCCAGCACCCGGCGGCGTCGGCGTCGCCATAGGGCAGGGCAAAGTGAGGCTTGTAGCGCAGCCCGTAGAGCAGGCTGCTCTTGGGGCCGGTCGCGGCCAGGCATTCGATCTGGCTCGGCGTCCCGTCGAGGATCAGCGCACCGTGGCCGCCGTCGGTGAGCACGTCTTGGTGCGACAAGGTACCTTCCAGCAGCGCGTCGATCCATGCGCCCAGCCGCTCGGCGTTCAATTGGCCGGTGTGATGCTCAAACAGCCCGGCGATGCGCCCGTCGACCAGGTGGACGACCAGCGTGTGCATGCTGCCCAGGTGAACCATCACCAGATCGCGCCGGGGCTTGACCACGGGGTCCTGGCCTGCGCCGAGCAGGGCGGCGAACGCCGGCTCTACCACCACCAGCGGCAGGGTGGGCGGTGCGGATGTGGTCAGGGCGCGCATGCGCGGCATATCGGCGGGGACATCGGCGCGGGTGTGGATCAGCGCGGTCAATTCCGGCTTGCAGCCGAGGCGTTCGTGCAGGTGGTCGAGCCGTGTCTGCCCGCTGACCTGACCGGGGGATGCGACACCGTGATCGAACACGGCCAGGGCCAGCGCGTCGAGTTTGGCCGGCACGCCGATGGCCATAAACGCGCGCTCGACGGTGGCCAGGTCCAGGTCGCACATTTGCAGGTGGACGGCGTTGCCCGGCCGCGCCGATTCGGGCACAATGTCGATGCCCATGGCCTGGACGGCGTCCAGGCTGTCGGCAAAGGTGTGGGCGACCTGCTCGGCGGCATAGACGCGGTAGCCGGCGGCGATGTGTCGGCGCACGGCCTGCGCGCACGGCCCGCCGCCCATGGTCACCCCGCTCAGGTAGAGATGGTCGCCGCGCCGGGTGGCGGCCTGGATCGCCCGCGCCAGCAGCGCGGTCGGTGATGGCAGTGTCATCTTGACCGGGCCGCGCTCGGTGTCAAAGAGCAAAATGTCCTGCATATCGGTGCCGATGTCGATGGCAAGAATTTGCATTTTACGCTCCGCGATGTAAAATAAATCCGCTAAACAACTTGATCTTAGCGCAAGCGGCGCGTGGTGTCAAGTTTGCATAAAATTGGGACTTTTCTTTTTGATCGAGTTATGGTATAGTATACATAACGGTGTGGGCCTGGATCGAGTCTGGAGGGCGGGATGGCATATTCAGCCGAAACATCAGGTAAAGAACCCAAGATCAACATAAAACGTTTACTCATTACAATGGCGGTTGGAGCGATCCCGACCATTGTCTTTTTTGCGTGGTCGCTGTCCAGCCGCAGCCGGACCGCCACCGACGTATTGTGGTGGCTGGGCAGCACGTGTTTGCTGATCACGCTGTTTGTGGCTTGTTTTTCGATCAAATCGTCGCTGTATGCAATTGTCTTTACGGGGCTGGCTGTTTTTGCCATCGCCTGGGTTTCCGGTTCTCTGTTGCAGGCCCAGTTTGCACGAGAGTGGAGCGCCAATCCGGGGTTCAGAAATGCGCTGGCCTGGTTGGGCGGCATCGGCCTGGGCGTGGGCGTAACCGCCGCGTTCTGGTTTGTGATCTTGCTCGTCAGCACCAGGTGGATTCTGGGCGCGTCGGATGCGCTGGGTGTCTCCTGGTGGCAGGCGTTCCGGTACGTTGCTGCGCGCACGTTCGATACGTCGCAGTATTATTGGATCGTCGAAAACGGCGAGCTGGCAATTGACAATTCCAAAGGCCTGCTGGCCAAGTTTGGCGGGCCGGGTATGCTGGTGGTTCGACCGGGCAACGTGGTCGTTTTGGAACGCGGCAGCAAGACTTCGCGCATCGTCGGGCCGGGTGTGTATGCGATCAAATACCTCGAATTCATCAAAAAGCCGGTCAACGGCAAAGGGATCATCGATCTGCGCTCGCAGTTTGTGGTCGAAAATGTGGAAAATGCGCTCACCCAGGATGGCATCCCGCTCGAATTTCAGGTCAGTTCATCTTATATGATCGAGCCGAAAAACGTCACCGATCAGCGCCTGGCGGCAAACTATGAGCCGCCAGACGAGAGCCAGGTGTTCGGCGAACCCGAATACCCGGTTTACGAATCGACCATCAAAAAGGCCGTTTTTGGCACCACCGGCGGCGGCTGGAAGGGGTTGTTTCCGGGCGGGCCAATCAGCCGCTTTCGCGACGTGGTGGGCACCTATACGCTCGATCAAATCTTTCCGCCCAACCCGACCGGACTGGCCAGCCCGGACGACCGGGTGCTCCGCAAGATGGAAGAAAAAGTGGGCGAGCAGTTTGTGCCGGCCTGGGCGGGGGTGAAATACAACGGGTTCGACATCATGCAGGTCAAGATGAACGATGACGTGCGGGAACGGCTGGTCAAGCGCTGGACGCAGCCGGTCGATATGACCTTGATGGTCCAGGCGGCCAGGCACAAAGCCCAGGCTGTCGCCGCCGAGAGCGAAGGGCGCGCCCGCGCTTTGGAGCGGATGGGTGCGGCGCGCTCCCGGGCCTGGGAAACGGCTTCGGAGATGATGCTCAAATTGATGGAGGCGCTGGATAAGGCCGGGCACAAGCAAAAAGCCTGGGATTTTGTCAATGTCATCCGCCAACTGACGGTGTGGGCCGGGCAAGATGATACCGTGGCGATGAACTATATCGAGGCGATTCAACAGGTTGTCAAGAGTGAGGGCAGCAAGCACTTTGTCTTGCAGCCGGTCACGTTCGGCGGCAGCCCGCAAATCGAAAGCGGTCAGGGCAGGGGCAAGGGGACTTTGCTCTTTGATGACAAGATGACACAAAATGGTGATACGATCATCGATTGCACCGGCCTGCAAGACACTGAGGAGCAACCGGAATAGTCCGGCTGGACCTGGAACTGTCCCGAATGAAAATTTGTCCGAAATCCCCAAACATCACAAGCGCAATGCCAGGAGGTTGACATGATCAACTGCGTCGTATGTCGAGAAGATGTTCCCGGTGGAGGGCAGTGCCCCCGCTGTGGGTTTGACAACACCCAGGTCGCCAGGAGCAATTCATTTTTCGCCTATTTCGCCAGTTTTTGGGGCGCTTTGTCGCTGCTGTTGATCCTCCCTCCTTTGTTCATGATGATGCCCATTGTTTACCCCATCGTCAATGACATGTTGCAGCCGGTGGCCTCGGTGCGCGTCGGCGCGCCGATCTCCTTTCTGGTTGCGGTCATTGTCGCCTTTTATATGTACAGCCTGCGCATTCCCATTCACCATTACAGCCTGACCCGCCGGTTCAAGGTCAATCCGGGTCGTTCGGTGTCCTTGTGGGCGCTGATCTTTTTCGTCACTGCGGTGCTGTTGATCTTTTTCCTGGCCTTTGCCGTGACTTCCAAAGACTCGATCGTGGCTCCGCAGGGCTATTATCCGATGGAAGGCGATGGGCTGCTCCGGTATGGCAGCTTTGGACACCTTGTGCTCAAGCTGGCGATGACCGGATTCCTGATTTTCATCTTTGTCTTTCTGGCCCTGTCGGCGGCAATGATGGCTGTCTATCTCTTTGGACATCGTATGGAAGAGGAGCAGCCCAACCCGATTTTCCTGAACGAAGCCCTGTTGATCAAGATTGTCCTCGACACGGTGCGCGATCAGTTGGGCGCCAATGCCAAAGTGACCACCTCGGGGCTGAAGCGGCTGGAGGATGCGGGGATTTCGATGACGCTGGCCTGCGACGAGGCTTTGTCTACCCAGGGCAGTGACATCATTCAAAAATCCAGGACGTGGGTCGTCGAAGCCGACTGTTGGGGGCGCGTCAACAAGATCGAAGAAAAGGGGCAGCGTTTGCTCAGGGTTTCTTGAGCGTCGCTGCCCGGCGAACGCAATCGAGCAGGCCATTTGTGCCCGGCATTTCAGAGCCGGGCATTTTACTATCTGGAGGTAGCCATGAATCTGGACGTTTTGCCGTCCGTCCGTCAGGCGCTGGAGTTTGGCCGCCCGGTGGTGGCCCTGGAATCGACCTTGATCACCCACGGCCTGCCTTACCCTGAAAACCTGTCCACCGCGCAGCAGCTCGAAGCGGCGGTGCGCGAAAACGGCGCGCTGCCGGCGACGGTCGCCATTCTGAGCGGGCGGATCAAAGTTGGCCTCGACGCCGATCAACTGGCCTATCTGGCCCGCGCCGAGGGGGTGCGCAAGGTCAGCCGCCGCGACCTGCCCGTCGTCGTCGCGCAAGGCGGCGATGGCGCGACCACCGTCGCGGCGACGATGATTGTGGCGGCGATGGCGGGCATCCGGGTTTTTGCCACCGGCGGCATCGGCGGCGTGCATCGCGGACATCCTTTTGATGTGTCGGCCGACCTGCCCGAGCTGGCCCGCACGCCGGTGGTGGTGGTCTGCGCGGGGGCCAAGGCCATCCTCGACCTGCCGCTGACGCTGGAGTGGCTGGAGACGCACGGTGTGCCGGTGTTGGGCTATGATACCGACACGTTTCCGGCCTTTTACAGCCGGTCGAGCGGGCTGCCGGTCGACGCGCGCGTGGATGCGCCGGGGGAGGTGGCCGACATTGCCCGCTGCAAGTGGTCGCTGGGGTTGGGCGGCGGCGTGTTGGTGACAGCGCCCTGTCCTTTCGAACAGGCGATGCCGTCGGACCGCGTCGAGGCGGCGATTGATGAGGCGCTGGAAGACGCCGAAAGGGAAGGCGTGCGCGGCAAAGGGGTGACGCCGTACTTGCTGGCGCGCATCGTCGAGTTGACCGGCGGCGAGAGCATGGCGGCCAACATTGCGCTGCTCGAAAACAATGCCGCCATCGCCGCCCGCATCGCAGCGGCGCTGGCCGGAGAATGAACGGCTTTGTCTCGTACTCTTTCAACCTTGTTTTGACGTAACTGCTCAGCCTGAGCGGCGAGAAACCAGGTTTTTGATATAAAACGATACCTTTTGATCAAAAGCTGAATCGTCAAATAACACAAAGCTGCTTAAATGTTCATAAAAACCTGGTTTCTGACACCCCCTGAGCAGTTACGTTTTGACAAGCTCAAATCCGGTCCGTGCGCGAAATTTATCTGTCAAATTCAGTTTGACGGAGTACTAGCGATCCAATCGGCGATGGGGTCGGCGGCAAGGGTGAGCACGCTCAGGTAATCGGCTTCTGAAACGACGAGTGCCTGCTTGTTTGGGGCGGCGAACCAGGCCAGCAGGTCGGCGGTTTTTTGGAGATCGAACAGGAAATCTTGCTCGCCCTGGATGTAGAGCAGCGGGGCGGTCAGCCGTTGTCCGGTTGCATGTACGTCGGCGGGGACGGTTTCTCGCTCGCAGGCGATAGAGCAGGTGGTTTCCAGCAGCGGGTCGGCGTCGATCATGGTCTTGGGCCAGTTGTAGCGCCACACCGCCCAATTGTCAAGCCCGGCTTGCGCCAGCCAGGCTTCGATGGGATGCGCCCGCATCCAGCGCGACCAGCCGGCCGAGTCGATGTTGGGCTGGTCGGGCGAGACGATGGGCGCGATCAGCACCACGCCGGCGGCGGGCTGCCGGGCCGCGACAAAGCTGAGGGCGATGCCCGCGCCCCGCCCGTGCGCGCCGATATAGATGCGCTGCTGTGGGTATCGCGCATAGGCGGCGGCGACCAATGCCGCCAGGTCTTGCACCAGGACGCCGGGCGCATCCTCGCCGCGCTGGCGTTCGCCGGCAGAATGTCCCCAGCCGCGCCGGTCGGGAATATAGACGGCGATGTCGCGCTCGGCCAGGCCATGGCCCAGTTCGGCGTACCACGCGCTGTGCAGCAGCGTGTCGTGCAGCAAAACCAGCACCGCTTTGGCCTCGCCCTGCGGCTCGTACAGCCGGTAGGCCAGCGCCGTTCCGTCGGGCGCAGCATAGGTGCGCGGTGCGATGTCCAGATCGATTGGGGCGCTCAGCATCGATAGCGTATCGGCGCGAGAGCGCGGGTAAAGGTAAAACCATCCGCCCACCAGGGCCACGATGGCAACGATAAAGAGGATGTCACCCTGCCATTTTTTCATCTTGGTTTTCCACAGGTTTTTGGGGATTGTATCACAAGACGGCGTCGGGAGCAAAAGCGCCCCGCGTGACAGCGATTGACAACCCGCCCAAAATGCGCTATAGTTCAAGGGTGTCTTGCAAGACATACAAATTGCCTGGAGTGTGTTGATGCTGCAAGTTGTCAAATGGCTCAAAGAGAATGAAAACCTGATTTTGCCGGTTTGGATGCGCCGGGTCAAGCAAGAAAGCACCAAGTCCAAGCGTCGCGTCGAGACCCGCGAGCTGAAACATCACGTGTTTGTTCTCTATTACGATCGCCTGTGTACGGCTCTCGAAACGGACGAGACGGACGAACTCGAACAGATGCTGCACAAGCTGGTCGACGAGCACACCCGCCAGCACTATGACGTGCGGCAAATTTTACAGTTTCCGCTTCAACTGCGGGCGACGATGTGGCAGTTCTTGCTCAAGGATTTTCCGGTGCGACAGGCGATTGATATGATGGAACGCGCCGACCCGCTGCTCGATCACTCGGCGGGCGTGCTGGTTGAGTTTTATACCGAGATCAACCAGGCCGCGCTCAACGAGCAGATTCAGGACTTTGACTTTTTAACCCAACGCCTGGCGTTGGCCAGCGAAGAGACCGAGCGCGCTTTTATGCAGCTGCGCTCGCTGTATGCCGTTTCCAAGGCGATCAACTCGACGCTTGAAATCCAGGAGACGCTCGAAGTGATTGCCGATAACCTGGTGCAGTTGGAGCCGATTGAATATTGTGTGATCTGGCAGTTGCATCCCGACAACACCTTGCGCGCGGCAACCTCGGTCGGGCAGATCAACGAGGCGCTGCTCGATGTGGTGCTCGAACTAGATCCGCCCAAGTCCTTTGTCAGCCGCGCGCTGGCGACCCAGGATCGCCAGCCTTTTGCCGCCGACGGCGATGCGCTGGCCCGCTATTTGAAACGCAGCGATGCGGTGGCCTTTCCCATGTTTAACGAAAAACGGCCCATCGGTGTGATTATGACCAATGGACAATACCAGGGGCGGCCCTTTGATTCGGCGATCATCAGCCTGATCCAGTCGGCGTCTGAGCAGGCGGCGGTGGCCCTGGAAAACGCCCAGTTGTACGGTCAGGTCACCCGCTTTAACCAGGAACTGGAAAGCATGGTCAGCCAACGCACACAAGAGCTTGAGGCCGCTAACCTCGAACTGGAGCGCGTCAACCTCGACCTGGAACGCCTCGACAAGACCAAGTCGGATTTCATCAGCATTGCCGCGCACGAACTCAAGACGCCGCTGACGCTGATCCAGGGCTATACCAACATTATGAGCGGCGACAGCCTGGTGCAGAACAACCCGTTTTTGACCAATTTGCTCCAGGGCATCGTCAAGGGCAGCCAGCGATTGTACGACATTATTGAGAGCATGATCGATGTGTCCATGATCGACTCGGAGGTGCTGCAGCTGCGCCCGGTGCAGACCTCGTTGGTCAATGTGATCCAGGTGCTCGTCCAGCAGTACGGTGAGGCAATTCAAGAGCGCAATCTCAAGTTGACGGTGGGACGCATCAAAAATCTGCCCTACATCGAGGCCGATACCAAGCGGCTGCACCAGGTTTTCGACAATCTGCTCACCAACGCGATCAAGTACACGCCCGACGGGGGCAAGATTGAGATCGATGCCTGGGTGATCGATCAGGTGGTCGGCGAGGAATGGGTCGAGGTTATCGTTCGCGATACGGGCATCGGCATCGATCCCGACGATCAGGATCGCATTTTTGAAAAATTTTACCAGACCGGCGAACTGGCCCTGCACTCCAGCGGCAAAACCAAGTTCAAGGGCGGGGGACCGGGGCTGGGGCTGGCGATTGCCAAGGGCATCGTCCAGGCGCATGGTGGTCGAATTTGGGCAGAAAGTCCGGGGCACAACGAGGATCGTCTGCTCGGTAGCACCTTTCATGTGGTTTTGCCGGTCAAGAGCAAGATCAAGATCGCTAATATCGTTTCGCCATTTTCATATAGCAATGTACCGAATTCGTCTTGACGGATGCGGCGCATCCAATCACCGGCACTCCACCGAATTCGTCTTGACGGATGCGACGCATCCAATCACCAGCGTTCCATTGCTGCGTACCGTGATCGACCACTCTGATGCCAGACATGATGGTTTGAGATGATGAGCGGACAAGCCGGGTATGTTGTTGTTTTGTGTATCGCTACGGGGCTGGCGATCCTGGTTGCATGGCTGGCCTGGCAGCGACGACAGACGCCGGGCGGCGCTTATTTTGCGCTGTTGATGCTCGCCATTGCGGCCTGGGCCTTTGCCGGCGCGTTTGAAGCCGGCCTTTCGTCGGCGCCGGCCAAAGTTCTGTGGGCCAAGCTCTGCTACCCCGGCATTGTCAGTATTTCCCCGCTGTGGCTGCTGTTTGCGCTCGATTACAGCCGGCAAACCCGTCCATTATCCCGCACCCAGACCCTTTTGCTGTGGGGGGTGCCGGCCGTTGTGCTGTTGATGGCGTTTACCAACGATTGGCACAGCCTGGTCTGGACGCGCATCACTCCGGCGACCAACACATCGGGCGAGTGGTTGATCTATGAACGCGGGCCAGTCGTCTGGATCAACGTCGTCTATTCCTATCTGCTGCTCCTGTCGGGGACTGTTATTTTGGTGCGCGCCGTGCTGCGCTCGGTCCAACTCTACCGGCAGCAGGTGGGGGCGCTGCTGCTGGGCGCTGCGCTGCCCTGGATCAGCAATATCGCCTACGTGTTCAACCTGAGTCCCTGGCCCGAATATGACCTGACCCCCATCGCTTTTGCGCTGAGCGGTATGACCATCGCCTATGGGCTGTTCCGTTTCCAGATGCTCGACGTTGTGCCGGTGGCCCGTGGCGTGCTGATCGAGAATATGGTCGACGGCGTTTTGGTCCTGGACGCGCGCAACCGGATCATCGACGTAAACCCGGCGACGTGTCTCCTGCTCGCGTGTGACGAAGCCAGGATCGTCGGCAAGCCGGCCGAAGCTGTTTTGGCCGAGTGGCCCGAGTTGATCCGGCAAGGCCACGACGCGCCCCAGATTCAGACCGAGATCGTTCTCAACGGTTCGCAGTGGTTCGACGTGCGCATTTCTCTGCTGCGCGACCGTCGCCAGCAGTTCACCGGGTGGCTGGTCGTCTTGCGCGACATCCATGCCCGCAAGCAGGCCGAGACGATGCTCCAGCAGTATAACCAGGAGTTGCAAGCCCGCAACACCGAGCTGGATGCCTTTGCCCACACCGTCGCCCATGACCTGAAAACCCCGCTTTCGACTGCGGTTGGTTATGGCACATTGCTGGAAGCGCGCTATGCTGGTCTGAGCGACGTCAAGCGCCTGGAAATACTGGGCATCATCAACCGCAGCGGACGTCGTATGGCCAGTATCATCGACGAACTGCTGCTGTTGGCGCAAATCCGCAAGTTGAGCGACGTGCAGTTTATGCCGCTGGATACAGGGGCCATTGTCGCCGAAGCCCAGGAGCGGCTGATCTTGCTGATCGAGGAGCGGCAGGCCGAGATCGTCATGCCCGCCGAGTGGCCCGTTGCGTTCGGCTATGCCGCCTGGGTGCAGGAAATCTGGGCCAACTATATCGGCAACGCCCTCAAATACGGCGGCGATCCGGCCGCCGGCATCGCGCCGCGCGTTCAACTTGGCTGGGACGGTCCGACGGGTGAGCCGCCCTTTATCCGTTTTTGGGTGCAAGATAACGGCCCCGGCCTCGCGCCAGAAGAACAGGCCCGCCTGTTTACCCCGTTCACCCGCCTCGATCAGGCGCATGCCAAAGGGCATGGCCTGGGACTGTCTATCGTGCGTCGCATCATCGACAAGCTGGGCGGGCAGGTCGATGTCGAAAGCGAATTGGGCCGAGGCAGCTGCTTTTGGTTCACCCTGCCGGCTATGCGCGATAACAACAAATCATGAGGCCAGACCGTAATTGTTTCGTCAGGGAGGTATTGTCATGCAGATCGAATCCCCCATCGTCGCCGTGACCGTCTATCCCGACCGCGCGCGTGTGACCCGGCGCGGCGCCGTCGCCCTCGAAAAAGCCGGCGAGCAAGAATTGGTCATCGCCGATCTGACCCGCCTGCTCGATGTCGAATCGGTGCGGGTGAGCGGCGCGGGCACGGCGCGCGTGCGCCTGCTCGGCGTCGACGTGCGCGATCGGTATTATACCGAAACGCCGTCAGTGCCCGCCGCCAGTCTAGAAAAGCAAATCCAGGACAAAAAAGACGCCGACCAGGCCCTGGTCGACGAAGATGCGTCGCTCCAGGAGCAGATCGGTTTTCTGACCGGCCTGGCGGCCAGCGCGGGCGAAAATCTGACTCGGGGCATCGGCCTCGGACGCGCCGGAGTGTCCGACTGCGGGACGCTGCTCGATTTTGTCGGTGTGCAGCACAAGCTGTTGGCCGACCGGCGACGCGAGATCGCCGTGCAGCGGCGTGAGATCGCCCGCGAGATCGAGGTGCTGCAGCAAGAACTCAAGCGCATCCAGGGCGCGCGGCCCCGCCAGCGCTACGAGGCCGTGGTCGGTGTGGAGGTGCTGTCGCCGGGCGAGTTCACCCTCGACCTGGAATACACCACACACGGCGGCGCAAGCTGGCAGCCGCTATACGACCTGCGTCTGCTGACCGGAGAAGGCGACCCCCAGGTCGAACTGACCTACCTGGGCCAAGTCAAGCAGTCGACCGGCGAAGACTGGAACGGCATCGATCTGACTCTGTCTACGGCGCGCCCATCGGTGTCGGCCCAAATTCCTGAACTGTCCACCTGGTACGTCGACGTTGTGCGCCCCTTGCCGGCGCCGCAGGCTATGTCGACCGTGCGCAGGGACAGGGGGGCGATGCCTGTACTTGAAGACGCCGGGGCGGACGATTTTGCCGTTGGCGCCGAGATGATGAAAGCGCTTGCCGCCCCGGAGCCGGCCGAGGTGGTTCAGGCCAGCGTCGACACGGGCGGCGCGGCGGTTACCTTTCACATCCCGCGCAAGGCCGACATTCCCGCCGACAACACGCCACACAAAACCACCGTGCTGCTGCTCAAATTCACCCCCCGGCTCGACTTTCTGGCCGTGCCCAAGCTGTCAGACGAGGTATACCGCCGAGCGACGATCCAGAACGAGTCCGAGGTCACGCTGCTGCCCGGCTCGCTGACGCTGTTTTACGGTGACGAGTTTGTGGGGCGGGCCAGGCTGATCAAGATCGCCCCTGGAGAAGAGTTTGAGACCACCCTTGGCATCGACGACCGGATCAAGGTCGAGCGCGAACTGGTGCTCGACGAGGTGAGCAAGCAGTTCATCGGCGACCGGCGCGTGCGCCGCTATGCCTACGAGATCAAGGTGCAGAATTTGCTGCCCCACGCGGCGACGGTGGTGATCAAGGATCAACTGCCGGTGGCGGCCAACGAAGAGATCAAGATCAAGGCCGAGCCGATGGCGCCCGAGCCGACCAAGCAAACCGACCTGGGCGAATTGACCTGGAAGCTGTCGATGGCCGCGCAGCAAAAACAGGCCATCCGTTTCGAGTTTTCGGTCGCCGCTCCACGCAGCCAAAATTTGACCGGGCTGCCATAAAAAAGGAAAAAAGTGATGCGTCAGCATGTTTTATGGATTTCCATTGGCATTCTGGGGGCAGTTTTACTGGCTTGTGGATCGAGCGCGAGCGGGCTGGCTGTAGACACGGAAGCGCCGGACTTTGGGGTCAACAACAAGGGCAAGGTTGTGGCCGTGAGCGACTATCGAGGCCAGGTGGTCCTGGTTGGTTTTTGGTCCAGCACTTGAGAACCCTGTCGACAGGAGTTGCCTGTCCTCGAAAAATTGGCCGCCGATTATGCCGGGCAGGGGGTAGCCGTTTTCGCCGTGAACGTCGGCGAGCCGCAAGATGACTACCAATCGTTTATTCGTTCCGCTTCGTTCAAGCACCTGATCTGGGCGCGCGACAGCGAAGGCAATGTCGTGGATTCGTACCGGGTCAGAGGCATCCCGGTGCTCTATGTGATCGATCCGCAGGGGATCATCCGCTACAAGCACCTCGGCTATGGCGAAGGGATGGATGAGACGTTCCGCAGCGAGATCGATTCTTTGCTTAACCCATAGTCACAAATCGACCACACACTGCACGATATGGCGGTCGCCTTCCTGCCGGTAGTCGAGGCCCGAATAGGTCGCCGCTTTGACCTCGGTGTGGATGTCGTGGCGGGCGTGGTCGAGCGGCTCACCACAGGCGACGCCGGACAGCATCCATCCTTCCGGCGTTTGCCGCAGCTCGATCACCCGCGCCGACGCCCAAAGCGTGCCGTGGATTTCGCGCTGGCAAAGCAGTTCGTTCAACCATTCGACGAACAACGAAGCCAGGTCGGGCGCGGTGCAGTGCAACGTCCATTCACGCTCGGGGCGAACGCCGTCCAGATCGGCCATCGCTGCCAGCATCGCCTGCGCGCCCTCGCTAAACGCTTCTGCCACGCTTGCGCCAATGCCGCGAATGCCCAGGTCGGCCTGGTGCTCCAGATATTCGTATGGCATGCTGCCTCCTCGCCGAGTTCCTCGTTGGTATGCGGTTGACATAAATCTCAACTCGGTATAATATAATACCCAGAAGGAAAAAACGCAAGTCGAGGACTGTGCGATGGATGAATCGTCTCCAACCCAACCGAGCACGCCGCCCGGCCTGTTTGACCGGGCCAAATCATTGCTGACGCCAGTGCAGTGGATTATTGTCTTGGGCCTGGGCCTGACATTGATCGGGCTGGTCTTGTCGACGATCCTGGTGATCTGGCGGGCCAGCCAGTTGCCGGTCGCGGCCGTCGCGACACCCGGCGCGACGCCCGGCGCAACGCCTAGGGCGACCATTCCACCAACGTCGACGCCTGTGCGGCCCTATCTTGTCCCCGATGCCGTGCCCACACCCGAAAATCTCTACTGGCCGCCCCAACCGCAGCCATTGGCCGCGCCCAATGCGCCGGGCGACCTGCTGTGGTGGAGCGCGCAATACCAATATCGCCAGCCCATTCTGCTCGACACGGTCGCCGCCGAGTCGCCGGCCGGCACCTGGACGCGTGTGCTGTTCGACGGCTCGGTCGATCAGCATTTGGGGCGTATGCGCAGCGATATGCAAGACCTGCGCGTGGTGGTCTGGGATGGTTCACATTGGTGGGAAATTCCGCGCCGGGTGCGTGTGCGGCGCGACAAGCCCGGCTGGGAGATCGTCTTTCACATTCAGGACGCACAGGTTGCACAGCAGGGCGGGTATTACCTGTATTACGGCAACCTCTATGCCGAAACCGCGCCCGTCGCCGAGGACGCGCCCGAGACGACACGCCTGCTGCTGGCGCTGGGCGAGCGCGAAAGCATCGAATGGGGGCCGGAGGTTGTCTGGACGGCGGGCAACGCGGCGGCGCAAACGCTCGTCTCGCCAGATGGGCGTGTGGTTATCCAGTGCCCGCCGGGCGGACCAGAGACGGATGTGCGCGTGCGGCTGCGCACCGTGCCCTTGCAAGAGAGCCGGCGCAACTGGCCGCTGGCCGGCTATGAGCTGCACGCCGATCCGATGCCCGGCCCGCCCAACCCGCAGCAGGTTGCTCACTGGCTGCCGCCGCTGCAGGTCACGCTCAACTGGGCCGGCCTGCCCGTCGACGTGCGCGACCTGGAAAAGCGTGTCCATTTCGAGTACAATATCGACAACGGCACCTGGTACAGCGTGCCAATCGAATTCGACGCACAGCGAGGGCTGTCCATCTTGACCAGCGAGCAGCCGTGAGGAATGCGCAATGCCGATGAATCTCCAGGTGGGTGATGTAGTGCGCCTGCGCAAGGTACATCCGTGCGGCGGCTACGAGTGGGATGTCGTGCGCATCGGCGCCGACATTGGCCTCAAATGCCGTACCTGCGGCCGGCGCATCCTCGAACCGAGGGCCAAGATCGAAAAACGGATCAAGGCCATCATCACCCCAGATGCCGGCGACGCATAGTCGCTGCCCGTCGGGGCCATTTGGGACGAATGTGCTTGTGTGGTATAATCCATCAGCGGGGGCACAAGAGGTAGATGAGGTCTGTGTGAGAAAATCACGCGCAACCATCGGTTTTTTCATCCTCCTGGAGCTTTGCTCCCTGATCTTGAGCGGCTGTCTGGGGCGTCCCATGTCGGCGTCCGAAGTGATACAGAACGCCCAGCAAGCCCTCGACGATATGACCGCCTGCCACACCCTTTTGAGCGTCGAATTGGACACCGAGATGTTCAAGGAATCGCTTGCGGTCGAGATGTGGGAGCGATACCCCGACCGGCTGCGCTTTGAAATCCGCTCGGCGTCAAGCCCGCAGTTGTCCGGCATCGCCTTTACCACCGATGGTGAGACGAGCATCCTGTATTCACCGCATACTCGTGTAGCCACGGTCGGGCCGGCCGATGTCGTCCATCTGCCGCAGGCGGTCGAGACCATCGTCTATGCCCGGCGAACGTGGATTCGCCAGGCCGATCCGCTGCAGGCCGAACTCTATGCCCGGCTGCGCGAGGACGGGCTGGTCGTTTACAAGGTCGATCTGGCGCAAGAGCAGTATGGTTCGGTGCGCTATACAATCGACGCGCGTCACTGGTGGGTGCGCAAGGTCGAATACCACCAGGAGTATGCCGGGCAGGGTACTGTTCATATCACATCGATGGACTGCTCGGGCGATTTTGACGACAGTACGTTCAACATCGACATTCCAGAAGGCGCGGTGCTTGAAGAGGCCAGGAGTGAAGACCGCCCGCCGTTGAGCCTGGAGGAAGCGCAGCAAAAGGTCGCCTTTAGGCTGCGCATTCCCAACGCATCGCTGCTGCCTCAGGGCACCCGATTTTTGGTCGCTTACCAACTGGACAAAAATATGGCCCTGGTTTACACCGGGCCGTATCCTTTTACGCTGGTGCAGGGGCCGAACATCGGCCAGGTGCCTCAGGCGAATGCGACGCCAATCGCCCTGGCTCGGGCGCGGGCCACCCTGATCGACGATCCGGAGCATAACGGCCTGCTGCTTACCTGGCGTGAAGACGATTTGCAGTTTTCCATCGCCGGCTCGCTCGATCGGGCCACAATCGAGATGATTGCCAACAGTCTGCAATAATCGCGGGCGGGCGAGCATCTTGTGCGGCTCTGCTCGGGGCGGGGCAAAAGGAATTGTGTGGACTGGCAACTGGTCGGCTCCAAATTGGGGCCTTTTTTTACACTGATATTCTCTTGTGCGGCAGTGGCCTGTCTGTTTTTCGTTTACCAGATGCGGCGCAATGCCCGCGCCACGCATTTTGAACTCGTGCGCGAGCAATCCCGGCTTGGCGCCTGGCGGCTGGTCATTGTCGCGGTCATCTTGTTTATCCTGGCGGCGGCCAGCGGCGCGTTATGGGGCGTCGCAGTTCGCCGTCCCGACCTCTTGCCCACCGTCGCGCCCACGCCGACGCTGACCGCGATCCCGACGCCCACGCCGCGCACGCCCACGCCGACCTTTACGCCCACCCTGACGCCGACGGTGACGCCGACACCGACGCGCACGCCCATCCCCCCCGATGCCGACCTGCCGGCCGTGCTGCGCACGCCTTTTCCGACACAGGCGATAGCGCCGGGCGAGGGTGCGACCCTGGTCGGCCTGGTGCTTGCCAGCGGGGTGGAGAACAACCAACCACTCAATCCGGGGGCCACTTTTCCGGCTCATACAGAGCGCGTCTATGCCTTTTTCACCTTTGAGGGCATGGCCCCCAATGTGCCCTGGATTTACATCTGGTACATCCAGATCGACGGCGAATGGGTGGAATATTGGAGTTCGGTCGAAATGTGGCAGTATGCCGGTGCGCGCGGTACCACCTGGCGCTACGTCAATGTGAGGCCAGGCCGGTACGAACTGCACATTTACGTCGGATACGATTTGCAGCACAAAGTGCCTTTTACGGTGCAAGACGGAGACTGAGTCGATGCGGCTGGCCTTGATCCACGACTGGATGAACCAGTTTGGCGGCGCAGAAGTGGTGCTGGAACAGCTCGTCGCGCTCTTTCCCGCAGCGCCGGTCTATACCAGCATTTACGATCCCAGAGCCATGCCCGACGCCTGGCGTGGCTGGGACATCCGCTCCTCGTGGATGAACCGCCTGCCGCTGGTCCAAAAGCATCACCAGCCGTTCTTGCCCCTATACCCGCTCGCCTTCGAAGGCCTGGACTTGAGCCACTATGATGTCGTGATCTCGAACAAGAGCGGCTTTTGCCACGGCATCATCACCTCCCCGGAGACGCTGCACATCTGCTACTGCCTCACGCCCACGCGCTATGCGTGGCGCTATCACGACTATGCACGCCGCGAAGGTTTGGGCCGGGTGAGCCGGATCGTGCTGCCGCCGCTGTTGTCCTACCTGCGCCAGTGGGACCGCCTGGCCGCCGACCGGGTGGATCGCTTTATCGCCATTTCGAGCGAGATTCAGCGGCGGATCGCCAAATATTACCGCCGCGAGTCCGAGATCGTTTACCCGCCGGTGAACACACAGCGTTTCGCGCCATCGGACGGTTACGACGACTATTTTCTGACCGTCGGGCGGTTGGTGCCCTACAAGCGCATCGATCTGGCCGTGCGTGCCTGCACGGCGTTGGGACTGCCGCTCAAAGTGGGCGGCAGTGGGCGCGATTTGGCCCGGCTGCGGTCCATCGCCGGGCCGACGGTCGAATTTCTGGGCCGCGTGCCCGACTCGGACTTGCCAGCGTTGATGGCGCGCTGCAAGGCGTTTTTGTTTCCCGGCGAAGAAGATTTTGGTATCACTCCCGTCGAAGCGATGGCAGCCGGGCGACCAGTGATCGCCTATGCCGGCGGAGGGGCGCTGGACACAGTGATCGAGGGCCGGACGGGGGCCATGTTTGGCGAGCAAAGCGTCGAGGCGTTGGTCGAGGCCTTGCGGCGTTTCGATCCCCATGCATATGATCCAGCCGCAATTCGCCGCCACGCCGAGCAATTCGACACCGCTGTTTTTGGCCAAAAAATCCGCGATTACGTCGCGCAGGCCTATGAGGAGCACAAACGATGGAGTTGATTCGTTATTTCAAGATCGTCCTGAACCGCTGGTGGCTGGTGACGGCATTGGTGGCGGTCGTCGCTGCGGTTTCTGCCCTGACCTACACACAGCCAGCCGAGATGTATGTCGCTTCTTTTCGCGTCAATGTCGGTCTGGAACCCGTGCCTCGCCCCGGCGCGCAGTACATCGACAACCCGCTGGAAACCTGGCAGGCCTCGGAATATTTTATGGATGATTTGGCTGCCGCCGTGCGCAACGTCGAATACGCGCGCCGCGTGGCCGAGCGGCTGGGAGAGGAGAATGTCAACCTCGCTGGGGCCATCGGCGCATCGACCGAGCACCGCGTGTTGACGGTGTCCATCACCTGGCTCGACGATGAACAACTGGCCCGCATCGCCGATACGGCCATTGTCGTCCTTGAGCAGGATGCAGGTGAACTGGTCGGGCCGCTGGGTGAGTCCAGGCCTGTGCTGCGCCTGATCGCTCAGCCGGCGATCTCGCCCATCGGGCAAAGCCTCAAAGACAAGCTGGACATCCCCATCCGCCTCGGCCTGGCCCTGGTCGCCGGTGTCGCTGGTGCGTTCCTGCTCGACTATCTGGATACGGCCATCCGCGACCGCGCCGAGGTCGAAGCGTTGGGACTGGATGTGCTGGCCGAGATTCCGCGCCACCGGCGCTGACCAGATCGTATTTTCAGAGTATCTTCTCAACAACTTGGGGACACTATGCGGCAACCCATGATACCCCCAGGT
>CAYRXM010000064.1:0-25340 GCA_964428175.1 uncultured Anaerolineae bacterium
CGCAGATTTCTGGCCAGGCCATCTGGCCATTGGTGCAAGCCCAACAGATCGGACTTGGATTTCAACTCGGGTGGAAGCGTTTCCAACGGCGTTCCCGCCAGCAGCAGCTCGGTTTCATCCTGGCAAAATCGAATTGGCCCGATCACCTCATCCAGGTGCTCGCGATTCATCGGGCAATCGATTTGACATTTCAGGCAGTCGTACAGGCAATGATGCACCGACGGAGGCAGCCATTCGGGGAAATCGCCCCCCTGTTCGTTCCAATACGACAGGCATTTCTCATTGTCGATCAAAAACCGGTCCTCTCGAATCGCGCCGGTGGGACATTGGCGCAGACAAACCCGGCAGCCGGCGCACCTGTCGGCTATGCGAACATCCACCCAATCATTCTCATCGCAGGGCACATCGGTCCAATACGCGGCAAAAGAAAAAGCACTGCCCAGGCCATCGATGTAACAGATATTGTTTCTGCCATACACGGCCAACCCACTCTGAACCGCCAAGCGCTTCAGCGGGAGGTTTGTCGCCGGCAGCATGTGCAAGTTCCGGGCCGACAAACAAGCCGCCAGGTTTCGCTCCGTCCGGCCAAAATCCGACATGACCAGGCTTGCAAAGGTGTACGTTCGTCCCTGCCATTCAAACTCGACCCGGGCATACAGCGGGTGCGGAATGGCGACGAGCATGATCGAGTGGATTGAAAATGCCGCGTCCGGCGCGTCCAACGCATACAGGTCATCCACAATCCATCGTTGAAAGCCGTTCAACTCTTCATGATCCCTGAATTGGGCAATCTCGTCCTTGATACTGGACAGCCGGTGTATGGACACCAGCTTGGCTTTTTCGCCATTGACCAGGGCGTGCTGGATAAGCGATTGCATCATGTTCATAAACCCTCCCTCAAACCAATCAATACGACTCAAGCGCACATCTCCAACCAGACGGAAGGCGCTCAAACCAGGATTGAGCCATTATATATGCGTTGCCGCCATCCGGCAAAACGCGCCGGGTGCAGCACGATTTTCAGACGGCGGATGCGTATCGTGTTGCATCGTCAGGTACGAGGCATGCCTGACTCCTCAAAAACTCGCCCCAGGATTGCAATGCGCCCAGCGCGCCCGAAATGTTGACAAAACCGTACCCGATCGGTACATTGCGCGTATTCGATCATCAGGCTGTAGATTCTGAGGTCAAATGGTCAGACCGCGAATTGACATCCCGACGCAAATGTGTTATAATGTTTCGTAACCGAAATAATTTCGCCAAATACCGTGTCTTGAGATGCCGCGTCAAGACCGGTAGCGGAGGAACCAATCCATCACCGGCGCGTGCCGGCGATGGCAGGGGCGAATCCCAGGCCAGACTGAATTTGTCCGGCCAGGGTAGGGTCAAATTTTCCGGCCCAAGCCCGTCAGCTAACCTCGCCGGCGTTGGAAAAGGCAATCACACCGGGTGTGGCGGCCTTTTTCTTGTTTACCTGGAGGTCATGGTGAAGACATTTGGATTTTTATTTTCATACGCAAAGCGTTATTGGAAATCGCTGGCACTGACGGTTTTCAGCATGCTAGCACTGGTCGGCGTGCAGTTGTTCGCGCCTTGGATCATCAAGACGATGGTGGCGACGATCAACGACTCGCTGCTGACGCCCGAATCGGCGGCGATCATTACCCGGCTGGCCCTGTTGGCGCTGGGAATCTATGTGCTGCGCGGTGGATTACAGTTTGTGCGCAGTTATGCCGCGCACGTGGCCGGCTGGGGCGTGGTCGCCGACGCGCGCAAGCACATTTACCGCCACCTGCAGCGGCTCTCGCTGCGCTTTTACGAAGACAAGCAAACCGGCCAGTTGATGTCGCGTATGGTCAACGATTCGGACATGTTTGAACGGCTGATTGCGCATGCCATCCCCGACGTGACCGTCAATGTCCTGTCGTTTGTTGCGGTCAGCATTGTGCTGGCCCTGTTGAACTGGCAACTGCTTCTGCTCAGTATTGTGCCCATCCCATTGATCATCCTGGCGATGCGCGGCTTTGCCAAATATGTGCGCCCGGCCTTCCGCCAGCGGCAGCAAGAACTGGGCGAGTTGAACGCCACGCTCAACGACAACCTGTCCGGCATTCGCGAGATCAAGGCCTTTACCCGCGAGGAAAGCGAGGCCCTTCGCGTCGGCGAGCGGATCAACAACTATCGCGACTCGATGCTCCATGCACTGCGGCTGATGGCCACCTTTCAGCCCTTTGTCGAATTCAGCTCCTCGCTGGGCACCATCGTGCTGATCTATTTTGGCAGCCGCATGGTGTTGGGCCAGGTGATGCCGCTGGAAGACCTGGTGGCCTTTTTCCTCTACCTGGACATGTTTTACCAGCCGGTGCGCGCACTGAGCGGCGCGTGGGAGAGCGTGCAGGAGGCATTGGCCGGGGCCGAGCGGGTGGCCGAACTGCTCGACGAACAGCCAGACGTTGACGAAAAGCCCGGCGCAATCGAATTGAGCGCGCGGGCCAACGGAGCCATTCAATTCGAGAACGTCAGTTTCCACTATGTCAAAGAAACCAATGTGCTCGACAACATCAACCTGGACATCAAGCCCGGCTCCGTGATCGCCCTGGTCGGCCCGACAGGGGTAGGCAAGACCACCCTGGCCAGCCTGATCCCCCGCTTTTACGACGTGACCGACGGCGCGATCCGGCTGGATGGCTATGACATTCGCGACCTCAAGCTGAAAAGCCTGCGCGAGCAGATCAGCATCGTGCTGCAAGACGTGTTCCTGTTTCATGGCACGGTGCGCGACAACATTCTCTTTGGCCGCCCCGGCGCAAGCGAGGCCGAGATGATCGAGGCAGCGCAGATTGCCAACGCGCACGAGTTTATCGCCAAACTGCCGCAAGGCTATGACACGATCATCGGCGAGCGCGGGGTCAAACTCTCCGGCGGGCAAAAGCAGCGCCTGGCCATTTCTCGCGCCATCCTCAAAGACGCGCCGGTGTTGATCCTCGACGAGGCCACATCGTCGGTGGATACGGAAACCGAACTGCTGATCCAGCAGGCGCTGGAACGGTTGATGGTGGGACGGACGACGATCATCATCGCTCACCGGCTTTCTACGGTGCGCAGCGCCGACATGATCGTGGTGCTGGAGGGCAGCCGGGTCGCCGAAATGGGCACGCACGAGCAGTTGATGGCCCGCGACGGGCTGTACCATCACCTCAACGAGGTGCAGTTGACGATGGAGCCGCAGTGGGAAATGGTGCGCGAACGGCGGCAGCGCCTCGCCGAAGCGGTGGGACAGAACTAAAAAACGCCCCGAAAAAACAAAAATCGCCTTGACCGGGTCAAGGCGATTTTTTTGTGTCGCTTTTTCAGTCAGGTCACACGCTGCTGGGGTCCAAAAGCTGCGTCACCTCGGCCAGCGAGCGGGCGACGCGCGCCCCGACGCGCTCGAACGCTTCCATCTTGAGCCGCGCCGTGTCCCCATAGTCCTCGATGGTTGCTCCGGCGTGGCCCATTTCTCGGCCGGGCGGCGAGGTCTGCCCGGCGACAAAAGCCACCACCGGTTTGCTCATCCGGTCGGCGATAAACTCGGCGGCGCGCTCTTCTTCCTGCCCACCGATCTCGCCGACGACGACCACCTGCGCGGTGGTCGGATCGTCCTCGAACAGGGCCAGCACGTCAACAAACCCCGTGCCCAAGATCAGCCCGCTGCCCACACAAACCACCGTCGATTGGCCAAACCCGGCCCTTGTCAGCAGACCCACTACTTCGTAGGTCAGCGAACCGCTGCGTGAAACGACGCCCACCGTGCCCGGCCTGAGAAAATCCGCTTCGAGCAGGCCGGCCAGGCAGCGCCCCGGCGTGAACACACCGGCGCTGTCCGGGCCGACCAGGTGGATCGGCTTGTCGCGCAGATAGGAGCGCACGCGCACCATATCCCACGCCGGCACGTGTGAGGTGATACATACAATCACTTCCGGCCCGACATCGGCTACTTCGAGGATCGCTTCTTCGACCTGGCTGGCCGGTGCGGCGACGACGGCTGCGTTGGCGCCGGTCGCACCGACGGCTTCTCTGACCGTGTCAAAGATCGGCACGCCGGCGATCCATTCTCCGCCATGTCCATCGTCGACGCCGGCCACCACCAGTGTGCCGCTGCCGACCATCCGTTCGGCGCACAAGCGCCCCCGGCTGGTCGTGATACCCTGTACCAACAGTCGCGTATTTTGATCGACCAGGATGCTCACCCTTTTCCCTCCCCGAGCAGCGCCGCTGCGCATTCGACCGCCTCTTGCGAAGAGTGGGTGATGTGGACAAGCCCTTTGGCCGGGCACTGTGCGGCGATCAGCTCTTGTGCGCGCCGGGCATTCCAGCCGTCAA
Organism: uncultured Anaerolineae bacterium; assembly: GCA_964428175.1. Taxonomy (GTDB): domain Bacteria; phylum Chloroflexota; class Anaerolineae; order JAFGEY01; family JAFGEY01; genus CAYRXM01. The sequence goes on from CAYRXM010000064.1 coordinate 4,363, forward strand.
AGCGCAGCACCAGCGGCACGCTCAACCCGCTGCAAACGGCAAGCAATCCTTCAGCGACTGCGTCGCAGTGAGTGACGCCGCCAAAAATGTTGACCAGGATTGCGCGCGGTTGGTCGCTCATCGCCAGTTGCAAGGCCACCTTGACCCGCTCAATGTGCGCGCCGCCGCCCAGATCGATGAAACAGGCCGGGCGGATATTGCGCGCGCGCAGCAGGTCCATCGTCAGCATGGCCAGCCCGGCGCCGTTGGCCAGGCAGGCCACATCGCCGTTGAGGCTGATGTAATGGAGCGAATAACGACGCGCCAGTTGATCGCGCGCGGTCTCTTGCGTCTCGTCGCGCAAATCGGCCAGGTCGCGCCGTCGGAACAGGGCATCGTCGTCGACGATCATACGCGCATCCAGGCTGATCATGCGTCCGTCCGAACAGATCACCAGTGGATTGACTTCGAGCAGCAAGGCCTCGTTTTCGGCAAAAGCGCGATACAACCCCAGAGCGATGGACACAAACGCCTTGCGCTGCGTCGCCTCAAGCCCGATATCGTCGGCCAGTTGGCGCACCTGGTAGACGTGCAGCCCCAGCAGCGGATCGACCGGGATGTGCAGCACCCGCTCCGGCGTCTCACGCTCCACCCGCGAGATTTCGACGTTGCCCTCTGCCGCGGCCACAATCACCGGTTGGGCCAACTGCCGGTCGAGGGTCATGCCCAGGTAAATCTCGCGCTCGATTTCCAGCGCTTCGTTGATCAGGATTTTCGAGACCGGGTAGCCCTGGATGCGCATGCCAAACATTGTGTTCGCCAACTGCTCGGCCTGGGCCACATCGTCGACCAGGCGGATGCCGCCGGCCCGCCCGCGCCCGCCGGTGAGCACCTGCGCCTTGAGTACTACCCGCCCGCCCAGCGCCGTGGCAATGTGCCGCACCTCGTCGACCGAGGTAGCCACATCGCCGCCGGGCACTGGAACGCCGTATTTTTGCAGCAATTTTTGCGCCTGATATTCGTGTAATTTCATTGTGCATCCCACCATGTATCCTGGGGCAAAAACAGCGCACCGGGTTCGATCAGGTTCAGGCCGGTCTCGCCAGGAAGCTGCCAGTAGAGGTAAATCTGCGAGCGATCCTGATCGTCGAGAAAGGACACCCGCAGGTCGTGCAGCCCGCTCTCAAGTTCGAGTGAAGCAACCTCTTGCAGCCCGGCCGCCCGGGTTTCGAGGACAAGCTGCCCATCGATGTACACCTGGGCCGCGCTGACCGCCTTGACGCCAAGCTGGTAGAGGCCCGGCATCGGAGCCAGCAGGCGTCCCGTCCACTCGACGCGATAGGGCCGGGGCAGCGGCAAAAAGTGAAAATAGTGGGCCAACTGCCGGTCGATGCGCGCGATGGCCGGTGCGGCGGTCACGTCGCCGCCGGCGTAAAACCGCCCCAGCAGGCCGTTGGTCGGCCAAAAAGTGCGATACAGCGCCCCAGCCGGCGCCGGGATCAGCGCCGGCGGATCGGCCTGATCCCACGGCACCGACCAGCGCAGGCTCAACTCGCCGGGGCCGTTCACCCGGCAGTCGAGGTACAGGATATGCACGCCCTGGGCCAGCACAACGCGCCGGCTCTGTGGGCCGCTGCCACTCAACACCGTCTCCCCGTCGAGCAGCAGCCGCGCCTCACCCGGCACGTCGATGTGCAGCGTATACCCACCATACTGCGGGGCCAGCAGCCCGCCCGCCCAGGTCGCCCGAAACGGGTAGTCAACCGGGAACGCGCGTTCCGGGTCATCCTGGCCCTCAAAATGGACCAGCGGATCGACGCGATAGACCACCTGCGGATCGCCGCCGCCGAGCGAAACATAAGAAGCGTCCAGTCCCTGCACCGACGCGATCTGCTCGCGGCTGAAAATATACCTGTACATGGCCGCGCGGCCGCTCTCCTGGTGCGAAAAAATTTCAATGCGCGCACCCGGATAGAGCGACCGCACCGCGCCGCGCAGCGCAGCGGTGTCCGGCGCGATAAAGAGCATCACCCCCTCTTTGGATGTGCTGGGAATGGGAAACACCGTGGCCGGATCAAAATGCTGATAGTGGGCATAATCCGGGGCCAGATAGCGCGTAGCCAGATGCGCCGTTAGCAGCGGATCGAACCACAGGTCGTACTGCTCGCGGTAGGTGTTGATGTCTTGAGCCATATGTGTCTCGGCCGGGTTAAAGGCCGCCCAGGAAGCGAAATCGTGCGCCCAGAGGCCGAAACAAGTCCACCCCTCCAGCATGCCAATGCCCGCCAGCAAGACGGCAGCGACGACAACCAGCCGCCGCGCCCCGCCCAAGATGCGCTCCCACGCGCAAGCAAACCAGACCAGGGCCATACAGACCAGGCCATAGACCGCCGGCAGCGCGCCGATTGAGCGCAGCGACTGCGGCGACTCGAAACTGACAGTGAGGATGCCCCCGCTGAGCGGCAGCAGCAGCCACAAGCCCAGCAAAAGCGCGCGCGGGTCGCGCCAGTTGCGGACGGTCACGATGACGCCCAGCACCAGCAGCACGGCGCTCAATCGATCCAGCATCGGCGCGCCGGGCAGGTTGTGCCGCCCGTTCGGGTCGCCTTCATAATTAAACATCAACAGGTGGCGGGCCGCGCTGCGCCCCACCACGCCCAACGGGTCGGCCTGCGCGCCCGCTTCCTTGAACACTGACACCTTGTCGGCGCGCGCCCAAAATCGCTCCGGCTGGCGAACGGCAAACTGGGCCACCGGTGCGACGGCGATCAACACACCGACGGACAGCAGTGTGACCGGCAGTCCCCAGGCGGTCAACAGGTGCGCGGCCCTTTTGCCCCAACCCCGGCCCGGCCGTGCCTGCCGCGCCCACTGCACCAACCACAGCAGCATAAATCCACCCACCACAACCGGAAAAACGCGCATGGGGCTGTAAAAGCACAACCCCAGCCCCAGCGCCACCCCCGACCAGGCGAACGCGCTCAGCCGGCCCGTGCGCAGACCGCGCAGCAGCGCGGCCACTGTCCACAGCTCAAAAAAGGGCACCGTCACCCCGTGCATGCCGATGCGGCTCCAGTTCACATCCCAGCGCGAGACGGCGACCAGCCCGGCCAGGATCAGCCCCATCGCCCGCCCGCTGCCCGCCGGATCGAACAACTCGCGCCCGCAGCCATAGGCGGCGATCACCGTCAGCAGCCCAAAGAAAATCGCCACCAGCCGGATCGACCACATCCCGTCGCCAAACAGCTTGAACGAAAACATCACCAGGTACAAAAAGTGCGTGGGCAGGTTGGTCGACTCGGCATAGATGGGACGCAGCGCGGGATTGTTGAGCAACTGGCGCGCCCACAGGCCATTATCGGCCTCGTCGTACCACAGGCCATAGGGCAGCTCGCCAAAGCGGTAAAAGCGGAAAAAAACGGCCACGGCCAAAATCAGCGCCAGCCATACCCACTCGGCGCGCGAGAGGCGCGGGGCAGAGCGCGAAAAAGGGGTCAGCACGTGAGCGGCAGCCAGAAACAGGCCGACCGCGGCCAGGTAAAAAGCCCATTTGGCGCTTCCAACTGCATCACTGCCAAACCATGTCAGTGAAATCACGATCAGCAGGCCGGAAAAGCCCAGGCACACCGCCGACCAGACCAGTCGCGGCCGGCCGGGGTGCAGCGCAGGCGGCGCGGAGAGAGGCAGGCGCGGCAGGCGCGGCATCTGAGCGACGGCCAGCGCCCCAACCAACAAGGCCACCGTCCAGACGATCAGCCCGTCGGTTGGCCTGGCCGCATACGTCTCGACCGGATCGGCGAAATAGCCCTGCGCGACCAGGCCGAGGATCAGGGCCAGAACGCCCAACAAGAGCGGGGTCAGTGTGTGCGCGTGTCGATCTGTGTTCATCGTGGGTGCAAAAACTCCTGATGTGTTGGTCAGGCAAGATTATACCACAACCGCGCCGGGTTGTATAAAAACAGAGGCGCGGCAAACTCAAGTTTGCCACGCCCCTCTCAAATGCGGCTTACAGCAATACCAGCGGCGATTTATTGCCCAAACGGAGCCAACTTGATCACGCGGTTGGCCCGGGCGTCGACCACGTACACATTCCCGGCATCGTCCACGGCCAGCCCCATCGGCATCATCAAGATGAGACTGTCCGATTCGTGGCCGCCGATCGCGGCCAGGAATTTGCCGGTCGCGTCGAAAACCAGGACGCGGCCGCTCTCCGGGTCGCTGGCAAAGACGTGGCCCTGCCCGTCGACGACCAGGTAGGGTTTGTTCTCCAGCCCCTGCCCGTACCAGCTATCGATCTCCCACTTGCGCAGGAAATAGTGCCCGCTGCCATCCTCGCGCGTGGGGTCAAAGACCTGGACGCGCTGGTTCCAGGTGTCGGCGACAAAGGTGCGGCCCTGGGCGTCCAGCGCCAGGCCCACCGGCTCGTCAAACTGCCCGTCGCCGATGCCCTTGCTGCCCCAGGCGGTCACAAACTCCCCGTCTGAGGTAAAGACCTGCACCCGCTTGTTGCCAGTATCGCTGACGTAAACCAGCCCGTTTTGGGCCACCACGTCGCGCGGCCCCCAGAAAAAGCCGGGCATGTCCAGCGGCGACTCGGTCATGCTGTATTGTCCCCACATGCTCACAAACTCGCCGCTGCCGGTGAACTTTTGGATGCGGTGATTCCACGTATCGGCGACGTAGACATTGCCCGCCTCATCGACGGCAATGCCCCACGGGTCGGAAAATCCGCCCGAACCGTCTTCACGCTGGCAGCCGGCCAGCGCATCATAGATGCGGCACTCATGACCCCAGGCGGCGACCCAGGCGCCGTCGGCGGTGAATTTGTGTACCCGCGCGTTGCCGCTGTCCAGCACATAAACCGACCCGTCCGGCCCGACGGCCACGTTGCGCGGCGTGCTGAACTGCCGCTCGCCTGTTCCCGAGCTGCCCCACACCGTCACCAGGTTCATCGGCACGATTTTGTCATCGTAGGTTTGCTCATCTTCTGCCAGCGTGACCGCTCCGACGGGCGCGACGCCAAAGTCCCACAATTGGGCGGCGATGTCCTTGCGGATGTACAGCGCATAGGGGTGCGACGGCGACCAGTCGGCCAAAGATTGGTCATACTGGCGATAAAATATGACATTGAACAACTGCCGGCGTTTTTCCGGGTCTTGCAGGTCGAGGAACAGGTAATTCTTGTGATACTCGCGGTTTTCCACGCTGGGCACGCGCAGCGACAGGTTCATATAATAGTCCTGGTGCGGCCACCAGATCAGCTTGCGGTCAAAGCGATAGTAGCGCTTGCCCAGGTACGGCTCGACCTTGGCAATCTCGGCCCGGCCAATGATCAGCACCGGCACGTCAGTGTTTTCGCGGGTCGGTTCCGTGCCGATAAAGACGCGGTTGGGGAAATTGACATCGAAATACCACTCGAACGGCCAGGTGGCGTCCGAACTGTAGGCAAACTTGATCGAACGCTCGTCGCCGTACAGCCGGCGCGAAATCTCTTCCAGTTCGCGCACGGTCTGCTTGACGTCCGGCGTGCTGTGCGCGTAGACCAAAAACTCTTGGGCCGTGTCATAGTTGATATAGCAGGCCATCACCGCATAGCGCACGGTAAACGCCCCCAGGAGCAGCAGCACCGACACGAACACCACCCGCCAGGCCGCCGCGCCGCCGAGCGGTTTTCCAACCCGCCAGCCCGCATAGGCCAGCGCGCCGCCGACCACCAGCGCCATCAACCACATCGACGTGTCATTGATGTCGGTGAGCGAGACGCCCCCAAAGGCCTGGCCAAAAAAGGGCAAAAAGAGGAACAGGCCCAGCGCCCACAGCACAACCGGCGTGATCAGCAGCAAGAGCCAACCCTTTCGTCGCCACACCTCGCCCCAGTCGATGCCGGCAAGCACATCATCGATAAAGCGCCCGCTCAACACGAGCATCGGCTGGGTGATGTGAACCATCAGCCAGGGCATCTTTTCGCCAGCCCAGGTATAGATCAGCCAGGCCGAAAGCGTCCAGTAGACGCAGTAGGCCACAAATGGCGAGGGATTCCTGGCCCCTTCGTTTTGCCCTTCTGCCTCTTGCCGGTCCACCCGGCCCGTGATCAGGTAATAGAGGGTGGCCGCCAGGCCCACAAGAACGGGCAAAAAATCGTACAGCGGCGTCACGATCAGATAATAGTACCACGGCTGCCCGGCGCGCTTGACCTCTTGCTGGGCCAGCCAGTAGCTGATCGCGCCGACGGTGCCGCTGCCCAACCCTTTGGGGTTGGTGAAAAAGGTGCTGTAGAGCAGCACAAAGGGGATCACCACCGCAGCCAGGGTGATGTACATGACCTTGTTATCGAACCCGTCTGGAAGCCACTTGTTTTTGTGCGCATAGCTCATCAAGACCCACCAGCCATAGGTTCCGCCCGCCGCGCCCACTCCGGCGGCGACGACTTGCAGGGCCAAAAAGGCCTGCGGCACGAGGAGGTTTTCCGGCAGGTGAGCGACCGGGAACCACAACAAAACGCCGCCAATTGAGCAAAACAGGGCCAGCGCGCCGATGACGACGATATAGGCCGTCATCAGCGCGAGCGGCTGGCGCAGCCGCTCATCGCTGCGCACCAGGAGGGCCGCCAGCAGCATGCACAGATCGACGCCGGCGAACAAAAGCAGCACCTCGCTCACCTTGTGTGGACTCAGGCCGCCGCCTCCCTCTTCTCCTTCGATGACCAGCGCGTCTTCCCCCCCCCCTTCAGGGACAACCGGCGTGTTTTCGGCCACGGCGCTAAAGACCAGGATGGCAACGATCAATGAGAACAGCAAGGCCAGACCGACGATGTAGGCCATCGAAAAAGCGCGCCCGGAAAACATCTGCCGCACAAAGAGGATCGCCGCAAAGGTAAAGCCGATGAACCCGGTGATGTAGGCCGTCTCTTTGGTACACAAGGACAGCGTGACCGCCAGCCCGCCCAGGTAGAGCCATTTGGGCTGTTTCGAGTCAAAATAGCGAAACAGCGCGACGGTCATCAGCATGGCCCAGACCATCATATAGATGTCGTTGCGGATATAGCGCGCGTGAAACAACGTCGATGGCGAGATCAGGGTCATTACCGCCACAGCCAGCGCGCCGACGCGGCCCAGTTCCTTGCGCAACAAGGCCGGCAGCAGCACCAGCGCGATGCCAAACAACGCCGGCACGATGCGCGCGGTGAAATCGTTCACGCCAAACAAAAAATAAGCCAGCGCGTTGGCGTGAAACAGGAACGGCCCGTGCATCATCGGGTTGTGCTCGTAGCCCTGCCCGGCATACAGCTTCCACGAGTAGAGCGTGTGCAGGCTTTCGTCGTGGCTTTGCGTGCGCGCGCCGAGGTTGTAAAACACGGCCACCGCCGCGACGACGGCGAGCAGGATGTACAGCGCCACTTCCAGGTTGATGTGCCAGCGCTCCAAGATGGGGGTGTCTAACAATGTTGCCTTTGTTTTATTTTTCATACATTTACCTCTACCAATAACTTGACTCGGTTGAAAAACTCACTGTACTTGATGTGTATAGATGATACCTAATTGACTACCTTGGATGGATAAACTCCGGGTATCCGGTGTGTAAACCAATTCGGCGTCCAAGCCGCCGGCCAATATATCACCTGAACGATAGACTCGGGTACAGAACACCCCCCAAGAATCACACTCGTACAAGGCATAGTTAACGTCAAACATTGGATAGACCGCCAAATAGTATGTCCTGCCAGCGACTTGAGCGCGATCCAAATGCACGGTGTTTTGAGCAAACAAAATTGGCCAGGTAAACAACAATAGGACACCTGATACAAACAGAACACCCGCGTTCAGCACAAACTGTCGCATACCTGATTGATGGACGTGAGACCGTGCAACCCCCACAAGCAAGACGATCAATGCTGTTACAATAAAAGCGGCGGCAACGGGCAGAATGGTTTTGTCAACGATCACGACAAGCCAGTAAAAACCAACAGCAGTCCCTCGAAGGAACAGGGTTTTCCATAGGCATTCAACAGCAAGGTAAACTGCTGTTATAGCCGCCACTATCCACCACAGTCGGAAGCGAACGAGACGTTGTAGCGCGAGTTTTGGCATCATGCTGTCCATCCCCAGATCGGTATAAACTGCAACCGCTGCTATTCACTCTCCGCGATCTGCTCCGCCTGTGTCCACAAAATCACGCTATCCAGCTTGACCGCATAGGTCGAACTCTTGCCGTACAGCCACCAGGTCAACCAGTCGGTATCGTCGAGAAACGCCGGCTTCCACCACCTGCGGACGACAAAATCCTGCCCGGTGTAGTGAGCGCCAGCGGCGGGTTTGCCCCCCGCCGAGGTAAGCAGCAGCGGCACACTGGTCTCGCTCGTAAATGTATCCACAAATTCCACCCGCTCCCAATCGCGCAGATACCAGCGCCAGACCGGGCCAAGCCCCGCCTCGACGGCAACGGGCAGCGAGATGGGATAGCAGGCCTGCTGCCAGGCGAGTTTCTCCATCGTTTTCAGCGCATCGCGCACGCCCAGATAAGGCGCAACGCGGACGTGCAGTTCTTTGGGGTCGTTGGCGTGCTCGAAATTGAGCCGCAGCGAAGTGGAAAACATGATCAGGGCTAGAACAAGGGCCAGCGTCGCGCCGAGCGCGCGCCAGGTCGAGCGCGTGCCGAACCAGGCCAGGTACAACCCCAACAGCACCACAATCAAGACGATGGCCAGCAGCCACAACCAGAGAATGCTGTCGGCATTGTTGTGCGACCGGAAAAGCGCATTGGCATACATGGTCGTCTCAAAGACCAGGTAAACCAGGATAACCAGCCCCACGCCGATGAACGCCCCCTCACGAAGCAACTGCCCATCCTCACGCCAGTCGGCGACCAGCGCCTCGATCGCCAGCCCGGCCGGAAGCGCCAACACCGCGCAAACCAGGGCCACGTCGCTGGCGTTGCGCCCGCCGGACAGGACGGCCACGAGCAGCAAGGCGAGCGCCAGCCAGCCCAAGATCGACCCCTCATCCTTGCGCCAGAGCATCACCGCCGCGCCGATCAGCCCAAACAAGAGCAGCAGCGGTTCGTACACCGCCAACGCCACCAGCGGGTAAGCGATGCTTTGCCCATTGACCACCGGCTGCAAATGAGCCACCCACTGCGCCGGGAAATCGGCCCACGCGCCCAGCCCGCCGGGGTTAAAAGCGAACGCCGTCGCCAGCAGCACCAGCGCCGCCCCACCGATCAGCGCAAACTGCTTCCAGTCGATGCCTTTGCGCGCATAAGCCAGGAGGTCGCGCTTGAACAAGAACCGCTCGATCGCCCAGGCCACGCCCAGCGCCAGCGCCGCACCGACGATGCGCCCATCGGCGAGCAAGGCGCAGACGCCGCAGATGGCGCGCGCCCACGCATAGACCGGATGCCGGTCGCGCGCCCAGGCCAGCGTCAGCACCAGCGAGGCCAGCAGGAACGCCGCCAGCAGTCCGCCGCCGTCGGCATAGCGGGCCGCATAGACCAGCGTCGGCGAGAGGGCCAGCATCAGCGACGCGGCCAGCGCACCGAATCGACCCAGCCGGTCGCGCAGCAGCCAGGGCAGCAGCGCCATCAGCCCGCCGACCAACGCCGGAAACAGGCGCGCGGTTACGTCGCTCGCGCCAAACAAGGCAAACAATGCGGCCTGCACCGTCAAAAGCAGCGGGCTGTACGCGCCCGCAGCAGGCGCGCCGTCGCCCCCCCGCGCAGCGATCAACCGCCAGGACTGCCAGGCCTGCCCGGCCTCGACCTCGTCCATGATGCGCAGGCCGGCCCCGCCCAGGCGCAGTGCCAGCGCGACGATCAAAATCAGCAGGTACAGCCCCACCTCGACAGTCAGCCAGGAAAAAAAAGGTCTTGTCTCAGAATTGGGTTCTTGCATCGATCAATCTCCAGAGCAGCCAGGTAAAGAGTAGACAAGGAACAGGTAGACAAGGGATTTGCTATTTGCCCCTTGTTTTATAGATCACCGTGCTTCCGTCGCTGAACGCCACGTCCATGAAACGATCAAACTTGTCTACCGCATTGCCAAATTCGTCCCGTTCCAGGTAGCCGACCACCACATAGGTCACGTCGTATTTGGCGATCACCTCGCGCGCGTCGGCGACGCCGCCGCCGTACAACCGCCTGACGTCGGCCTCACGCTCGGCGATTTCGTCATACAAGCCGTGCCACTGCCCCTCGTGCCCGGTCCAGCCCATCACCGCCGGCAGCCCGGTTCGGCTAGAGATGCGCGCGTGCTCGTAGGCAAAAGAACCGCCCACCGCCTCGACGATCACCGGGGTTCCGCTCACATTCTCGTTCAGCCAGCGCACCGCCGCGTATTCGGACGGCCGGCTGCGGGCGACAAAAGCCAACCCGTCCAGTGTCGGCGGCCCGGCGAACCCACCGCTGCGGTCGATGCTCATGCCCAGCGGGTAAAGCAGCCCGCCGAACAAGAGCAGCGCGCAGATCAGACCAAAGACCGCCCTGCCGACAGAGGCCAGCCGGTGAGACGTCGAATGGCCTTCCAGCACATAGTAAACGCCAAAGACCGCCGCCAGCCCCAGCAGCGCCCAGGCTTGAAAGTAAAACTTGAACACCGTATTCATCCGCGTGCCAAAGGCGTCGCGCAGGTAAACAAATTCAACGCTGAAAATGAGCATCAGCCCGGTAAAGGCCAGCAGCAGGGTAAAAAGCACGCTGGGCGGCGGCGGTGCGATCTCGTCTGACCGGCTCTTGAACCCGCGCGGGAAAACCACGCGCACCAGCCAGAACAAGATCGCCGCAAGAAACAGGGAAACAATGATAAATGTCCACGGGCCGGCCGGCATGCGCACGTCGCGCAACGGCTGCGGCGGAAAACCCAGCCGGATGCGCAGACTGATGCTCAGCAGCGAGCCGAGCGTCTGCGGGCCGAGGAACTGGCGCACCTGATCGCTGGCCAACGCATCGTCGATGTAGGAACGGATCGACGGCAGCGCGATCACCGGCAGGGCCACCACTCCCAGCAGCAAAGGGAAAAAGGCCATCGTCGCCGCCCAGATCGGCAAACCCTGCTTGAGCAGGGTTTGCCGGTTGGCCTGTCCCTTGCGCCACAGATCGACCAGCAGCACGACCATAAAGACGGCCAGCACGACCAAAAACGCGCCAAACATCAAAAAGAGATGCGTAAAGCGCGAAACGTTGAACAGGTTGGGCAAAATGCCCGCGCCGGCCTGTGGCCGCGCATAGAGCCAGTAAGGCAGGTAAAGCAGCACGCCGGCCAGGGTCAGCTCGACGACGCGATAGATCACCTGGTGCAGCCAAAAGGTGGGTGGTTCGCCTGCAGAAACCAGGTTTCTGGTAAAAACCTGGTTTCTAAGCCTGGTTACCAGCCGCTCGATCAGCGAAGGCGAATCGGAATCCGGGTGCAGATAGCGGTTCAGCCCGTAGGCCACGGCGAGGATAAACAGGTAAAAAGGCATGTCCCAGGTGTTGAGAAAGCCGATCGCCCCCAGGCAGAGGTAGACCAGCCACCACGACCAGGCCGAGGGCGCACCCTCGGCCAGCAGCAGGTTGAGCGCCAGGGCGATCAGCACAAAGATGAAGGGATAGGCCAGCACGTGCGGATGCATATCGCCGAGTAAAAAGCTAAAGGCCGGAAATTCGTCGATCACTTCTATATCGGCGCCGGTGAGGCTCTTGTCGTGGATCACCCGCGAGGCGCGCCACCACCACCAGTTGTCGACCGGATACCAGGTGTGACTCAAGCGCCCGCTGCTGGTCAACCCCTTGACGTCGAGCCATTCCCAAAAGGGGTGATGCACCAAAGCGCCCACATCATCGACCGTCACGCCGACGCCATTGGCGTGTGCAAATTCCAGCACGCCAACCAGGTTGCCCATCAGCGGAATGGCAATGGCTGCAATCACCCCATAATAGATCGCCGTGCGCGCAGCCTGCTCGACGCCGCGCCGCGCCGCCGCCGCGTGAACCAGATTATAAACGACGCCATAGGCCCCGGTCGCGGTCAGCGCAAACAGGGTCGAAATGCCCAGGTTGAAAGCGTAGGCAGGAAGCACATGGCCCAGTTTGGCCAGCGTCGCCACCATGATGTAGCCGAAATAATAATAGCTGATGCTGTACCCCGACATCCAGGGGTCGTAGGCCGGAAAGCGGTCGCTGCGCACAATGGCGTTGAGAAAGGCAAACTCCATCGGCTTTTCGGTATAGGCGATGTTGGGATCGTACATCTTGTAAAGCGCCCACAGCGCAAAGGCGACGGTAAAGACGATCTCGACGGCCAACAGCGTGCGCCAGTGCTCGCGCATCCAGGCCCAAATGTCCGCACCATCCGGATCGGGCCGGCGATACAGCCACAGCGCCAGCGCACCGACCCCGATCATCACAAAGACGATGTTGCCCCACGTATTGCGGAGAAAGCCGAGCGTGCTGAACATCCACAGGGCATAGTTGACCACAATCAGCCCCAGCGGCTTGCAGAACGACACGCCCCGGTCAGGCAGATTCTTGAACAGGCGAAAGGCCAGCGACCAGACCAGCCAGCCGAAAATTTGCAGCAGCAGCCACCAGATCAGAATCGACGCGATTTCGAGCCAGGTATTGGGAGTGTAAGGCAAGGGGAAATCTCCTCGTCAGATGTGATGCGTGATACGTGATGCGCGATGCGTAATGCCTCTGACTTATGCCTCGCGTTTTACGCATCACGGCTCACGCATCATCTCACCGTTTGCGCGATTTCAAGCAGCGTTTCTTTACGCAAAATTTCACTGTGCAGTTCCAGCAGCAGGCCGTCGCGCTCCCAGACGATGCTGTGTGACGGCGCATCGCCATAGGTAGTCACCAGCACCCCATCGACGCCGGCCACATCGACCGGTTGGATCGTCGAGTCGCCAAGCTGGGTGTAGGATAAAATGCCGCCCTCCTCGCGGAAGAGCAGGCGGTACTCGCGCAGGCAGACTGCTTTGGGCGCTTGATCCGTGCCGTAACACAGCTCGACGTACAACGGCTGTGAGATCCACGCCGGCAGGTCGGGAAAAGAGACGGCGGCCATCTCGCGCAGGTCGTAACCTTCCGGCAGCAACTTGGGCAGCGACGGCGCGCGGCCCATCGTCAATTCGACCGCCAGCAAGTCGCGCAGCGGCTCGCGCACGGCGCGCGTCGGTTCTGCGTCGGCTGTAGGGGTGATCTCGACCGTGGTCTGGCGCAGCTTGAGCGTCACCAGCACCCGCCCCCATACGCCCTGCCCGGCAGGGGTGATCGTCCACAGCAAGACCAGGATCAGCGCCGTGACCAGCGCGCCCCCCAAGGCGGGACGCAGGCGAAGCAGTCTGGCCGGACGCGGGGCAGATTGGGTCAAGATTAGCGTGTCAACCCGTCGGGTCAAATGAGGTAGGGGGCCAGACAAAACGATTTCGTCGACCCGCCGCCTCAAGGCGGCGGGCACGGCGGGCATCAGGTTGTTGATCTGTGCCAACCGCTGTAACAAATTTTCAGTTTCCGAATGCCCGTTATTCTCGCTCATCCAGTATAGCTCTTAATTTATGCAAAGCGCGATAAAGGATCACCGCCACTGTGTTTTCACGCAAACGCATCGCCTTGCCGATAGCCCGGTTGGTCAGCCCGGCGACAAAACGCAGGCGCACGATCTCTTGTTCGCGCTCGCTCAAGGTCGAGATCGCCGCGCACAAGGCGATTAATTCCTGGTGCTGTTCCGCCTGCCCTTCCACCGGCGGGTCGGGCGCAGACAGATCGCCCACACGTTCCAGCGACACCTGCGGTTTGCGCCGCCGGAAATGCCCGGCGACCTCGGTGCGGGCGATGGCAAAGAGCCACCCGCCAAACGCGCCCTCGTCGCGCAGGGTATGCAATTTGGTCAACGCCCGCTCAAAGGTCTGTGCGGTCAGGTCTTGGGCCAGCGCCTCATCCTCCACCCGCAGGCGCATATAGTTGAGCACGCGGGGCAGGTATTCGCCGTACTGCTCGGTTAAAATGTGGTACGGGTCCCGGCCCACGCGGCTTTCCTCCAGGCAGGCTATTACAGGGATGGATCAAGGCAAAGGAGTATTACACGGTTCAGTTCATGATCGCTGGCAGCCGGCGGCTGACCACCGACAGCAGACAGCGCTCAGTCGTCCGCCGTCATGGATTCTTGACCTGATAGATCGTCACCAGATCGTTCTGATAAACTACCCTCAGTTGCCCGTTCTGAGCCATCTGGTCAAACTTGGACAGCATTTGTTCCCGGCGCGGGTCGCCCGGACTGACCGCTTCGTCGAAATGTTTGTTGATATAGGTGCGCTCCAGCGGGCCGAAATACACGTATTCGATGCCCAACTCGTTCATGATCGCCATCGACCGCGCCGGGTCGGCCGAGGTGAACAGATCGCGGGCCAGCCCGTCGCGCCGGCCAATGTCCCAGCCATAGCGCTGCTCGCCCTGGTGCATCCCCACCAGCGTGGGCAGGCCGGTAAAAGTCGACGCGCGCAAGCCGAATTCGCGATAATAGCCCAGCGGCGCTTCGGCGATCACCGGCGTGCCCTTGACGTTCTCGTTCAGCCAGCGAATCGCCGCATAGTCGCTGTACAACGGCATCTCGTTTTCGTGTGTGGGCCAGGTGTACACGCCGACGGTCATAAAGTCCATCCCATTCAGCGTGCCCAGCGACGGGTGTGCGTTCGGAAAGCGCTCGATCACCCGTGCCACCGTGCCCAGCGGCAAAAAGAGCGCCGCCGAAACCAGCAGCAAGGTAAACGCCGTCTGCCACAGGATGCGCCAGGCGCGGCGTTGTCCTTCGATCCACGCCCACACCGCGGGCAGCGATGCGCCGGCCGCCACACCGAGCAGCATCCATACCTGCATGTAGAATTTGAACAGCGTGTTCATGCGCCACCAGTCGCCGCCGGCCAGAAAATCTTTCAAGTAGAACAGTTCGATGCCGACCAGGATCAAAAACGCGGTAAAGACCAGGGCCAGCAAAAAGCGCCGTTCGGAGGGGATGCCCGGCTCGACCAGCAAGGCCAGCGCGAGCACGAGCAGCGGCACGGTCAAAAACAGCACCCAATAGCTCTTCCAGGCGAAAAAGAGGAGCAGCAAGGCCAGCACAGCCAGATACCCCCAGGCACGCCGGTAGCCGTGTGCGGGACGCCGCACCAGGAGCGCGTAGGCCGCCTCCAGCCGGTGCAGGCGCGGCAGGTAGCGCGCGCAGAGCCGGATCAATCGCAGCACGCCCCATTTCGATCTCGACCAGGCCAGCAGCAGAAACGTCGCGGCGACGAAAAGCATCAGCCCCCACACGGTCAAAAACTCGCCCGGCTCGGTCGGCGCGCGGCCCAGCCCCCAGCCCACGCCGACAAACAGCGCGGTGTAATACTTGAAAAAAGGCATGTAAAGCAGCAGCCCGCCCGCGGCCAGACCGATCCCGGTCATCAGCGCCGCGCCGACGCCCTGCTTGCCCCGCGCGCGCGTCCAGGCCAGCAGCAGTGCCAGCCCACTGAACCCGGCAAAAGCAGGGAAATCCCAGGTGTTGATCGCCGCCAGCGCGCCGAGTGCCAGCGCCCACAAGGGCCAGACGAGCACCTCGCCCCAATCGAGGCGCTGCCAGAGATAGCGAAAGCTGCTTTTGACCAGCGACCATTCGCCGCCCCCTCCCTCGTAAAACGGGGGAGGGCAGGGAGGCGAGGGGTGGGAGCGTCTCAGCCACCAGTTGAGCGCAAAAGCGATCGCCAGCGCCGTAAAAGGGATGTTCATCATGTGCGGGTGCAGGTCGGCAAACAAAAAGCTCCAATATGGAAACTCGTTGATCGTCAGCCCGACCACCCGGCTGCGATCCCAGTAATTAAAGCCCGGAATGTGCGCCCCCTGAGCGACAATGCGCCACAGTCCGTCGGCGGCGCGCACCAGCGTCTGCACGCCGGGCAGCCGGCTGGCAAACGCGCTCTGACTCAACGTCTCTAATTGCTCGACGATGTGCACGGCGCTGTCCAGGTTGCCAAGTAGAGCCATAAACAGCACCGCCAGCAAGCCCTGGGCGACGCCGGTAGAAACCCGGTTTCTGGGAGAAACCGGGTTTCTAATGAGCGAGTAGCCGATGCAAAAGACGTTGCTCACCGTCAGCGCAAAATAGAGCGGCACGGCCAGATTAAAAGCCACCGAGGTGCCGATCCCGGTCAAGCGAGTGACGATGGAAACCAAAAACTGGCCGTAATAATAATAATTGAGATAGCCATCCGAAAAATAGGGATCATAAGGCGGAAAGTACGCGCTGCGCATGCAGGCGTTCAGATAGGCCAGGTCCATCCCCTTTTCGCCGCCGTTCCAGGGATGCCACAGATCGGGGTTGAGCATACGGATGCCGACGAAAAAGAGCAGCGCCAGCCCGAACACCGCCTCGCCGAGCAGGATCAGCCGCCGGTTGGCGCGCAACCAGGCTTTCAATTCTGCGCCGTAGCGACGCAGCAGCAGCGCCGACGCCCCGGCGACAAGGAGCAGCGCCGCCAGGGTCAGCGGCAGGCCGTTCTGGAGCCAGCGCAGGCTGCTCGGCAGCCAGATCAAATAGCCGACCAGCAGCAATCCAATCGATCTGGCGAGCATATAGCCCCGGTCGCGCAGCCCGCTGAAAACGACGAAAACCAGCGGAAAGGCCAGCGCGCCGATCAAGGCCACCGCCAGCCACCACAGCAGCGTCGCCAGCAGCGCCGACCAGACCGTCGAGCCGCTGGCCGCTTTGTTCCAGCCCCAATCGGCGACCACCGGCAGCTCGCCCACCGGCCCGTCGAGCAGCAGCGTCTTTTCGACCTCACCCTCTTGGGCCGGCTTGCTGTCGAACAGCGCCAGAAAGTCGAGTTTCCTGTCCCAGTTCCACGCCGCCGGCCTGGACAGCGCATCGCGGAACAGCCGGTCCCAGACGGCGTAATCGAGATGGCGGACTTTTTTGAACACGATTGGTTTGGGGTGGTCATAGACGGTAAAGCTCTCGTCGGCGTCGTCATCGACGATGTCCAGCCCAAACAGGCCGGGGTAGGCAGTGAACTCGGCGACGCGCTCAAAGCCCAGTTCGCCGGCAAAGAGCAGGCGGTAAAACTCGCTGCTGAGCGGGTAGCGATCCGGCAGGCGGGGGATGGTGCGGTAGAGCCGGTTGGTGGAGAGGACGATGTAATCGGCCTGGCCCAGCCGCGTGCGCAGCAGATCGTACTTGGCGTAACCGTCATCCTCGTACATCGGCAGCTCGATGTGCTGGTAGCCGCGCACACCGGGGTTGGCCCCCTCCAGCGGCAGCGAAAGCGGCAGGTGATCGTCCCAGTGCTCCACCGCGATGACCGAGCCGTCGGGCACATTCTGATAGATCCATTTCGAGGCCTGAATCCAGGGGTGTTCCTGCGCATAGACCCGCATAAAGGCGAGTGCCCAGACGAGTGTCGAGATGAGCAGCAGGTGCGGCAGATAGGCCAGGGCAAGGCTTATCACATACTGCATATTCCGTCTGTTTGCCGCTTGCCCATTGGCCATTTGTTCATTCGCCCATTGGGCGATTCGCACCACCATCGCTGCGCCCATCAGGATGAACAGCGGCAGCAAAGGCAGCATATAGCGCATAAACTTGACCATGAACGAGCCGGTGAGCAGGAAATAGGGCACCGCCCAGCACAGCAAAATCAATTCGGCGTCATAGGGAGAGGCGAACAGCGCTCGCTGCTCCCGCCTGAACTGGCGCAGCAGCGTCCAGCCAAACCCGGCAAAGGCGAAAATGCCCAGCGGCCAGCCCAAGCCCCAACGCACCTGCTCGACGATGTGGTAGACAAAGGGCGTGGTGTTGCGATACTGGCGCGTAAAAGGCCAGTCGGCGGTGCCGCGCACCATCGTGCCTTGCTCGGCGATTTGCTTGATGTACATCGGGTAATCCAGGATGGCGAAAGGCGAGGTGAAGGCAAAGGCCAGCAGCGCGCAGCCCAGGCTCAAGGCGATGTTGGGCAAGGCGCGCCGAAGCAGTTTCCCATCGCCGCGCGCCGCGCGGATCGCCTGAGCGATGACCAGCACGGCCAGGATCGGCGCGGCGCTGAACTTGGAGGCCACGGCCAACCCGGCGGCCAGCCCCGACCAGACCGTCGGCCACCACCTGGACGGCTCTGCGCGGGCCACGCACACCGCGCCGTAGAGCGAGAGAAGGGTGAAAAAAGTGGTCATCACGTCAAAGGTGGCAAAATGGGCAAGCTGGATGTGCATGGGCGCAAGCGCGACCAGCGCCGCCGCCAGCAGGCCGACCTGATCGCCGTAGACGCGCCGGCCAAGCAGAAAAACCAGATAGATGATGCCCAGGTCGCACAACGCCGCAAGCACACGCCCAACCAGCGTAATCCCGCCGTATTGACCCAGATTTTGCAGCGCGTGCGCCGTCTCCTGGTACGGCTCGCCCCAGGCGTACACCTGCCGGCCCAGCGCCGCCAGGGACTGACCGGCAAAAGCGTGCAGGTAAAGCGGCAGGTGTCCGTAGGCGAAATTGCGCACCTGCCCGCCGCCTTGACCGTCGGGCGCCCACAGTGGGTTAAGCGTCGAGCGGCGTGCGTCGAGGAGATCGACGGCGCTCGCCGGCAGGCGAATGGTCGGCGCGACCATGGCGATCCAGCGCTCGTCGGGGTGAGCATGCTGGTTCTCATCCCAGTTGAGGCCGTAAAAGCGCAAGACCGCCCCAAACAGCAAAATGATCGCCAGCGCCAGAGAAACTCGCTTGTTTTGAGCCATGCCTCATCCTCGAAATACAGTGTACAAACAACCCGGCATTGTATCACGGTCATCCAATTCGGGCAACCCGGCGCGCCCGTTCGAACCCAGATCGTTCATTGACACCCGTGCATGGTTCTGATATAATATGCGCGTCAGCCGGGATTCTTGATACCAGGAGGTTGGGCCATGTCTGGAAAAATGATCATCAGCATTGTTCATCTCGAAGATGCGCAAGGGGTTGTCAAGGCGTTGAACGGCGCGGGGTTTGGCGTCACTCAAGTGTCCACTTCTGGCGGGTTTTTGCGACACGGCAATGCGACGCTGATGGTCGGCGTGGAGGAAGAGCAGGTCGATCAAGTCATGGAGATCATCAAGGCCAACACCAGGCCCCATTCTCAGCGCGGCTGGTGGCGTCGTCCCGGGCGGCACCAGATGGCCGCAGCGAACGTGTTTGTGGTCGAGATGGAGCGCGCGCGCATTCCATCTTGATCTCGAGTCCGATCAATTGACGAGCCTTGCCGGTGTAAAACCGGCAAGGCTCGTTTTGTTTTTTACCTGTCCAGCCGCCAGGCGGTGCCTTCCGGGCGGTCTTCCAGCGAAATGCCAAGCTCGGTCAGCCGGCGGCGGATCGTGTCGGCGGTGGCCCAATCCTTGCTGCTGCGGGCCTGGGCGCGCAGGTCAATGATCAAGCGCATCAGCGCGTCGTCCAGACCGGCCGCGGCCTCTTGCGGCAGTTGATCGGGGATCAGGCCCAGGATGTCGCCGCCCAGCTCGCGATATGCCGCGTCAATGGCGGCCAGCGTACCGCCACCGACCTCGTCGCCGCTGTTGAGCAGCGTGTTGACCACTTTGTTCAGGTCGAACAACGTCGCCAAGGCCTGCGGCGTATTCAGATCGTCGTCCATCGCCGCCAGAAAACGCGCCTTGTGCTGCGCGATCACCTGCCCAAATGCCTCGTCGGCGGCCTGCTCGACACTGTCCCCCGCCAATTGTTGGCGCGCCAACAATTGGCGAACCTGCCCCACCGTACCGATCAACCGCTCGTAGCCCTTGCCCGCCGCCACCAGCGCCTCGTCCGAAAAGTCGGTGTTGGAGCGATAGTGGCTGCTGAGCACGAAAAAGCGGAGCGTCATCGGCGCATGCCGGGTCAGCGCATCCTTGACGGTAGTGAAATTGCCCAGGCTCTTGCCCATCTTGGTGCCGTCGACGGTGACCATGTTGTTGAGCACCCAATAGCGCGCAAATTCGATGCCATAGGCGGCCTCGCACTGAGCCAACTCGCTCTCGTTGTGCGGAAAGATGTTTTCCAGCCCGCCGCCGTGGATGTCAAAAGGCAGGCCCAGGTATTTGCGCGCCATCACCGTGCACTCGGCGTGCCAGCCGGGGTAGCCTCGTCCCCAGGGACTTGGCCACTGCATGATGTGATCGGACGTCGCCGCGCGCCACACGGCAAAGTCGCGCCCATCGCGCTTGTCGGGGTTGATCTCGACCCGCGCGCCCTCTTCTTGATCTTCAACTTTGCGCCCGGACAGCTTGCCATAGGCAGGCCAATCTCGCACCGAGAAAAAGACCGAACCATTGCTTTCATAGGCGACGCCTTGAGCGAGCAGTGCTTCGGTCAGTTCGATCTGTTCCAGCACGTGGCCGCTGGCGCGCGGCGAAATGTCGGGGCGCAGCACATTGAGCGCGTCCATCGACTCAAAAAAGGAGCGCGTGTAAAACTCGACCACCTCCATCGGCTCGATCCGTTCTCTTTGCGCCTGCTTGCTGATCTTGTCCTCACCCTCGTCCGCATCGTCGGTCAGGTGGCCCACGTCGGTGATGTTTTGCACATAGCGCACCCGGTAGCCCAGGTATTCCAGGTAGCGGTGCAGCACGTCGAACGAGATGTAGGCCTTGGCGTGGCCGATGTGCGCGTGCCCGTACACGGTCGGGCCGCAGACGTACATGCCGACAAAGCCCTCGTGAAGCGGCTCAAATGTTGCCTTTTTTCGCGTCAAATAGTTGTATAGTTGCAGAGACATACAAATTCCTCCAGTTGGTTGGGTGGTTGGGTGGTTGGGTAGTTGAAAACAAAAACCCCCGCTCACCGCATCGGCGACGGGGGCAAGGCAGCACAAACCTGCACCGGGTCAGCCAGGCGGCGAATTGGGGGTCTCCATACAGATGCAGGTGTGAATGTTCATTTCATCCCTTTCCAGTTGATTGAGCCTATTATATCACACTTGCGGGGGGCAGGCAATGATCAGTTTTTAGCGCCGCCTGGGCGCGTTCGATGCAGCGCGCCCGCCCCA
>CAYRXM010000065.1:0-25167 GCA_964428175.1 uncultured Anaerolineae bacterium
TGCACTGTCTTTTTTTTCACATCCCCCGCCGCGGCGGGGTAAGGCCACCACAGTGTGCCTCCGGCGCCGTCGTGTTGCGTCGGCGCGGTCGGCACGAGAAAGGTTTCAAGTTCCATCAGGCGTACAGCTCGTCGGGATCGACCCGGCGCTGGCCGCTGGGCCTGGACGGCGCAAGTTCGATCATCGGCGCTTTTTCCCCCGCTTCGACCATGCGTCGGATCAAGCGCTCGCGCAGCATCCCTGCCACCTCTTGATGCGACTCGATGCCGATCAGGTTGGTCAGCTCGTAGGGATCGGCCTCCAGGTCATACAAAAATTCCTCCACGTAGCGATCCGCGGCAGAATCCCGCCCGCCGTTTTTGTCCGGCGCGACGACGCTGTACTTCCAGCGCTGCGTGCGCACCGCCCGCCCCACCTGCGCCTCGCTGATCTGAACGAACACCTCTTCAGGCCAGTCGACACGTGCGCCGTGCAGCAAAGGCAGCAGCGACCGCCCTTGCATCTCGGCCGGCACAGCGATGCCCGCCGCGTCGAGCAAGGTGGGCGGCAGATCGACCAGGCTGACCAGCCGGCGCACCTGCCCGCCGCCCTCGAAACCGGGGCCGCACAGCGCGGTGGGGACGCGCAGCGAACTCTCGTGGCAGGAGCGCTTGTACTCACCGTTGCGGGTCTTGAAATGGCAGCCGTGGTCGGAGGTGAACAGGACGACCGTGTTCTCGTCCAAGCCGAGGCTTTTCAGCGCGTCGAGCAGGCGGCCAAAAGCCTCGTCGAGCCGCTTGACCATCCCATAATACCCGGCGATGTGCTGGTGCGTCGATCCACCCAGCGCGGCGAGGTCGGGCGGAATCCACTTGCCGGTGTACATCTCGCGGTAGCCGTCGGGCGGCACAAAATCGTCCAGGTGGTTTTGAAAGTGCGGCTCCAGGTAAGAGATGAACAGGTAAAAGGGCGCATCTTGGTGTTCGCCGATGTAGCGGATCGCCGCGTCGGTCAGGGCATCGACGCGGTAGCCGGGCAGCACCACCTCGCTGCCATCGCCGTCGTACAGCACGGTGTGATAGGGTGTCGAGGTGTGTTCGAGCACGTTGGCTCCCAGCCAGAACTGGTAACGCCCCTGCTGGTACGCGGGCACGGGATCGCCATGGGCCAGGTGCCACTTGCCGATGTAGCCGGTGTGATAGCCGGCGGCGTTGAAATGGTCGGCCAGCGTGGGCATCGTTTCCGGCAGGGCCAGGCCGTTGCGCCAGACCGTGGTGTTGGTCGCGTACAGGCCGGTTTGCAGGCTGGCCCGCGCCGGGCCGCAGACCGGCTGGCAGGTGCAGGTGTGGTAGAGGTGCGTGCCGCGTTGGGCGATGCGGTCGAAATGAGGAGTCAGGCCGAGTGGGTTGCCGTGCACGCCGGCGGTGTCCCAGCGCTGCTGATCGGTGAAAAAGACGACGACGTTGGGGTGTTGGAGTGACATATTATCCTCCCGAATCATCAAATTGTGATCGCCGCCAGCCGTCTGCGGTCGAGAACCGTCGCGTTTCAGTATACACCGATCTATCCAAATCCGCCACATTGATCCCTCTGCCCACCTGTGATACAATACGCATCACGCATTACGCATCACGCATTACGCATCACGCATTACGCATCACGCATTATATTTCACCCATCACCTTTCAGAGGAGGCACAACATGATCCAATACGCCGCTGCCATCGATCAGGGCACCACCGGCACGCGCTGCATGGTTTTCAGCCGTGACGGCCAGGTTGTTTCTGTTGAATATGCCGAGCACCGGCAAATCTATCCTCAGCCCGGCTGGGTGGAACACGACGCCGCCGAAATCTGGACCAACACTCGCCGCGTCGTCGCCGCCGCGCTGGCCAAACACGACCTCCAACCGGCGCAGATCGCCGGAGTGGGCATCACCAACCAGCGCGAGACGACGCTGATCTGGGACAAGACCACCGGCCAGCCGCTTTACAACGCGGTCGTCTGGCAGTGTACGCGCACGCAGCCGCTTTGCCAGCAGATGATCGACGACGGGCTGGAACCGCTCTTTCGCGCCAAAACCGGCCTGCCGATCAACGTCTATTTTTCCGGCCCCAAGATCGAATGGCTGATCGACAACGTGCCCCAGGTGCGCGCCAAGATCGAGTCCGGTCAGGCGCTGTTCGGCAATATGGACACCTGGATCATCTGGAACCTCACCGGCGGGGTCAACGGCGGCGTACACGTCACCGATCCCACCAACGCCAGCCGCACCATGCTGATGAACCTCGAAACGCTGGACTGGGATGACGAGTTGCTGCAAGTCTTTGATATTCCGCGCTCCATTTTGCCCGACATCCGCCCTTCCAGCGACAAGGCGTTCTACGGCCACACCCTGCCCACCGGCCCGTTCGGCGGGTCGATCCCCGTCTGCGGCGATCTGGGCGACCAGCAGGCGGCGCTCTTTGGGCAGACCGGCTACCTTGCCGGCGAGGCCAAGAACACCTACGGCACCGGCTGTTTCATGCTGCTCAACACCGGCGCGCAGATCGTGCCCTCGCAGAGCGGCCTGCTGACCACCGTCGCCTACAGCCTGGAGCCGGGGCGCGCCGCCTATGCGCTTGAAGGGTCAATCGCCATCACCGGCGCGGCCGTCCAATGGCTGCGCGACAACCTGGGCCTGATCCGGGATGCCGCCGAGACAGAGCCTGTCGCCGCTTCGGTGGAGGACAGCGGCGGCTGCTACTTTGTGCCCGCTTTTTCCGGCCTCTTTGCCCCCTACTGGGACATGTACGCGCGCGGCGCGTTGGTCGGCCTGACCCGCTACGTCAACCGCGCGCACATCGTCCGCGCCACGCTGGAATCGATCTGCTACCAGACCCGCGATGTGATGGAAGCGATGGTGCAGGATTCGGCGCGCAGCGGCACCGGCATCGACCTGACCACGCTCAAGGTCGATGGCGGGGCGACGGTCAACAATTTCCTGATGCAGCTTCAGGCCGACATTCTGGACGTGCCGGTGGTGCGGCCCACGGTCAGCGAAACCACTGCGCTCGGCGCGGCCTATGCCGCCGGGCTGGCCGCCGGGCTGTGGTCGAATTTCGACGATCTGCGCGCCAATTGGGGCGTCGACCGCCGCTTTGAGCCGCGGTGGAGTGAATCGCGCCGCGCCGAGGGCTATGCAGGGTGGAGAAAAGCCGTCGCCCGCACCCGCGATTGGGTGGATAAATGAAACAGGTATGCACGTGCCTGTAATCGGCGGGGGTGCGGTCGGCTGCGCCCCCGCTTGGTTTTTTGGGGGATTGGGCTTATACTTGGGTGTTTTTTCAAGGGAGAATTTGAAACGAGGTTATTTTCGTGGCTGAAATCATGCTGCCCCGTCATTACAAGCGTAACTTTTGGGTGCTCGTCGCCGACTTTGCCTTTTTTGGCATCGGCGTCACTTTTATCGGCACCAGCACGGTGATCCCCAGTTTCCTCACCAACCTGGGCGCGTCGCGTTTTGTCATCGGCCTGATGTCTACCCTGCAAAGCGCCTGCTGGCTGCTGCCGCAGCTCCTGGCTGCCCGCTACCTGGCCGACAAGCCGTACAAAAAGCCGCACATCCTCTGGCCGATCATCCCCGGCCGGCTGCTCTTTTTGTTCCTGTCGATCGCCATCTGGCTGACCGGCGCGCGCCCGTCGTGGCTGATCATTACCATGCTCACCGTGACCATCGTCGGCTTTTGGGTCGCCGACGGATTGGCCAGCGTGCCCTGGTTCGACTTTTTGAGCAAGACCATCCCGCCCACCCGCCGCGGTCGTCTGACCGGCGTCGGGCAGATCATCTCCGGCAGTGCCGGGTTCCTGGTTGGTTTTTTCGTCGAATGGATGCTGGGAGATAAAGGGCTTGACTTTCCGAACAACTATGCCGGGCTCTTTTTTCTGGGTTTTGTCATGCTGGCATTGTCGTTCACGGCCATCGCTTTTGGGGTAGAAGAAGGGGGGCAGCCCACGCGCAAGGTGCCGAGTTGGAAGGAGTTTTTTCCCCAGTTGTGGCACGTCCTCAAGACCGACCGCGCTTACCGGCGCTACATCATTACGCGGCAAATCTATGGGCTTGGCTCGCTGGCCGCGCCCTTTTACATGGTTTTTGCAATCGACCGGCTCGGCCTGCCCGACAAGGTCGCCGGCCGCTATACCTCGATCGGGGTGGTAGGCAGCATCCTGGCCGCATTGCTCTTTGCCTGGATCAACGAGCGCTGGGGCAGCAAGCGCGTGATCCAGATCGGTATCGTCGTCACCGTACTCGCACCGGCGGCTGCGCTGCTGGCGCCGCTGCTCTTTCCCACTCCGGCCGGGCTGGCTTGGGGCTATGGGCTGGTTTTTTTGCTGTTCAACGCCGCCGGAAGCAGCATGATGCCCGGCTGGATGAACTATGTCCTCGAACACGCGCCCGAAGTCGACCGGCCCAATTATGTCGGGCTGACCAACACCCTCAATGGGGTGAGCATGATCTTTTCATTGCTCGGTGGCATGATTTTGCAGTGGACGAACGACAACTATGGCCTGCTCTTTATCATCGCCATCGTCGGCATGTCGCTTGCCCTGCCGATGACCCTCGGCTTGCCCGAACCGCGCCGCGCTGGCAGTCGCTAGCATTACCCTGAAATACCAATAGGGAATCGTATAGCTGGAATTTCAGGAGCGATTGCCCCATCCCCATCCCCAGGCAACAGGCAGCACTGGGTGCTGCCTGCGTTGCACGCCAAGTGGCCTGGGGATGGGGAGAAACTTGAAATATCGTTTCAACGATTGCGCAAAAAAGGCGGGATGTCCAACTCGTCGCCGCCGGCGAACTGTGGCACCTGGATTTCCAGGCGGGTGCGTTCGGGCTGCTTGCGCGCCGGCTGCTGCTGTGGCTGCTGTGGCGGCGGCTGCGGCGTCGATACCGTCACCGGCGCGGGGCGCGTCTGCACCTGCGCGCGCGACATGCGCAGCGAGGGCATAGCGGTGTCGAAGCCCGTTGCCACCACGGTGATGCGAATCTCGTCCACCATCCCCTCGTCGATGACCGCGCCAAAGATGATGTTGGCCTCGGGGTGCGCCGTCTCGCGGATCAGTTCAGCCGCCTCGTTGACCTCGAACAGGCTCATGTCCAGCCCGCCGGTGACGTTGAACAGAATGCCCCGCGCGCCGTCGATGGTCACGTCGAGCAACTGGCTGGTGATGGCGGCCATCGCCGCTTCGTGGGCGCGATTCTCGCCGCTGGCCCGGCCCACGGCCATCAATGCCGCGCCGCCTTCGCGCATGATCGTGCGCACGTCGGCAAAGTCGAGGTTGATCAGGCCGGGAACGGTGATCAGTTCCGAAATGCCCTGGATACCCTGGCGCAGCACGTCGTCGGCGGTGAGAAAGGCCGTCTGCAGCGACGCTTTTTTGTCGACGATTTGCAGCAAGCGGTCATTGGGAATCACGATCAGCGTGTCGACCTGCTCCTTGAGCCGCTCGATGCCGTCTTCGGCCATCTGGCGACGCCGGGAGCCTTCAAAGGTAAACGGGCGCGTCACCACGCCGATCGCCAGCGCGCCGACCTCGCGGGCAATGGCTGCCGCCACCGGCGTCGCACCGGTGCCGGTGCCGCCGCCCATGCCGGCGGTCAAAAAGACCATATCGGCCCCGCGCAGCACCTCGTACAGTTCGTCGCTCGACTCTTCCGCCGCCTTGCGTCCCATTTCCGGGTCACCGCCGGATCCGAGGCCCTTGGTCAGCTTTTCGCCGATGTGGATGCGCTGCGGCGCGTTGGACATCATCAACGCTTGCGAGTCGGTGTTGATTGCCACAAACTCGACGCCCTGGATGCCCTCGGCGATCATACGGTTGACTGCATTCGCTCCACCTCCGCCCAGTCCCAACACCTTGATCCGGGCACAATGCTCAGGTATCATGCTTTTCTGTTCCATCGTCTGTCTCCTTTATTTAATCTGCCCCCTCTTGACCTGGAATCTAGTCCCAAATTCGAGCCTTTCAGGATAGATCCTGAATGGATATGCACTTTCCCACTAACCCGGGAGAAAGTTTTTGAACCATTTGCTTACCCGGCTGGTCAGCGGCGTCTTGGGCGCATGCGGGCGCACAGACGGCCTTTGACGCTGCCCCCACAGCAGCAAGCCGACGCTGGTCGCAAAGGCGGGCTTGGTCAGCGTATCGACCAGGCCCTGCAAATCGTGTGGTTTGCCCACCCGCACCGGCAAGCCGATCACCTCGCGCGCCACCTCGCGAATGCCGGGTAGGTCGGCGGTGCCGCCGCAAAGCACCACCCCGGCCGGCAGCAGCCCGTCATAGCCGGAGCGCTTGATCTCTTGCAAGATCAGGCCGGAAATTTCTTCCACCCGCGCGTGGAGCACATCGGCCAACTCGCGGCGCGAGATTTTCTGGTGTGCGTTCTCTCCAAAAGCGACAATGTCCAGCATGTCGGCCTCGGACACCTCTTTGGGCACGGCGTGCCCATACTTTTTCTTGGCCTCCTCGGCCTCCTCAAAGGGCGTGCGCAGGCAGATGGCGACGTCGTTGGTCAGGTGGTGCCCGCCCACCGGCAAGATGTTGGTGTGCCACACACTGCCCTCGATGAAAATGGCAATATCGGTGGTGCCGCCGCCAATGTCGGCGACGACGACGCCCATTGCCCGCTCGGTGTCGGTGAGAATCGCCTCGCCGGAAGCCAGCGGAGCCAACACCATCTCGTCGATCTCGATGTCCAGCGAGTTGACGCACTTGACCAGGTTCTGGATCGTCGGCGTTGCCCCGGTGATGATGTGCGCCTCCACTTCCAGACGCACACCATGCATCCCGCGCGGGTCGCTGACCCCTTCCTGCCCGTCGATGGAAAAACCGCGCGGCACGATGTGAATGATCTCATTGTTCTCCGGGATCGAGATGGCCTGCGAAGCGTCCAGCGCGCGCAGCACGTCTTCATCGGCGATGGCCCGATCGCCGGGCACGGCAACCACCCCCCGGCTGTTCAGCGAGGCGATGTGTGCGCCGGCAATGCCCACATAGGCACGGCTGATCTGGTAGCCCGAGATGCGCTCGGCTCGTTCCACCGAGGCAGCGATCGCGTCTGCTGCTTCGCCGGCGTTCACCACGATGCCCTTGCGCAGCCCGCGCGACGGAGCCACGCCCACGCCGATGATGCGCAGTACGCCCAATTCGTTGATTTCCCCCACCAGCGTACAGACCTTGGTTGTCCCTACGTCAATACTGGCGATTGTTTTTTGCACCGAATTTTACCTCATTGAACAGTATCAGACGATACCTGATGTTTTTTCCACCACGCCTTGAAACGGCTCAATAACAAGCGCCGGATGAGCGCCAGGTTGTTGAACAGGCGCACGCCAAAAACGACGATGGCCGCATAGTGCAGTTCCACGCCCAGGCGGTCGCCGAGCAGGGTGAGCAGCGCCGCCAGCAGGCCGTTGACGAAAAAGCCACTGATAAACACCGCGTTGTCGTATTCGCCTTCCATATCGGCCCGCAGCGCGCCGAGCACCGAGTCGAGCGAAGCCAGGATCGCCAGCGCCGTGTAGCGCGTGTACGCGGACGGCAGGGTGATCGAAAAGATCGAGCCGATAATCAAACCGATCAGCAAGCCGATCAGCGGCAGCCACATGCTCAGGCTCCATTTCCGTCCGGCAGACGATAATAGGGGCTGTCCGGAAAGCGCAAGTCGACCAGCGATGGCTGTGCTGCATCTTGCCCAAACTGCTGCTCGATGGCCCGCAAAATGTTCACCTTGCGCGCCATATCGCTGCCTACGCCCAGATACACCAGCCAGCCGCGCGCGTGGTTAAAACGCAGCCCGGTGGTCGGCGCATAGCCGAGTGACTCGATGCCGGGCAGCAGTTCGATCAACTGCTGGGCCGCCTGCACGGCCTCTGGATCGACCGAATCGGGCAAGCCGGGGCGGATGTCTTGCACGATGATGCTGGGCGTTGCGTCGCCCTGCGCCGGGTGCAGCCGCCCATCGTCGTCCACCCAGTAATTTGCCCCGGCGATCTGCCACATCACCTGCCCGCCCTGCTCCTCGACGATCAGGGTTACCCGGTTGGGCAGGCCATATTTCACCTGCACCGTGCGCACCGGCGGCAGCGAGGCGGTCACCTGGCGGCCCACCTCTTGCGGGTTGAGCCAGAAAATGCTGTAATTGCGCAGGCCGCTGGCGGCGACAATCGCCTCGGCCGAGACGCGCTGGTTGCCGGTCACGCCAATTTCGCTCACGTAAAATTGCTCGTTGGCAAAAAACCAGAACAAGACCCACCCGACCAGCGCTAAAAACAGGATATTGATCGTCGTATTGCCGACCGTTTCCCACAGCGAGCGGAGCGGGTCGAGGATGGTCGTGTGCAGATTGGGCAGTTCGCGCCTGGGTTGGCCCAGCCGCGCCCGCGAGCGACGGTTCTTGGCCCTGGGCGCGAACACGCCGGCGGTCCAATCGCGCCACCTGTCGAACTGGACGGACAGGCTAAAACGCCGCGATGGAGATGCCGCAGTCTTGGCCCGGCGTGTCGTCTGCGCGCCCGCCTTCGACGTCTGGGTGCTGCCCGCCGGGCGCTCGGCTCCGGAACGTCGCCCACCGGTACGAAAGGCGGGCACGGTATGCACCACCGCCTGGTAGGATGAACCGGACTTGCTCGCTGGTTTACGGTTCGATTTTTTGGGCGCGCGATCGTGAGTTAACACCGTTCAACACTCCAAAAATCTCTAGATCGTCAAAGATGTCTCCGACTGGTTCTTGTCTTCAAATCGTTCGAGGGCCAGCGCGATCAGCCGGTCGATCAATTCCGGATAGTTGATCCCCGTCGCTGCCCACAGCTTGGGATACATGCTGATGCGGGTAAAGCCGGGAATCGTGTTCAACTCGTTGATGTACAGCGGGCCGCTTGCGCCGCTGAGCAAAAAATCGGCCCGCGCCATTCCTGCGCAGTCGATGGCCAGGTATGCCTGCACGGCCATTTCGCGGGCACGCTCGGCGATCTCGGGCGGCAGCGGAGCGGGGATCAGCAGCTTGGACGCCCCCTCGCCCTCGTCGATGTACTTGGATTCATAGCTGTAAAACTCGCGGCTGGGGATCACCTCGCCGGGCACAGAAGCGATTGGCTCGTCGTTGCCCAACACACTGACCTCGATCTCGCGCGCCTGCGGCACCGCCACCTCGACGAGCAGCTTGCGATCATAGCGCGCTGCCTCGTCCAGCCCGGCGATCAACCCGGCCCGGTCGTGGCACTTGGAAATGCCTACACTCGAGCCCAGATTGACCGGCTTGGTGAACAGCGGATAGGTCAACGCCGCCTCGATCTGCGCCAGCACGCCTGCCGGGTCGGCCCGCCACGCCTTGCGCTTGACAACCTGGTAGTCGATAACCGGCAGGCCGTGCGTCTTCATCACGTCCTTGAACACGGCCTTGTCCATTCCCAGCACCGAGCCGATCACCCCCGCACCCACATAGGGGATGCCGGCTAATTCGAGCAGACCCTGCACCGTGCCGTCTTCGCCATAGGTGCCGTGCAGCACCGGGAAAACCACATCCAGGTCGGCCAGTTTGATCGTGGTCAGGGCTTGCTCGCGCGTTTCCAGCCGCATCAGGCCGCGCTGGGTCGGATCGGCCAATAATGCGGCCGGGCTGCCCGACGCGCCGGAGGTCAGCGCCCGCAGCGGATCGTTGCCGGCGATCCAGCGCCCGCTCTTGTCGATGCCGATGGGCACAATGTTGTATTTGTCTTTATCGATGGCGTCCATCACCGACTGCGCCGAGGCTAGTGAAACCTCGTGCTCGCTGGAGCGACCGCCAAAAATGACGCCGACGTTAATCTTTACCATTCGCCTACCAATTCGATTTCGGGTTCCAGGGTTTCGCCAAACTGCTCGCGCACCTGGTGCTGTGCCAGGTCGATCAGCGCCTTGACATCAGCCGCTTTGGCCCCGCCCAGGTTGACGATGAAATTGGCGTGCAGCGGCGAGATCACGGCATTGCCGCGCTGCTCGCCTTTCAGCCCGCACTGCTCGATCAAAAAACCGGCCGGGTAATTCGCCGTGCGCTTGAACACCGACCCGCAGCTCGGCTCGCGCGGGTTGCGTTCCCAGCGCTGCCGGGTGTATTGGGCGGCTGTCTCGGCCAACCACTCCGGATCGCCGGGGCGCAGAACCAGCGTCACGTCGAGGATCACCGGGCGCTCGGCGCGCGGCATCTGCTTCAGGCGGCTGCTGCGATAGCAAAAGGCGATCTCGTCTGCCGTCACCTCGTGGACGTCGCCGTCCGTCTCCAGCAGCGTCACGCCGGCCGTGTAATCGCAGATATAGCCGCCGAACGCGCCGGCATTGCCCACTACCGCCCCGCCGACCGAGCCGGGAATGTCGACCGCCCAGTGCAGCCCTTCTAACCCGTGGTTCACGCTCTCGCGGGCCAGCTCTTGAAAGGGTACTCCGGCTTCGGCCCACACCCGCACTTCGCCATCGATGGGCGTAAAGCGGCGCTGCGCCGCCGTGTAATGGAGCACCACGCCGCGAATCCCCGCGTCGGCGACCAGGATTTCTGCCCCGCCACCGAGGATGAGCGGTGTAAAACCCAGCGCGCGCGCCGCGTTGAAGGCCAGAACCATCTGCTCGCGGCTTGCCGCCGTCGCAAACAAGTCGGCCGGCCCGCCGATCTGGTAGGTGGTGTGGCGGCTCATCGGCTCGTCGTGCAAGACGGCGAGGCCGGCGTTCTCGAGTTCGTTTTCGAGTGTGACAAGATTGTTGTTCATACTCTATTTTTCTGCAACTCGTCCAGCACCAATGCGCCAACCTGGTTGCCGTCGCCCGCGCTCAAAGTAATCACCACTGCGCCCGGTTCGGCGTGTTCCACGATGTACTGCGCAGCGCGGCTAAAATCGGCGATGTGGCGCGCATCCGGGTGTGTGCGGCTCAGATCAGCGGCAAACTGCTCCGCCGAAACACCGAGCGTGTCTCGTTCCCGCGCGGCGTAAATGTCGAGCACGATCACGTGGTCGGCCTGGGCAAAACAGGCCAGGAATTCGGCCCACAATGTTTGGGTGCGGCTGTAGGTGTGCGGCTGAAAGACCGCCCACAGCGAACGTGTGCGTTTCTCTGCGCACGCGCCGTACCGCGCCCGCGCCCCGGCCAGCGTCGCCGCGATCTCGGTGGGGTGGTGCCCGTAATCATCGATCACGGTGACGCCGCCTGCCTCGCCGATGATCTCAAAACGGCGCTCGGCGCCCCCAAACGAGGCCAATCCTCGGCTAATCTCTGCCTGGGGCACGCCGGCCCAATCGCACGCCGCCAGCGCCAGCAGCGCGTTTTGGACATTGTGCAGCCCCGGCGCTTGCACGTCGATCTCGTCCCACACCTGCCCATCGTGGACGACGGCGAAACTGTGCCCGCCCAGCGCGTTGGGGCGCACGTTCTGCGCCTGCCAGTCGTTGGCGGGGTTCAGCCCGCCGGTTTGCACCGGCGCAGCGTATGCTTTTGTTAACAATTCGGCGACATGGGGCTGGTCACCGCAGCCGAGGATCAATCCGTCCGCCGGCGCCAGGTTCAAAAAGCGTTCAAAGGCCCGCTGCATGTCGGCAAAGGTCGGAAAGCAGTCCGGGTGATCGTGCTCCAGGTGCGTCACCACGGCGACGGTCGGCTTGAGGCCCAGAAACATGTGGTCGTACTCGTCGGCCTCGATCACGAAATGGGGGCCGTTCCCCGCGCGGGCATTGCTGCCCAACTGCCCGATCACCCCGCCGACGATCAATGTCGGGTCGAACCCGGCCTGGATCAGCGTCCAGCCGATCATGCCCGTCGTCGTCGTCTTGCCGTGCGTCCCGGCGACGGCAATGCCGATCTTGTCTGCCATCCATTGTCCCAGGAACTCGGCGCGTTTCAGAACGGGAATCCCCCTCTGCCGCGCGGCGACGATTTCGGGATTGCCCTCCGAAATCGCCGATGAAACCAGTACCGCATCCACCTGACCGACCTGCTCGGCGGCGTGTCCCTCATAGATGGTCGCCCCGGCCTGGGCCAATGCCTGGGCGGCCGGCGACAGTCGCAAATCCGAGCCGCTGATCTGCACGCCTTGTTCGAGCAACACGCGGGCAATGGCCGAGATGCCGCTGCCGCCGATGCCCACGCAGTGAACGCGTTGAAAATTCATCCAACCTCACTTGAGTGGAAGCTTGAGCTTGTCGCCGGCGATCATTAACGCAATCACTGCCACCAGAACGATCAGGATGAAAATGATCCCATAGCCGGCAAAAAAGTTGTCGGTGGGCACGTCGGTCATCTGGATCGATAACTGATCAGACCAGGCCATATACTGGTTTTTGGCGATCAAATAGTTGAGCAGATACTGCTTGACCAGCGAGGCGATCACGAACCCGTTGAACAGGCCCAGCAGACCGCCCAGCACCCGCCCCAGCGGCGTGACCTTGCCCTTGAAACTGGCTTCGCCGACAAAATACGAGGCGATCAACAAAGCCACCGTGATAACGACGTACAATTTAAAAGACGCCGGATCGATGATCGGCTGCACGCTGCTGGCCGCAGTGCTGAGTTGGGCCGGGTCCAGGCTGAGGTTGGCCTTGAAAAAGGTCAGCACCAGCCTGATGATCGCGTTGATCAGGTTGATGATCTTGTTTGCCACTGCTGGCTTCCAGACCAGAATGGCCAACGCGGCGACAAACAGGGAGGTGATCCCCTCTTTGTACCAACCGCGCATAATGCCGACAAAGGCAAAGATGGCCAGGATCAGCGTGATAATATCAGAATACTCGATTGGTAGTACCATACTTGCTCCTCCTACCCGACCCAACCGCAACTGAACAGGATTAGGCTGCTCAGAAAAAAAGCTTGTAAAGCAACGATGTTCGAGGTCAGCCCCCGTTACCCGGCCAGCCGGAGCAACTCAGCCGCCAGCCGGTCAGCCGCATCAGGTCGCGCCAGTGCGCGGGCCTTTTCGCCCATCGTTTTCAGCCTCGGCTCATCGCCCAACAGGGCCAGCAGCGCCGGTTTCAGTTGTGCGCCCATGTCGGCATCGTCGATGCACAGTGCCGCACCGTGCTGGACCATAAAATCGGCGTTTTTGTGCTGGTGCTGCCCCGAATAGGGATAGGGCACCAGAATGCTGGGCAGCCCCAGCGCTGGCCACTCGGCCAGCGTCGCCGCGCCCGCGCGCGAGACGACCAAATCGGCAGTGGCAAAGGCGGCGATCAGCTCCTCGTGCAGATAAGGGTAAATGTGGTAGCGGGTCTGCAATTCGGGCTGTAGTTGCTTACGCCGCGCCTCGACCTCGGGCCAATCCAGCGTCCCGCTGACGTGGACGATCTGGCATTCGGCCAGCACATCTTGGAGCAGGGCGCCCACGGCTCGGTTGATGCTTTGCGCGCCCCGGCTGCCGCCAAAGACGAGCAGCGTCTTGAGCGCCGGATCGAGGCCCAAAACGCCATAGCCCGCCTGCCGGTTGGCGGTAAACAGCCGGGCGCGCACCGGATAGCCACTGACCCACACCTTGCTGCTGTCAAAGAACCGCCTGACCTCATCGAACGAAACCGCCACCCGCGTCGCAAAGCGACTCAAAAAGCGGATCGCCCAACCCGGCTCCAGATCGGGCAAATAGATCATAGTCGGGATTTTGCGCCGCCACGCCGCCAGCGCGACGGGCACGGTCACGTATCCGCCGGTCACAAAGACGACGTCGGCCGGCCATTCGGCCAGCAGCGCGCCGGCCTGGCGAATGCCGCGCCACAATTTGCGCCCGTTGCGAAGCAGCGCCCACGGCGACATCCCACGCACCTGCCCCGCATCGACGCTGCGATAGGGCCAAGCCGTTCGCTCGACCAGCTCCCGTTCCATCCCGTCCGGGCTGCCGACATAGCGCACATCGACGTTGGGTTGTTGTGCTTTTAAGGCTTCAGCGACGGTCAGTGCGGGATACACGTGCCCGCCTGTCCCCCCGCCCGAAATCAACACTCGCACGTCTCGTCCCCTGGATCACGCGCCGCCCGCGCGAAATGGACAGCAGCAGCCCCACGCTGGCCATCGATGTGAGCAGCGACGAACCGCCATAGCTAATGAACGGCAGCGTAATGCCCGCATAGGGCAGCGTCGCCGTGACCATGGCAATGTTGACCAACGCCTGGATGGTCAGCGAACAGGTCAGCCCTGCCGCGAGCAGCATACCGAATGAATCGGGCGCTTCGAGAGCAATTTTAAAGCCTCGGTAGGCCAAAAAGACAAACAAGCCCAGCAGCACCAGGCAGCCGATCAGCCCCATCTCTTCACCGACAATGGCTACAATCGTGTCGGTGTGCAGCGCGGGTACATAACCGTATTTCTGCTTGCTTCCGCCCAGGCCCAGGCCAAAGATGCCGCCGGAAGCCAGGGCCATCAACGCCTGGTTGACCTGATAGGCGCTGCCCTGCACATCGGCCATGGGGTTGAGAAAGGTCTTGATCCGTTCCAGGCGATATGGCTCTTGCTTGATCATGAACGCAAAAGTCGCCAGGCCAAAGATCAGGCAGGCGAACAACTGGAGTAAATCTGCGCCGCCAAAGAAAAACATCAACCCCGAAGTGATGGCGATCAAAAAGGCCGTGCTCAGGTCACGCTGGAGCAAAATCAGCCCGGCCACCAGGCCGATGAGAATGGCAAAAGGCAGCAAGCCGTATGAAATTTTGCGGATTTTTTCGCCTTTGGACGAAATCCAGGCGGCGATATAAATGACGACCGAGATTTTGGCCGCTTCGCTCGGCTGGATCGAGCCGTTCCACAACCAGCGCGCCGCACCAAATTTTTCGGTGCCCAGCACGGCAACCACACCCAGCATCAGCAAAGTGACGGCCATGATCAAAATCGCCCAGCGCTGCCAGACCCGGTAATCGATCCGGGCCAGGACGATCATCGCGATCAATCCCAGCACCACCCAGACGATCTGGCGATGGACGAAAAAGTTGGGGTTGTTGTATTCCAGGTAGGCCATGTCGAATGTGGCGCTGTAGACCATCAGCAGCCCCAGGATACACAACGCTGCGACGATCACCACCAGCGCGTAATCGGTGCGCGCCCGTGTGACCCGCGCCTGCCTGCCCATCGCTTGTTCACCGATCATTGTCCGTCTCTTTCTTCAATGCGTGAACCAATGTCTGGAAATGCGTCCCCCGCGCCTCAAAGTCTTTGTAAGCGTCATAGCTCGTGCCGCCCGGCGAAAGCAGTACCACGTCGCCGGGCTGTGCCACCCGCGCCGCCACAGTCACCGCTTCTTCCAGCGGGCCGCAGCGATGCACCTGTACGGCGCCCGGCGATGTGGAGGACGCAACCGCCTCAGCGATCAGGTCGGCCGCCTCGCCGAAAAGCACCAGATGGCGCACCTTGCGCCGGATCAGGTCGGCGGCCTCGGCCCAGGGCAGGTGCTTGTCGCGTCCCCCGGCCAGCAAGACCAGCGGCTCATCGAATGACTTGAGATCGGCGATCATCCGTTCCGGCGCGGTGGCGATGGAATCGTTGTACCAGCGCACCCCGTCGATCTCGGCCACCAGTTCCAGCCGGTGCGGCACGCCGGCGAATGTGGTTGCTACCCCCTGCATCGCCTCGATATTCGCCCCGGCCACTCCGCTGATCGCGCACGCGGCGAGCATGTTGGCGACGTTGTGCCTGCCGGGCAGTTTGAGGTCGGCGGCGCGACAAATCTGCTGTTCCCGCCCTGCCCAGCGCCAGACGAGCCATTCGCCGTGCAAGAATGCCCCCTCCGGCGTCGCCTCGCTCAGGCTGAACCCTACCTGCCGCCCCTGAATTGGAAAATCAACCGCGCCCTGTCCCGCGCCGGCCTCGATGCGCACCCGTCCTTCGCGCCACCACCGGCCGGTGATCTGATCGTCGACTCCCAGCACGGCCACGTCGTCTTGGGACTGAAAGCGCAGGATGTTGGACTTGGCCGCCGTATAGTGCGCCATCGACGGGTGGCGATCCAGGTGGTTGGGCGTGATGTTCAGAATTGCGCCCAGGTGCGGGCTGTCTGGCGGCGGCTCGGCAAAGAGCTGCAATTGAAAGCTCGACAGTTCGAGCACCATCCGGTCATCCGCACCGATCTCGTCCAGCCGGTCGATCAAGGGCCGGCCGATGTTCCCGCCCACCCAGGTGGTCAAACCGGAGGCTGCCAGCATCTCGCCGACCAGCGTCGTCGTTGTTGTTTTGCCGCTGGAACCGGTGATGCCGATCATCGGCGCCCGCGCCTGCTGCAAGGTCAGCCGGCTGTCGTTGCTGAGCGCAATGCCCTGCCGCCGCGCTTCCTGCCCGAACGGCGTCTCCGGCGGCACGCCGCCGCTCAGACAAACCAAATCGCAGCCATCGAGCAGTGAAAACGGGTGTCCGCCCAGCGCATACTCGATGGGCAGCCCTTGCAGCGTCTCGATCTCGGCTTGCAGCGCCGAGGCGGGTTGTACGTCGGTGACAGTCACGCGGTCGCCGCGCGCGCTGAAATAGCGCGCCAGTGCGCACCCTTGCCGGGCCAGACCAACGATGACGATGTTCAAGGTTCGCTCGCTGCGGCGATCTATAAAACCATCGCGTGCCGGGCCTGGAGCAGCACGTCGTCGATGTGATCCGAGCTGTCTACCTGGCCCACGGCCAACTGGCCGAGCAGCCCCGCCGTGCGCATCGTCTCGCGGCAGACCAGAATGTCGGCCCCGCGCGCGCGGATTTCCTTGAGCTGCTCGATATAGGGCGACTCGCGCGTGACCCAACGCACGCCTTCGGTGTAAAAGCACAGCGTCAGGGGCAGGTTTGCGTATTGCAAAAGCGTGTTGATCAGGTTCTCAAACGCCTGCCGATCCTTGCCGTCGGGCCCCTGTGCTACGCCATCATAGGCGATACCAATCGCCAGACTTGCCTTTTCCATTCCTGGTCCTCCTCTTGCCCCCGAAAAACCAAAGTATTCGTCGCGGAAAAATTACCATCCGTTTATTCAGCCAACGCGCGGATGATTTGCTCCATCTTGACGCCGCGCGAGCCTTTGATCAAAACCACGTCGCCGGGGCGGATCAGCGCTTTCAACTCGGCGATGGCCCGTTCGTTGTCGGCCACGCGCACGATCTGCCCGGCCGGCATCCCGCCGGCCAGCGCCCCATCGGCGATTAGCCCGCCCAGTTGGCCGACGGCGACCAGCAGAGCGGCAACCTCTCGAACACGCGCGCCCACGCGCTGATGGCCCTCCAGCTCATAGCTGCCCAGTTCAAACATCGCGCCCAGCACGGCGATCTTGCGCCCCGGCAGCGACGACAGCAAATCGAGCGCGGCCAGCGCCGAATCGGGGCTGGAATTGTACGTGTCGTCGATCAGGGTCGATCCGCTGAAGCCCGGCTGTTCGATCAGGCGAATACGCCGTGCCGCGCCCAGCCCGGCGGCGATCTCGTGCCAGGTCAGGCCGGCGACCAGCCCCACCGCCGCCGCGCTCAAGGCCGTGTAGACGCTGTGCGCGCCGACCAGCGGAGTTTCCACAGTCGCCATTTCGCCCCGGTAATGAAACTGAGCGCGCAGCCCGCGCAGGCCCAGGCTCTCGACCCGGTCAGCCCACAGGTCGCAGGTGGGCGAGAGGCCGTAGAAAAACGCACTGGCTTTCGTCTGGCCGGCCATTGCCCGCACCCGCGCATCGTCGCCGTTGAGAACGGCCACTCCGTCAGCAGAAAGCGCCGCCGGCAGTTCGGACTTGGCCTCGGCAATGCGCTCGACCGTGCCCATGCGTTCCAGGTGTACCGGGCCGACGTTGGTCACAACGCCGATTTGCGGGTGAGCCATGCCGGTCAACTGGGTGATCTCGCCCGGCCCATAGCTGCCCATCTCGAGCACGGCATATTGGTGTTCGTTTGTTAATTCGAGCAGGGTCAGCGGCAGGCCGATCTCGTTGTTGAAACTGCCTTCGCTCTTGAGCACGCGGTAACGCTGTGCGAGCACGGCGGCGATGGCCTCTTTGGTCGTCGATTTGCCGATGCTGCCCGTCACACCGACCACGCGCACGTCAAACTCTTTGCGCCAGCGGGCGGCCAACCGCTGCAAGGCGGCCAGCACATCGTCGACGAGGATGCAAACCGGCAGCGAGACCGGCGTCTCCGGCTGACTCACGTCTAGTATTTTTAAAGCCCCCCGTTCTTCCCCGCGCAAGCTAGAGGAAGAACGGGGAGGGTGGGCTTGCAAAACTCGTTGCACGAGCGCGGCTGTCGCGCCGCGTGCAAATGCGTCCTGGACGTACAAATGTCCATCGGTCTGCTCGCCGGGCAGGGCGACGAACACGCTGCCATCTACTGCCTGCCGCGAATCGATGACCACATTGGCAACGGGAACTGCCTCTGCAAAAGGATCGCATCCGGCCAAAATCCGGGCCATGTCGTTCAAGGTCAGCGAGCGATGCGCGCTCATTGCCCGCCTCTGGCCAAATGTGCCGGGTCGGGCGGAATGCCGAGCTGCGTAAACAAGATGCGCGCCACATTGGCAAAAGTCGGCGCGGCGGTCGACGATCCCCAGGGCGACTGGGTGGGCTTGTCGAGCCGTACCAGGGCCACAAACTGCGGATTGTCTGCCGGAGCGAAACCGATAAAGGAAGCGATGGTCAGGTTGGGGTCATACCCGCCGACGATCGGCATCTGGGCCGTGCCCGACTTGCCGGCGATGCGATAGCCCGGCACCTGGGCCTGTGTTGCTCCCTGCTCGACCACCTCGACCATCATCTCGGTGAGCGTGCGCGCCGTCCGCTCGTTGATCACCTGCCGCACCGTAACGTGCTTGACCGAGGCAACCCGGTCCTGGCGCACCAACTGCTCCACGACATAGGGCTGCATCAAAAAGCCCCGGTTGGCAACTGCGCTCACCGCTGCAACCAACTGGATCGGCGTGACGGCCAGGCCCTGCCCAAAGGCGTTGGTGCCCAGGTCCGATTCATGCCATTCGGCGTCGCCGGGCCAGCGCACCTGGCCGGCGATTTCGCCTTCCATGTCGATGCCGGTCTTGAGGCCAAACCCAAAGCGGCCAACGTAATTGTAAAACGTGTTTGCCCCCATCAGCGTGTTGATGTGCGCCGTGCCGGTGTTGAGCGATTTGATCAGCACGTCGGTCATCGAAACCATGCCGTAATTGCGTTGATCCCAGTTCTTGATCACCCGCCCACCCACTTCGATGTAGCCCAGGTCGTTGTACAGATCGGTCGGTTGGATGGTGCTGGTGTCCAGCGCGGCGGCAAACGTGACTATCTTGAAAGTCGAGCCGGGTTCATACTGTTGGCCGATCACCGGGTTGATGAACAGCGCTTCGTCGGTCTCGGCAAAGCGGCCGGGGTCGTAGGTTGGATAGGAAACCGCCGCGATCAAGGCCCCGGTTTTTGGGTTCATCACCACGATGCAGCCGCTTTCGGCGCCATACTGTTCAATCGCCGCGTACAGTTCTTGCTC
Source organism: uncultured Anaerolineae bacterium (assembly GCA_964428175.1). Taxonomy (GTDB): domain Bacteria; phylum Chloroflexota; class Anaerolineae; order JAFGEY01; family JAFGEY01; genus CAYRXM01. The sequence continues at coordinate 19,427 of CAYRXM010000065.1, forward strand.
CAGCAAATACTGGATCGTCCGGTCGATGGTCAATACCAGCGTGCGCCCTTCTTCGGGCAGTGTCCAGCCGTAAGCGCGACGGTCGGCAAAGGCCACCGGGCGCGTCCAGGGATCCCAGGCCTCCTCGCGCACGCCGGCCTTGCCCTTGAGCGCCTTGTCGTAAAAACCCTCGACGCCATAATAGCCCATGCTGCCTTCCTCGGCGTCGCCGGCGACAAAGCCGAGGATGTGCGCGCCCAGTTCGCCTTCCGGGTAGACGCGCACGGCGATCGGCCTGACGAAAATACCCTTGATGCCCAAGGCGATCACCGCCTTGCCAACCTCGCGCGGCACGTGGCGCGCTACCTGGGCGTAAAGCGCGTTGCCATCCAGGATGTTAAAGAGCTTTTCTTGCGTATATCCCAAGACCGGGGCCAGCTTTTCGGCCACTTCACGGGTCTGCCGGTCGGGGATCATGTTGGGTGCGGCCTCGATGCTGAAATCATAGTTGTTCAGGGCCAGCAGGTTGTGGTTTCGATCAACGATCAGGCCGCGCTGCGAAGGAACCTGTTCGTAATATCCCCCGCGCGCGGCCAATCCTTCCATCAAACTCGCCCGCTCGATGATCTGCCAGCGTACAAACTGCGCCGCGATCAACAGCGAAAAGCCGATCACCGCCGCCAAAAAGAGCATCATCCGCCGGGGCAGTTTGGGGTCAGACTGTTCCGGTGGCGGCGGCGGCTCAACCGATTCGATGGTAGGGATGCCGGAACGTCTCATGGCAACTCGGTCTGCGCCCAGGCGGAAAACTGTGCCGCCACCTGCGCCCACCAGGTGGGTGGCGACGAAGCGGCAGCCAGCAGGGCCGTCTCGTCTCGCGGTTCAACCACAGCCAGAAATTCTACCCCGTCCAGCGGCAGGCGGGCAAAACCGAGCGATTCTGCGCGTTCGGCCAGCCGGGCCACCGACTCGTACCTGGCAATCTGCACCATCAGTTCCAGGTTTTGTTCCTGCAACTGGCTTTTTTGCTCTTCGAGGTCTTGCACGCGGCGGCTGGTCATGGCGACATCGCTGGCCTGGGAGAGGTAAATCCAGCCAAGCAGGGCAAACGCAGCCAAAATGCACAGCACACCCACCATGGCCCGATCGCCCAGACGGTGCTTGGTTTTGTCTTTGACGCAGTGTGAAGTGGACTCCATACTTCTTCCCCTCCCCCAACCCAATCCGGACTTGCTCGTGAGCCAGGACGCTCAAAGCCGGGCGGCGACCCTCAGCCTGGCGCTGCGGCTACGTGGATTTCGCGCCACCTCTTCCAGCGCCGGGCCGACAGGCTTGCGCGTCACCGGCGCGAACGTCGCTTTGTGCCCGCAGGTGCAGACCAGCATCTCGGGCGGACAAAGGCAGTCCCTCGATTCACGGGCCAGGAACTGCTTGACGGTACGATCTTCGAGCGAATGAAACGAAATAACGGCCAGCCGCCCGCCCGGCTTGAGCACTTGCTGCGCCGCCGCCAGCGCGCGTTCCAGAACGATCAACTCGTCGTTGACGGCAATGCGTAAGGCCTGAAACGTCTGTGTCGCCGGATGAATCTTGCCGCGCCGACGGACGGCCCCGGCGATGATCTCGGCCAGGCGCGCCGTCGAATAAATGGGTCTGGCGGCCACGATGGCCCGGGCGACCGCGCGCGAGGCCGGCTCTTCACCATAGCGATAGATCAGGTCACCTAATTCCCGCTCCGGCAGTTCGTTTACCAGATCGGCGGCGGTGACAGTACCGCGCGGGTCAAAGCGCATATCCAGCGGCCCGTCGTGCTGGAATGAAAAGCCCCGTTCCGGCGCGGCCAGCGCCATCGAAGACAGGCCCAGGTCGAGCAGCACCCCGTCGACGGGCGCAAAGCTGTGCTCCCCGGCCCAGATGGCGAGGTTGGCGAAATTGTCGTGTACCAGCAGCACGCGCTCGCCAAAGGGGGCCAGGCGTTCCCGGCTGATCGCCAGCGCTGCCGGGTCTGCGTCCAGGCCCAAAAGCCGCCCGTCCGGCGCGCTGGCTTTCAAGATGCCCTCAGCGTGCCCGCCCGCGCCCACCGTCCCATCGATATAGCGCCTGCCGGGACGAACCTGCAACCCGGCCAACACCTCTTGTTCAAGTACGGGAATGTGTGGAGCAGACGGCTCCATCGATCTGCCTCCACGTCGCTCTCGACCCTTTGGCGATTGTATGATACAATAGGGCAGCGATCATCTAAAAGGTGATGTTGCCAAACTGCTCGGCAATCACCTCGACATTGGCCTCAACCTGGGCCATTGCGGCTCGCCACTGCTCTGGATTCCAGAGTTCCAGGCGGGTATTTGCCCCGGCGACGATCACCTCGGATTCGAGTTGAGCGTATTCGCGTAGATAGGCCGGAATCAAGATGCGTCCTTGCCGGTCTATGGTCGAATCGTCTGCGCCGGCAAAGAAAAAGCGGGACAACTGGCGGCCCGATCCCTGGGTGAAGGGCAGTTTCTCGCCCAGGATTTCGGTCAGTCGCTGCCAGTCTTTGTGGGTAAACACAAAAAGACACCCGTCGAGACCGCGCGTGATCACCAGTCCATGTTCCAGTTGATCGCGAAACTTGGCGGGAATGGTCAGCCTGCCTTTGTCGTCCAGAGTGTGGGTGTACTCGCCGAGAAACATCGCTTTGCCTTTTTGTCTCACGCTATCTCGTTGAGCGCTGTGTGACCAAACAAGAGTAGAACAAATGTTCTGATTGTTCCCATTCTGGCGGGGTTTTGAGGGGAAAAACTCGGATTTTGCCCCACTTTGCCCCACTCTAACCCCTTTTATACCACTTATTATACCACCAAAATTTCGTTTTGGCTAGTCCCCTATACGAAAAATTCACAAATTTTAAGGTGGAATATGTCTAGTTGATGCAGGCCGAGTGGAGCCGGCAGCTGAATGCCGGCCGTCAGGCAGACAGTTGACAACGCTCTGAATCGGTGTTATCATAACGCCACCATACAGGCTGAACTAGAGGACGGAGTCATCGAGTGGGCGAGGGATTCTCACAGTGGTTTGCATCTCGGACGGCACGCCAGCGGACGATTTATGGTCTGTTGGCCGCGGTGATCGTCGCCACGGTGCCCTGCTATGTGCTCGGTTTCTGGGCGCTGACCGTGGATTTTCACCCCCAGCCCACGCCGACGCTGACGCCGACGTTCACTTTGACATCGCCGCCGACCGAGACGCCGACCTGGACACCTGTTCCACCTACAGACGAGCCGGCAACGGCGACGCCTACCGAGACGCCCACCGAAATGCCGACCCCGACGGCAACTGTGGAGGATACTCCAACGGTCACGCCGACCATTACCGAAACCGAAACTCCGACCGCAACGCCGATCATCACCCAGACGCCGACGGAAACGCCGACTGTTACACCCACCGCGACCACGCCGGCGCCGGCAACCTCGACGGCAACGGCGACGGCGACGGCGACGGGGACCGCCACGGCGACCGCCACGGCGACCGCCACGGGGACCGCCACGGCAACGGCGACCCCGACGCCGGTGCTCTCGGTGCAGCCATCATCCGGCCAGGCCGGGATCGAGATCACGATCAGCGGCATCAAATTTGAACCCTATGCACAATACAGCGTATATTGGGACACGCCGGACGCCTTGATCCGCCAGGTGAATGCGGACGACATCGGCCAGATTGCGTCGTTTACGCACACCGTGCCGCTGACCATGACCATAGGCGTGCACCAGATCATGGCCGGGCGAGACGGCGCGACTGCTGCTCAGACGCCGTTTACCGTGACTGAGTAAAACCCGTTTCAGATCGGGCGCAACGGAGCGCCTGTTTATAACCCAACTTGAGTTGCAAGTTGGGTTATCTAGAGTGGGAGGAGATCGTGGAGCTTGTTCCTTTTTTGAAAGCGCTCTCGGAAGCCAGCGGCGTCTCCGGCTATGAGGATGAGGTGCGCCGGATCGTGCAGGAGAAATTTGCCGCTCTGGCCGACGAGGTGCGCGTCGATGCGATGGGCAATGTGATTGCCCTCAAGCGCGGCGCCGGCCCGGAACCGCGCCGTCGAATCATGCTCGCCGGGCATATGGATGAGATCGGTCTGATCGTCACTGCGCTCGACAAGGGTTTTTTGCGCTTTACCCAGGTGGGCGGGTTTGACGTGCGCACGCTGATGGGCCAGGAAGTCCTCGTCCACGGTACTATAGGGGGGCGGAAGGGTTGGCCGGGCATCATCGGCTGCCGCCCGCCGCACGTACTCAGCGAGCAAGAACGCAGCAAGCCCATGCCGATGGACCAATTGTTTATCGACCTCGGCTTGACCCAGGACGAACTCGAAAAGGTCGTCCGTGTTGGTGACCTGATCACCATCCGCCGTCCGTTCCTCGAACTGCAAAACGGCATGGTCTGTGGCAAGGCGTTCGACGACCGCGCGGCGGTGACCTGCATCGCCGAATGCCTCGACCTGCTGCAAGGGCTGCGCCACGAGTGGGACCTTTACGCCGTGGCGACGGTGCAGGAAGAAGTGGGCCTGCGCGGGGCGATCACCAGCGCCTATGGCGTCGCGCCCGACGTGGGCATTGCCATCGACGTGGGCTTTGGCCGGCAGCCCGGCGTGCCGGATGGCATTGCCATCGATTTGAACAAAGGCCCGGCGCTGTGCATGGGGCCAAACATGCACCCGGTAGTGTTTGAAAAGATGAAATTGACGGCGGTTGAACAGGAAATACCCTTCCAGGTCGAGGTCTCGGAGCGCGGGCAGACCGGCACCGACGCGGGCGCGATCCAGGTGACGCGCGAAGGCATTCCAACCGGTTTGTTGAGCATCCCGCTGCGCAGCATGCACACGCCGATCGAGACGCTGTCGATCAAGGACGTGGCGCGCACGGGGCGGCTGTTGGCCCATTTCATCGCCGGGCTGGATGAGGCTTTTATCGACGACATGGCCTGGAAAATGCCGGAAGGAGAAGCCCAATGAACTGGAAACGGTTGGAAACGCTGTCGAATGCGCTCGGCCCATCGGGCGGCGAAGAAGCGGTGCGCCGGGTGGTGGTCGAGGCGATCAAGGACAAGGTGAGCGAGTTCAAGGTCGATCATCTGGGCAACGTGATCGCGTTTCAAAAAGGCACGGCCAACGCCGGGTTCAAGGTGATGGTCGCTGCGCACATGGACGAAGTGGGGCTGATCATCTCGCACGCCGACGAGAGCGGGCTGATCCATTTCAAAAAGATCGGCGGCATCGACGACCGCGTGCTGCCGGCCAAGACGGTGCGCATCGGCAAGGAAAAAATCGCCGGGCTGATTTGCATCAAGCCGGTACACTTGACCACGCCGCAGGAGCGCGGGCAGGTCATTTCGCACGACCAGATGGTGATCGACATTGGCGTGAGCAGCAAGGCCGAGGCCGACAAATTGGTCAAGCAGGGCGATTATGCCGCGTTCGATACGGCCTTTGAAGACCTGGGCAGCGTGGTCAAGGGCAAGTCGTTTGACGACCGCGCCGGGTGTGCGGTGTTGATCGAGTTGATCGAACAGGGGCCTTACCCGTTCGATTTTTATCCTGTTTTTACAACGATGGAAGAGGTGGGCCTGCGCGGGGCGCGCGTGGCCGGGTTCAGCGTGATGCCCGACGCGGCGTTCGTGCTGGAAGGCACCATCTGCGACGACAGCCCCAAAGAGCGCGACATCAGCCCGACCACCGAGTTGGGCAAAGGGCCGGCGATCAGCGTGATGGATCAGTCGGTGGTCGCCGATCC